>NZ_BAAANN010000006.1:0-333393 GCF_039529815.1 Amycolatopsis minnesotensis | reverse complement strand
TAAGAACAGTATCTCAAAGGAACCTCATACGAGGTTCTAATACATAAGCTCTACTGGCTTAGTTCACTAGCACACTGTTGAGTTCTCAAGCAACACGGTATCTTGTACGATACTGAATTGTTCCAGGCAGTTCTTTTTGTTCGTAACTCCGAGGAGAGACTCTACCCGACGTCGGATCGAGACGATCCAGTGGGGGTAGCTAGCCATCCACGTTGTTGAGATCACCCACTCTACCGCATCTCAACGTTCGATGCAGGAGCTTGGTTCGTGCTCTCCGCCCGGTAACCCGCTCCGCCGGGGCTTCTCGCTCTCCCCGTCGGCCCGGTCTCCCTGGCGACGAAGAGAACATTACACGGCCGGAAACAGGCCTGAAACAGGGGGGTCCCTAAAGGTCGAAACCGCAGGTCACCCCCCGTTTCGGGGCCGGTCAGGCGAGCAGGCGCACGCCGGCGGTGTTCCGCTTGCCCTTCCGGACGACGAGCCACGCGCCGTGCAACGCGTCGTCGCGACCGGGGCGCCAGTCCTCGTCGGCGATCTTCTGGTTGTTCACGTACGCGCCGCCCTCCTTCACCGCACGGCGGGCCGCCCCCTTGCTGTCCACCAGCCCGGCGGACAGCAGCAGGTCGACGATCGTGGGCTCGGCCGCCAGCGCCACCTCGCCGGTCGGCACCTCCGCCATCGCCGCGTCGAGGGTCGCCGGATCCAGTTCCGCGAGCTCGCCACGGCCGAACAGCGCCTGGCTCGCCGCGATCACCTGCCTGGTCTGCTCCTCGCCGTGGACGAGGGTGGTGAACTCCTCGGCCAGCCTGCGCTGCGCGGCACGGAGATGGGGGCGCTGCTCGGTGTCCTCGGCGAGCGCGTCGATCTCCTCGGACGGCAGGAAGCTGAACATCCGCAGGTACCGGACCACATCGGCGTCCCCGACGTTCACGAAGTACTGGAACCACGCGTACGGCGAGGTCAGCTCCGGGTCGAGCCACACGTTGCCGCCGCCGGTGGACTTGCCGAACTTCCGGCCGTCGGCGTCGGTGACCAGCGGCGCGGTCAGCGCGTGCGCTGCCCCGCCCTCGACCCTGCGGATCAGGTCCACCCCGCCGACCAGGTTGCCCCACTGGTCCGACCCGCCGATCTGCAGCCGGCAGCCGTGCTCCCGGTAGAGGTGCAGGTAGTCCTGCGACTGCAGCAACAGGTAACTGAACTCGGTGTAGGACATGCCGTCGGTGTCGAGCCTGCGCTTCACCGTCTCCCGGTTCAGCATCGTGTTGACCGGGAAGTACTTGCCGATGTCGCGCAGGAACTCCAGCACCGACTGCGGCCCGGTCCAGTCCAGGTTGTTCACCACGAGCGCACCGGTCGGCGAGTCGTCGAACTCGACGAACCGCTCCAGCTGGCCGCGGATCCGGCCCGCCCACTCGCCGACGACGTCGAGCGTGTTCAGCGTCCGCTCACCGGTGTCGCGCGGGTCGCCGATCATCCCCGTCGCGCCGCCGGCCAGCACGATCGGCCGGTGCCCCGCTCGCTGGAACCGCTTGAGCATCAGCAGCGGCACCAGGTTCCCGGCGTGCAGGCTGGGCGCCGTCGGGTCGAATCCGCAATAGAGCGTCACAGGGCCTTGGTCGAGTTCGCGCCGGAGTGCGCCGACGTCGGTGGAATGCGCGATCAGGCCGCGCCAGGTCAGTTCGTCCAGGATGTGCTCGCTCACGCGGACCATCTTCGCCCAGACCGAAATCGCGACGCCAACGGGTTTGCCGGTCAGGACACCTTCGGCGGACGCGCGCGCACCTTCCCGCCCCGCCGGTAGGCCGACACCGAAGGCGCGCCGTCGGCCCAGAACCGCCACGGCAGGTCCATCGCGGCCGCGACGCCCACCCTCGGCCCGGTCCGGATCACCGCCGCGGGCTCGGCGTGCCGCAGCCGGACCGGCGACGCGGCGCTGGTCAGGTCGACGCCGTTGTGCTGCGGGCCGATGCCGAGCGCGGAGGTCAGCCGCGCGGGCCCCTGCGCGAGCTGCTCGTCACGGCGCGCCGCCTTGCGACGACGGCGCGCCAGCTCGACACCGTCGACGATCTCGGCGGCGCGGACCAGCACCGCGCCCGGCTCACCGTCCTCGCGCCCGACGACGTTGGCGCAGAAGTGCATGCCGTAGACGAAGTACACGTACAGGTGACCCGCGGGCCCCCACATCACCTGGTTCCGCGGCGTCCTGCCCCGGTAGCAGTGCGAGGCGGGGTCGTCCTCGCCCCGGTATGCCTCGACCTCGGTGAGCTTCGCGGCGACCGTGCCGTCCGGGCCGTCGCACTCCAGCACCGAGCCGAGCAGGACCGTCGCCAGGTCGAGCGGGTCGAGTGCCAGTTCGTCACTGGTGAACAACCGGTCCGCCATCACTCCCCCAGCTCCAGACGGCCGCCACCGGGAAGGCCGAGCACGGCCGTCACACCAGGGGCGCCCTGCTCGACCGGAACATCGGCGCCGAGCGCGCGCAGGACCGTGGCGATCCGGCGCGGATCCGGATGTGCCAGCGCGAACGACCCGAGCACGGCACCCGTGGCGGCGGTCTCGGACGGGTGCGCCGAGGCACCCCAGTCGATCAGGAACGGCAGCACGCCGCCCGCGTTGTCCGGCGGGAACGCGAGCCGCCAGCGCAGCAGCACACCGTCGGGTCGTTCGCGGGACATCTCCCCCGCGGCACCAGCGTCGTGACCGGCCTCGGCGGCGTCGGCGATCGCACGATCGAGGTCCGTGGTCCGCGCGGCCCAGGTGACCAGGCGCGGGCCGGTGAGCGCGTCGATTCCGAAGGGTCTCGGCGCACGGGGATCGTCCTGGTCCGGATCCGGTCCGACCACTTCGAGGTAGGCCCCTTCGCCGAGGCCACCGAGGAAGTTCCGGGTGCCCACGCCGACGTGCGGCCCGCCCGGCGACAGCGGCACGCCGCCCGCCCGCAGTTCGGCGACCGTCGCGTCGAGATCGGGGGTCGCGTAGACCAGGTGGTCGAGTTCGATGCCCACCGTCCCTGTCTACCCGACGAACGCGTCAGGCCTCGACCCACTCCCGGTGGGCGGCCACCTTGGCGACCAGCCGCTCCCGCTGCTCGGCGACCCGGACCGGCGCGGTGCCGCCCTTGGCGTCGCGCGACCGGACCGAGCCTTCGACGGTGAGCACCGTCCGCACCTCGGGTGTCAGCGCGGGGTTGATCTTCTCGAACTCCTCGTCGGTCAGCTCGTCCAGCCCGGCGCCGCGCGCCTCGGCGACGCGCACGCTCTCGCCCGCCGCCTCGTGTGCGACGCGGAACGGAACCCCTTGGCGCACCAGCCATTCCGCGATGTCGGTGGCGAGGGTGAACCCGGCGGGGGCCAGTTCGGCGAGGCGCTCGGTGTGGAAGGTCAGCGTGCCGATCATGCCCGCGATCGCGGGGAACAGGAGTTCGAGCTGCTCGACGGAGTCGAACACCGGCTCCTTGTCCTCCTGCAGGTCCCGGTTGTAGGCCAGCGGCTGCGCCTTCAGCGTCGCCAGCAGCCCGGTGAGGTTACCGACCAGCCGCCCCGACTTGCCCCTGGTCAGCTCCGCGACGTCGGGATTCTTCTTCTGCGGCATGATCGAGCTGCCGGTCGCCCACGCGTCGTCGAGCGTGACGTAGCCGAATTCGGCGGTGTTCCAGATGATCACCTCTTCGGCGATCCGGGACAGGTTCACGCCCAGCATCGCGACCGCGAACGCGAACTCGGCGACGAAGTCGCGGGACGCGGTGCCGTCGATCGAGTTCTCCACGCTGGTTTCGAAGCCGAGTTCGGCCGCGACCGCCTCGGGGTCGAGGCCGAGCGAAGACCCGGCGAGCGCGCCGGACCCGTACGGGGACTCCGCGGTGCGCGCGTCCCAGTCCCGCAGCCTGCCGACGTCCCGCAGCAGCGCCTGTCCGTGCGCGAGGAGGTGGTGCGCGAGCAGCACCGGCTGCGCGTGCTGTAGGTGCGTGCGGCCGGGCAGGATGGCCTCGGGATGCCGTTTCGCTTGGGAGACAAGGGAATCGACCACGTCGAGCGTGCCGTCGACGATGCGGCGCGCCGCATCGCGCAGCCACATCCGGAACAGCGTGGCGACCTGGTCGTTGCGCGAACGGCCTGCCCGCAGCTTGCCGCCGAGTTCGGTGCCCGCGCGCTCCAGCAGGCCGCGTTCCAGCGCGGTGTGCACGTCCTCGTCGGCGATCGTCGGGGTGAACGCGCCCGAGGCGACGTCCCCGGCGAGCGTGTCGAGCGCGGCGAGCATCCCGGTCAGCTCGTCGTCGGTGAGCAGCCCGGCCTTGCGCAGCACACGGGCGTGCGCCCGCGATCCGGCGATGTCGTACGGCGCGAGGCGCCAGTCGAAATGGGTCGACGCGCTCAGCGCCGCCATGGCCTGCGCCGGTCCGCTGGCGAACCGGCCGCCCCACAGCTGCACCGGCTGCTCTTTCCCGCTCACGATCTTCCCTTTGCTCGTTGTGGGGGTGCGCGCGGCCGTGTGCCACGCGCACCCGCGTCGTCAGTTCTTTCCGAGGTCCCGCTTGGCGGCGATCTTGCTGGGCAGGCCCCAGAGCTGCACGAAACCCTTGGCCAGCGACTGGTCGAAGGTGTCGCCCTCGTCGTAGGTCGCCAGGTTGAAGTCGTACAGCGACTCCTCGCTGCGCCGCCCGTTGACCACCGCGGTGCCGCCGTGCAGCACCATCCGGATCTCCCCGGTCACGTGCTCCTGCGACTTCTGGATGAACGTGTCCAGCGCGTCCTTCAGCGGCGAGAACCACAGGCCGTCGTACACCAGCTCGCCCCACCGCTGGTCCACCGTCCGCTTGAAGCGCGCGAGATCGCGCTCCACCGTGACGTTCTCCAGCTCCTGGTGCGCGGTGATCAGCGCGATCGCGCCCGGCGCCTCGTAGATCTCGCGGCTCTTGATCCCGACGAGCCGGTCCTCGACCATGTCGAGCCTGCCGACACCCTGCGCGCCCGCCCTGCGGTTGAGCTGCTGGATCGCCTCCAGCACGGTGACGGTCTCGCCGTCGATCGCGACCGGGACGCCCTTGTCGAAGGTGATGACCACCTCGTCCGGCGCCTGGAAGTTGACCGTGGCGTCCTCGGTGTAGGAGTAGACGTCCTTGGTCGGCGCGTTCCACAGGTCCTCGAGGAACCCGGTCTCGACCGCGCGGCCCCACACGTTCTGGTCGATCGAGAACGGCGACTTCTTCGTCACGTCGATCGGCAGGTTGCGCTCCTCGGCGTACTGGATCGCCTTCTCCCGCGTCCACGCGAAGTCCCGCACCGGGGCGATCACCTTGAGATCGGGTGCGAGCGCGCCGATGCCGACCTCGAACCGCACCTGGTCGTTGCCCTTGCCGGTGCAGCCGTGCGCGACGGTGGAGGCGCCGTGGTACTTGGCCGCCTCGGCGAGGTGCTTGACGATCACCGGCCGCGACAGCGCCGAAACCAGCGGGTAGCGGTCCATGTAGAGCGCGTTCGCCTGCATCGCGGGCAGGCAGTACTGGTCCGCGAACTCCGCGCGGGCGTCCGCGACGACGGCCTCCACCGCGCCGCAGTCGAGCGCGCGCTTCCGGATGGTCTCCAGGTCTTCGCCGCCCTGGCCGAGGTCGACGGCCACGGCCACCACCTCGGCGCCGGTCTCCTCCGCGATCCAGCCGATCCCCACGGAGGTGTCCAGCCCGCCCGAATAGGCAAGCACGATCCGCTCAGTCACCGTTGTTCTCCTCACTACCGTTCAGGTCCAAAGTAGACGCTCGCTGCGCCAGTGCGGCGAACCGCTGTGCCAGGTCCATTCCCGACAGCGGCTCCCTGGCGATCACCGCGATCGTGTCGTCGCCGGCGATCGAGCCGACGACCTCGGCCAGCGCCGCCTTGTCGATGGCGCTGGCCAGGAACTGCGCCGCACCGGGCGGCGTGCGCAGCACCGTGAGGTTCCCCGACGCGTCGACCGAGACGAGCAGCTCCGCGAGCAGCTTCGACAGTCGTGTGGTGCCACCCTGGACACCGCGCACCGGGCTCCCGTCCTCCGGGATCACGTACACCGGAGCACCGGAATCCGCGCCCCGCAACTTCACCGCGCCCAGCTCGTCCAGATCCCTCGAAAGAGTCGCCTGGTGCACGTCGATACCGTCTTCGGCCAGGAGGTTCATCAGCTCCGTCTGGCTTCGGATGGCCATCGTCGACACCAGTTCGGCGATCCTGGCCTTGCGGGCGGCCCTGCTGATCATCGTCGCGCGGCCTCCATCAGCCAGACGAGCAGGGCCTTCTGCGCGTGCAGGCGGTTCTCCGCCTCGTCCCACACCGCGCTGGCGGGCCCGTCGAGCACTTCGTCGGTGATCTCCCAGCCGCGGTGCGCCGGCAGGCAGTGCAGCACGATCGCACCCGGCGCGGCGCGCTCCAGCAGTGCCGCGTTCACCTGCAGCGCGCGGAACGGCCCCACCCTGTCCTTGCCGTCGTTCTCCTGGCCCATCGAGGTCCAGGTGTCGGTGACCAGCACGTCGGTCCCGTCCACCGCCTCGTGCGGGTCGACCAGGACGGTGGTGCTGCCGCCGGTGTCCGAGGCGCGCTTCTTGGCGTCCAGCATGACCTCCTGGTCCGGCTGGAAGCCCTCCGGCGACACCACCCTGACGTGCATCCCGGCCGTGGTGCCCGCGAGCAGCAGCGAATGCGCCATGTTGTTCGCGCCGTCGCCGAGGTAGGTCAGGGTCAGCCCGGCGAGCTTCCCCTTGCGCTCGCGGATGGTCTGGAGGTCGGTGAGCGCCTGGCACGGGTGGAACTCGTCGGTCAGCGCGTTGATCACCGGGATCTCGGACACCGACGCCATCGCGTCCATCCGCGCCTGCGCGAAGGTCCGCCACACCACGGCGTGCACGTACCGCGAGAGCACCCGGGAGGTGTCCTCGATGGTCTCTTCGCGGCCGAGCTGCATGGCGCGGCCGTCCACGATCACGGAGTGGCCGCCGAGCTGCGAGATGCCGACGTCGAAGGACAACCGGGTGCGGGTGGAGTTCTTCTCGAAGATCGCCGCGACCGATTTCCCTTTCAGCGCCTGGGATTTGAACGGGTCGGCCTTCAACTCGTCGGCGAGGTCGAGCACGGCGAGCTGCTCGTCGGGCGTCAGGTCGTCGTCCCGGAGGAAGTGGCGGGGCATCAGGCGTCCTTCGCGGTGGAGTCGAGCGCGGCGGGCAGTGCGGCGAGGAACTCCCCCGCCTCCCCGGCGCTGAGGATCAGTGGTGGTGCCAGCCGGACGGTGTCCGGCGCGACCGGGTTCACCAGGAACCCCGCTTCCTGCGCGGCCTTCGCGACCCGCGCCGACACGTTCTCGCGCAACGCGATGCCCAGCAGCAGGCCCGCGCCGCGCACCCCGGCGACGAGCGGGTGGTCCAGTTCCTCGACACCGGCGGTGATGTCCTTGCCGAGCGCGGCGACGTGCTCGATGAGGCCGTCGCGGCGGATCGCCCTCAGCACCGCGAGCCCCGCCGCGCAGCACACCGGGTTGCCGCCGAAGGTGGTGCCGTGCTGGCCGGGCTCGAGCAGGTCCGCCGCCTCGCCGACGCCGATCACGGCACCGAGCGGCAGCCCGCCGCCGAGGCCCTTCGCCAGCGTGATCACGTCCGGCTCGACCCCGGCGCGCTGGTAGGCGAACCAGGCGCCGGTGCGGCCGATCCCGGTCTGCACCTCGTCCAGCACGAGCAGCGCGCCCGTCTGCTTGGTGATCTCGCGTGCCGCGTGCAGGTACCCGTCCGGTGCGGGTACGACGCCGCCTTCCCCGAGCACGGGTTCCAGCACCACGGCCGCCGTCTCGCCGTCGACCGCGGCGTGCAGGGCGTCGACGTCGCCGAACGGCACGTGCGTGACACCCGGCACGAGCGGTTCGAACGGGGTCTTCTTGCCCGGCTGGCCGGTCAGCGACAGCGCGCCCATCGTGCGGCCGTGGAAGGCGCCTTCGCAGGCGACGATCTTCGTGCGGCCGGTGAGCCTGCTGATCTTGAACGCGGCCTCGTTCGCCTCCGCGCCCGAGTTGACGAAGAGGACCTTGCCGTTTCCGGCGAACCCGGTGACGTCGAGCAGCGCCTCGGCCAGTTCGACGGTGACCGGGTTGACGTAGAGGTTGGACGTGTGGCCGAGACCCGCGATCTGCTCCGAAACCGCGCGCACCACGTCGGGATGGGCGTGGCCGAGCGCGTTCACCGCGATCCCGCCGACCAGGTCGAGGTAGCGGGTGCCGTCGGCGTCCCACACGTGCGCGCCCTCGCCGCGGACCAGCGTCAGTCCCGGGGTGCCGTAGTTGTCCATCAGCGCGGACCGCCAGCGCTCCTGACCGTCCACATTGGAACTGAACTCGCTCACGCCATCCCCTTCTCCGGCAGCACCATGGTGCCGATCCCCTGTGAGGTGAACACTTCCAGCAGCACCGAGTGCGCCAGCCTGCCGTCGATCACGTGCGCGCGTCGGACGCCGCCCCTGACCGCGCGCACGCACGCCTCCATCTTCGGGATCATTCCGCTGGCCAGCCCCGGCAGCAGCTGCTCGAGCCGGTCCACCTGGATCTGGTTGATCAGCGAGGAGCGGTCCGGCCAGTTCGCGTAGAGCCCTTCGACATCGGTCAGCACGACCAGTTTCTCGGCGTCCAGCGCCGCGGCGAGCGCGCCTGCCGCCGTGTCCGCGTTCACGTTGTGCACCACGCCGTCCGCGTCGGGGGCGACGGTGGAGACCACCGGGATCCGGCCCGCGTTCACGATGTCGAGCACCGCGTCCGGGTTGACCGCGGCCACCTCGCCGACCAGCCCGATGTCCACCAGCGCACCGTCCACAGTGGCCTGTTTGCGCTCGGCGGTGAACAGCCGCGCGTCCTCACCGGAGATGCCGACCGCGTACGGGCCGTGCGCGTTGACCAGCCCGACCAGCTCTCGGCTGACCTGGCCCACCAGCACCATCCGCACGATGTCCATGGTTTCCGGCGTGGTCACCCGCAGGCCGCCCTTGAACTCGCCGACGAGGCCGAGCCGGTCGAGCATCGCGGTGATCTGCGGGCCCCCGCCGTGCACCACCACCGGGTGCAGTCCGGCCAGCCGCAGGAACACCATGTCCTGCGCGAAGGCCCGCTTCAGGTCGTCGTCGACCATCGCGTTGCCGCCGTACTTGACCACCACGGTGGCACCGGTGAAGCGCTGCAGCCACGGCAGCGCCTCGACGAGCACCTCCGCCTTCTCGGCCGCGGTGGCGAGCCTGCGGTCGGCGCTGATCAGCGACTCGGGCGGCGTCACGACGAGTACGCGCTGTTCTCTTCGACGTAGCCGTGTGACAGGTCCGTCGTGTAGACGGTCGCCCCGGCCTCTCCCAAGCCGAGGTCGATCACGATCTCGACGGCCCGCCCGGACAGGTCCGCCGCGGACCGGTCCGCGGCCGTGGTGCCGTTGGCGAACAGGGTGACCCCGTTGATCGCGATGGACACCAGGTCCGGGTCGATCCGCGCGGCGGCCCTGCCCAGTGCCATCGCGATCCGGCCCCAGTTCGGGTCCGAGCCGAACAGCGCGGTCTTGACCAGGTTGTCCTCGGCGACCGTGCGCCCGACGGCGATCGCGTCGCCGTCGCTCTCGGCACCGGTGACCACGATGTCGACGTCCTTGGTCGCGCCCTCGGAGTCGGCGCGCAGCTGCAGCACCAGGTCCAGCGCGACGGCGGTGAGCCATTCGGTGAGCGCCGCCTCGCCGGGGCGGATCCCGCTCGCCCCGGAAGCGAGCACGAGCACGGTGTCGTTCGTGGAGGTGCCGCCGTCGACGTCGAGGCGGTCGAAGGTGACGGCGGTGGCCGCGCGCAGCGCCCTGTCGAGCACCTCCGGCTCGGCCTCGGCGTCGGTGGTCAGCACCGACAGCATCGTGGCCAGGTTGGGCGCGAGCATGCCAGCGCCCTTCGCGAACCCGCCGACGCGCCAGCCGTCCGGATGCCCGGCGGCGGCCTGCTTCGGCACGGAGTCTGTCGTCATCACCGCGGTGGCCGCGTCGAGGCCGGCTCCCGCCGAGTCCGCCAGCGCACCGGACGCACTGTCCACACCGGACAGGACGGCCGGCATCGGGAGCCGCTCGCCGATCAGCCCGGTGGAGCACACCGCGACCTCGATCGCGCCGGACCCCAGCACTTCCGCGACCTTCTCCGCGGTGGCGTGCGTGTCCTGGAAGCCACCGGGCCCGGTGGCCGCGTTGGCACCGCCGGAGTTCAGCACGACGGCGCGGAGCCTGTGCTGCTTGAGGACCTCACGCGACCACAGCACCGGCGCGGCCTTCACCACGTTGCGGGTGAACACCCCCGCCGCCGCGTCGCGCGGGCCGTCGTTGACCACCAGCGCGAGGTCGAGCGCACCGGATGCCTTGATCCCGGCCGCGACGCCCGCGGCGCGGAACCCGGCGGGCACGGTGACACCGGCGTCGCGCCGCACGGGCACGGTCATGGCGCTACTCCCACGGTCGAGAGCCCGGTCTCCTCGGGGAGGCCGAGCGCGAGGTTCATGGACTGCACCGCGCCACCCGCGGTGCCCTTCGTCAGGTTGTCGATCGCGGCGACGGCGACGAGCCGTCCCGCGTCCGCGTCGACCGCCACCTGGAGCTGGACGTTGTTGGAGCCGAGGGTGGCCGCGGTGGCGGGCCAGCTCCCCTCGGGAAGTAACTGCACGAACGGCTCGGCGTCATAGGCGTTCTCGTAGGCCGTCCTGATCGCGGCACCGTCCACACTGGACTTCAGCGGGGCGCTCGCGGTGGTCAGGATCCCGCGTGGCATCGGCGCGAGGACCGGCGTGAACGACACGGTGACCGGCGTTTCGGCGACCGCGCCGAGGTTCTGCGCGAACTCCGGGGTGTGCCGGTGCGCGCCGGCGACGCCGTACGCGCGCGCCGAGCCCATCACCTCCGAGCCGAGCAGGTTCGTCTTGAGGCCGCGCCCCGCACCGGAGGTGCCGGTGACCGCGACGACGGTGACCTCGGGCGCGACCAGTCCCGCGCCCAGTGCCGGGGCCAGCGCGAGCGATCCGCCGGTCGGGAAGCAGCCCGGCACGGCGACCCGCTTGGACCCGGCCAGCTTCTGGCGCGCACCGGGGAGCTCGGGCAGCCCGTACGGCCACTGCCCCGCGTGGTCGCCGCCGTACCAGCGCTGCCAGTCGGCTGCGTCGGCGAGGCGGTGATCCGCGCCGAGGTCGATCACCAGCACCTCCGGCCCGAGCCGCGCGGCGATCTCCCCCGAGTGCCCGTGCGGCAGCGCGAGGAACACGACCTCGTGCCCGCCGAGCGTTTCCGGCGTCGTCTCCGCCAGCACGCGGTCCGCCAGCGGGGCGAGGTGCGGCTGGTGGGCGCCGAGCGGCGTGCCCGCGCTGCTGGCCGCCGTCAGCGCGCCGATCTCCACCTCGGGATGACCGAGCAGCAGGCGCAGGAGCTCACCGCCCGCGTACCCGCTCGCACCCGCGATCGCGATCTTCACCGTCATGCGAATAATTATGCATGACCATGCAAACCTAAGCAATCGGGGTATCCGCGAGGTCACCGAGGATCACACCGGTGGCCGGCACGCCGTGCGGCGCGGCCGGTCACCGGTGTGCGGCTGCCGTGGCTCAGGCGGCCCGCCCGGCCCCGGAGCCGGTGCTCACCAGGGCTCGGCCTCCTCCTGCCGCTTGCTCGGCGGGCGCGGCAGGTACTCGCCGGCGCGCTCGGGGTCACAGCCGACCCTGGGCAGGCGCGCCCTGATCCCGCCCGGGGTGCGCCCCAGCTCCGCGGCGATTTCGGCGATGCCCTCGCCGGCCAGCCAGCGGCGTTCGAGATCGGCGTCGAGCTCCGCGGTCCACGGGCGCCCCCGCGATTCGGCGGACGGCCGGGCTCTTCGGCGACCGCCCGCCATCCCGCCGTGCGCGAGCAGGGTCTCCGACAGCAGCGCGGCGACCGTGGTCACCTCGGCGGTGTCCGTCTCGAACCCGCCGTCGGCGACCGGCTCACCCCGCTCGCCGACACCGCGCACCTTGATGGAGGTGCGCGCCGGTGTTCCCGGCTCCCCGGCAGGCGTGGTGGTCAGCTGGATGGAATAGGTGATGTTTCCCGTCCGGACCTCGGTCCGGTGCTCTTCGATGATGTTCATGACGGCAAGCTAGTGCGCCGCACCGACAGTTTCGCTCACCCACCGCGTCCGGGGCGCTGCGCTCCGGAATTGTCGGTGCCCGCGCCTACCGTTCTCCGGAGTCCGTGACGTGGTGACGGCGGTACGAGGGGGACGGTATGGCAGAGCGGGATTTCTGGCGGGCGATCGGCATCGCCCGCCGCGGAAGCGCCCGTCGTGGCAGCGTGGCCGATCTGAACCGGCAACTCGGCACGCCGGAGAGCGCGCTGCGGGTGCGCAGGCTCGAACGGCTGCTGGAAGACCGCGAGGTCCGCGAGGTGCTCGCGTTCCACCGCGCGCTCGCCGCGGTGCACCGGCGCGCGTACCGGTGGGACCTCTGGACCGCGTTCGGGATCGCACTCGGCGGGATCGACCGCTGGCAGTTCCGGGACGCGGTGTCCTGGCTGCTCCTGCGCGGCGGGCGCCAGTACCGGCGCGCGCTGGCCGCACCGGACGTACTGGCCCGGTGGGACGTCGACGACGCGGAGATCGCGGGCGCCGGCGCGGTGACCACCGTCGTGCACCGGGTGCTCGATCCGGCGGACACCCGCAACCTGGCCGCGGCGATCGGCGGCATCGACCCGCCGGACCGGCCTTGGGGCCATCTCACCGAAGCGGACTTCCCGTTGCTGCGGCGGCGTTTCCCCCGGCTCACCGCCCGTCATCTGCCCGGCGGGCCCGGCGGCGCGCTGTTCCACGAGCGCCCCTTCGCGTGGCAGGCGCGACGGTGACCCGGCTGCCAGCGGACCGGCGCCGGACAGACCGGTGCCCCGGCCTCGACGAGACCGGGGCACCGGGCGCGGGAAGCGCGGAATCAGGCGTGCGCGGCCTGCGCCGTCAGCACGGCGCGCAGCTCCGCGGGCTGCTTGCCCGCGCCCTGCGCACCGCTGTCGGACTTGGCCGACGGCGAGCCTTCCGGTTCCGGCGCCGGAACCGCGGGGCACTCGACGTCGGGGCCGTTGCCCGCCTTGCGGGCGGGCAGCTTGCCGGTCGTGAGGTAGTCCGCGATCCGGTCGTCGACGCACGAGACACCGCTCAGCGAACCGGCGTGCGTGGTGCCGCCCGGCGCGCCGATCAGGCTCGAGTTCGGGAACCGCTTGCGGACCTCGAGGCTGCCGGCGAACGGCGTTGCCGCGTCCAGCTCCTCGCTGATCAGCAGTGCACCCGCCACCTTGGCGCCGTTGACGTCGACCGGTTTGCCGGACTTGGCGGGCCAGGTCACGCACGGCGCGTTGTACCAGGCGTTGCCCCAGGTCTCGAACGGCGCGCGGAAGTGGGTCAGCCAGTTGTCGATGCGCCACTTGTTCCAGTTCTGCGGCCACTGGACGTCCGAGCACTGCACGGCGTTGTAGACCGCGTAGCCGTTGTCGTCACCCGGCGGGTTCGAGTCGTCGTAGAGCCCCTTCAGGGTCTGCCAGTCGCCCTTGTGCACCCAGCCGGAGAACGCGTTGGCCATGTCCACCCAGCCGTACACGTAGTACCCGGCCTGCAGGAAGACATCGGTCCACTCGTCGGAGCCGATCACCCCGCCGGCGGGCTTCGCGTCCAGCTTCTTCTTCTCCGCGTACCAGAGCCGCTCCACGGCACTGCCGGTCTTGCCGAGGTGGTAGACGTCGTCGTGCTTGGCGAGCCACTCGAAGTAGATCTTGATGTTCTTGTCGAACGCCACGTCCTGGTCGAGGTTCGCCTGGTACCAGACCTTGCGGGGGTCGACGTTCCCGTCGAGCACCATGCGGCGCACGTTCTTCGGGTACAGCGTGCTGTACACCTGGCCGAGGTAGGTGCCGTAGGAGAAGCCGTAGAAGTTGATCTGCTGCTCGCCGAGGGACTTGCGGATGCTGTCCATGTCCTTGGCCACATCGGTGGTCTTGATGTGGTCGAGCAGCGCGCCGTTCTTGGCGCACGCCTTCGCGTAACCGGCTGCCTTGTCCCGCCACACCTTTTCGAGCTGCGGCGAGGTCGGCAGGTAGTCGGGCCGGTCGTAGCCGAAGTAGTTCCCGTCGCAGGTCACCGCGGGCTTGCTGGAGCCGACGCCGCGCGGGTCGAAGCCGATCCAGTCGTAGGCCTCGCCCGCCTTGTCCGGCACCGAGGAGCCCAGCGTCGACAGGCCGAGCCCGGAGGCACCGGGGCCGCCGGGGTTGACCAGCATGATGCCCTGCGACTGCGGCGTCTTGTGCTTGATGCGCGACACCGCGATCGAAGCCTTCGCCCCGTCCGGCCGCTGGTAGTCGAGCGGTACGTCGAGGAAACCGCATTCCGCGCCCGCCTTCTTCAGGCGGTCGGTCTGGCACGGCCCCCAGCTGATCGGGGCCGGCTTGAACTCGGGTGCCGCGGCGGGAGCCGCGGTGGCCGAGGGAACCATCAGGAGACCACCGGCGACCACACCGGCTGCCGCGGCTGCGGCGGCGAATCGTTTCACTTTGTCTCTTTTCGTCGACCCGTGTCGCGTATCGGCAGCAGAAACTACCAACACTGCCGAACAATCTCGCCGAACGACGCGAATTTCACCAGCCATCTTTCGTTGGTATTCGGTTTGCGCCGCCTCGCTCACGCGGCGCGACCGAACGCGGCACCCTGCCGTCGCCAGGTCCACCGCGGCCGGGCGCGCACCATCCCGAAAGGACCTGACCATGACCGGTTCCACCTCGTTGATCGCCGACGTGAAGGCCGGGCTGGCCGAACTGGCCGATCCGGTGAAAGCCCCCGAGATGCGGCGGTACATGAAATCCGAGATGCCGTTCCGGGGTGTGCCCAAACCGGCACGCAGCGCATTCGCGAAGCGCCTCTTCGCGGCGAATCCGCTCACCGATCGGGGGATATTCACGGAAACGGTTCGCGCCCTGTGGCGGCGGGCCGAATTCCGCGAGGAACGCTACCTCGCGATCGATCTCTCCGGCCACCGCACTTACCGGCACTGGCAGGACGCCGAACTGCTCGGGCTCTACCGGGAAATGATCGTGACCGGGGCGTGGTGGGACTACGTCGACGAGATCGCGATCCGGCGGGTCGGCCCGATCCTGCGCGCCGAGCGCGCCACGGTCACCCCGGTGCTGCTCGACTGGGCGGCGGGCGAGGACCTGTGGCTGCGGCGCACCGCGGTCATCTGCCAGGTGGGTGCGAAGGGCGAGACCGACACGGACCTGCTCACCGCGGCCGTCGAGGCCACGCTCGGCGACAAGGACTTCTTCCTGCGCAAGGGAATCGGGTGGGCGCTGCGCGACTACGCGAGGACCGCACCGGACTGGGTGCGCGACTTCGTCTCGGCCCACCGCGGTCCCGCCGGCCTGTCACCGCTCTCGGTGCGCGAAGCGATGAAGCACCTCACCTGAGGGCGAAGCCGCCGACCCGGCGCGGTGGCCAGGTCAGCGGCTTCGCGGCAACGCTTTCAGCCCCGGAGCGCGGCGGCGAAGCGGTCGGCCGCCGCCGACACCGCGGCGTCGCGGGCGGCGGTCGCCTCGTCGGCCTTCAGCGTGCGGTCCGGCGCGCGGAACCGGAGCTTGTAGGCCAGCGAACGCTTCCCTTCGCCGAGCTGCTCGCCCGTGTAGACGTCGAAGAGGGAGACGTCCTCCAGCAGATCGCCACCGCCCTCGGCGAGCGCGTCCGCGAGCTCGGCGGCCGGAACCGACTCGTCCACCACGAGCGCGACGTCCACCAGCACCGGCGGGTAGGCCGACAGCGACGGCGCCGGCCTGCGCTCGGCCTGCGGGATGGCATCGAGGTCGAGCTCCATCGCGACGGCCCGCTTCGGCAGGCCGAGCGCTTCGACCACCTTCGGGTGCAGTTCGCCCGCGTGCCCGATGGGCCAGTCCCCCACCCTGAGCTGGGCGCAGCGGCCGGGGTGCCACGGCAGCAGGTCCGCGGCGTGCGTGGTGAGCTCGACACCGGACGCGGCCGCGACGATACGGGCCGCCTGGACCGCGTCGGCCCAGGTCGCCTGCTCCCCTTCGCCCCACCAGCCGGCACGGCGAAGCTGCCCGCTGACCACCACGGCGACGTGCTTCGGCTGCGCGGGCACGGACGCCTCGAGCGCGGCCAGCACCTCGGCGCCAGGGCGCGCGGACACACCGGGGTCCGGGACCGCGACCGCGGACTCCGGCGGCAGCACCACCTGTCCGATGTGGAACAGGGCGATGTCCTTCGCCCCGCGAGCGAGGTTGCGCTGCAAGGTCTCCAGCAGTCCTGGCAGCAGCGAGGAGGCGAGCTGGTCCTTGTCCGCGTCGAGCGGGTTGAGCACCGCGACGGTCCGGCGCCGGACGTCGTCCTCCGGCAGTGCGAGGTCGTCCCACACCGTCGGCGACAGGAACGGGAACGGCAGCACCTCGGCGTACCCGGCCTCGGCCAGTGCCCTCGCGACCGAGCGCTGGCGGCGCTGCGCGTCGGTGAGACCGCGTCCGGCGGGGGCGGTCGGCAGGGTCGAGGGAATGCTGTCGTACCCCTCGAGCCGCAGCACCTCTTCGACGAGGTCGGCCGGCTGCACCAGGTCGGCGCGCCAGCTCGGCGGGTAGGCGGTGACCATCGCGACGCCGTGGTCGCTCGTGCTCACCGCGACCCGGCAGCCGATCTGGCCCAGCCTGCGCGCCGTGACACCGCGCTCGTAGCGCACGCCCGCGACCTGGTCCGGGAGGTTGATCGGCATGGTGACCGGCGGGTTCGGCTCGACCTGGCCCTCGTCCGTCCGGCCCGGCTGGATGCTGCCGTCGCCGTACTGGCGCAGCAGCTTCGCCGCCAGCTCGACCGCGGCGGGGCACAGCTGCGGGTCGGTGAACCGCTCGAACCGCTTGGCCGCCTCGGAGAACAGCTTGTGCCGTCGCGCGGTCCTGCTGATCGCGGCCGGATCCCAGTGTGCGGCCTCGAGCAGCACGTCGGTGCTCGCGTCGCCGATCTCGGTGCCCGCACCGCCCATGGTGCCCGCGAGCGAGACGGCGCCGGTGTCGTCGGCGATCACCACGTCGTCCGGGTCGAGCGCGCGCTCGACATCGTCCAAAGTGGTCAGTTTCTCCCCCGGCTTCGCCCTGCGCACCACCAGGTCCCCCTTGACCGAAGCGGTGTCCCAGGCGTGCAGCGGGTGCCCGAGTTCGAGCATCACGTAGTTGGTGACGTCGACGGCGAGCGAGATGGACCGGATACCGGCGAGCATCAGCCTGCGCCGCATCCACCACGGAGACGGTGCGCCCGTGTCGAGGCCCTTCACCCGGCGCATCACGAAGCGGCGGCAGCCGACGGTGTCCTCGATGCGCACCGGCCAGGCGTCGCCCTCGGCCTCGGGGATCTCCAGGTGGGCCGGGTCGCCGAACGGGACGTCGAGCGCGTTCGACAGCTCGCGGGCCAGCCCCCTGATCGACAGCGCGTAGCCGCGGTCGGGGCTGGGAGTCAGTTCGAGCACCGTGTCGGTGAGCTGGAGCAGCTTGTTCGCGTCGTCACCGGGGCTCGCGGTGCCCGGCGAGAGCACCAGGATGCCGTTGTGGTCGTCGCCGATGCCGAGTTCGCGCACCGAGCAGATCATGCCGTCGCTGACGCGGCCGTAGGTCTGGCGCGAGCCGATCGAGAACCCGCCCGGCAGTACCGCGCCCGGCAGCGCCACCACCACGAGGTCGCCCTCGGCGAAGTTCGTGGCGCCGCAGATGATCCCGCGCGTGCGGATCCCGGTGAGGCCCGACGCCTCGTCGTCCTCGCCTGCCGCTGCCTCGGCAGACCCGTCCTCGCCGACCTCGACCCGGCAGAACCGGATCGGCTTCTTGAACTCGGTCAGCTCCTCGATCTCGGCGACCCTGCCGACCACGAGCGGGCCGGTGACCGGTTCGAGCGACTGGACGTCGTCGACCTCGATCCCGATCCGGACGAAGGCCGCCACCAGTTCCTCCGTGCCGACCGACTCGTCGAGTTCGAGGTGTTCGGTCAGCCAGCTCACGGGGACGCGCACTCAGGCCTCCGTTCCGAAGGGAAGGGTGAAGCGGATGTCGCCCTCGACCATGTCGCGCATGTCGGGGATGCCGTTGCGGAACTGCAGGGTGCGTTCGAGGCCCATGCCGAACGCGAAGCCGGAGTAGACCTCCGGGTCGACGCCGCAGGCGCGCAGCACATTGGGGTTGACCATGCCGCAGCCGCCCCATTCGACCCAGCCCGGGCCGCCCTTCTTCTCCTCGAACCACACGTCCACCTCGGCGGACGGTTCGGTGAACGGGAAGAAGTGCGGGCGCAGCCGGGTCTTGGACGACTCGCCGAACATGGCCCTGGCGAACGCGTCCAGGGTGCCCTTGAGATGGGCCATCGTGATGCCCTTGTCCACCGCGAGGCCTTCGACCTGGTGGAACACCGGCGTGTGGGTGCTGTCCAGCTCGTCGGTGCGGAAGGTGCGGCCGGGGCAGACCACGTACACCGGCGGGTCGCGGTGCAGCAGCGTCCTCGCCTGCACCGGCGAGGTGTGCGTGCGCAGCACCAGGCCGGAGTCCTCCGGTGCCATGTAGAAGGTGTCCTGCAGCTGCCGGGCGGGATGGTCCTTGCCGAAGTTCAGCGCGTCGAAGTTGAACCACTCGGCCTCGACCTCGGGGCCTTCCGCGACCTCGTAGCCCATCGCGACGAAGACGTCGGCGACCCGCTCGGCCACGGCCGCGACGGGATGCCGCGCCCCGCGCGGGACCCGGTCCCACGGCAGGCTGACATCGACGGACTCTTCGCGAAGCGCGCGCTCGTCGCGCTCCGCCTGCAGCACGGCGCGGCGGTCGTCGAAGGCGCCCTGGATCGCCTGGCGCGCTTCGTTCACCCGCTTGCCCGCGTCCGCCTTCTCGGCCTTCGGCAGCGCGCCGATCTCGCGGCGCGCGAGCATCAGCGGCGCGTTGTCCCCGAGGTGGGCTGGCTTGACCTTCGCCAGCTCGTCGAGGTCCGCGGCACCCGCGAACTCGGCTTCGGCGTTCTTGATCGCGGCACGCAGGGTCTCTGGCGCGAGCACACCGGTCTGGTTCGCGTCCTGGGATTCGTTGGCTCCGGACATAGCTCCTCGGCGTCCGCTGTGACGGGGTTTTCGCGGCTTCACGCGGGCGGGGTAGCCCGTGCAGGATCGCCTGACGATTCTAGGCGACCGGCCCTCGACCACTGTCGGTCACCCTCGCCTGGTCCGCGCCCGGCGGCGCGTGGCGGGCCGCCATCGCGCTGCCGTAGAGGCACACCGCGGCGGCGGTGGCGAGGTTGAGGCTCTCCGCGCGGCCGTAGATGGGGATGCGCACACCGAGATCGGCGGCGGCGAGCACCTCGTGGCCGAGGCCGTGTGCCTCGTTGCCGAACACCCACGCGGTGGGCACGGACAGGTCGGCCTCGGTCAGGTCCGTGTCGGCGTAGCCGTGCGCGGCGAGGATCTGGAACCCGGCCTCGCGGCAGGCTTCCAGCACGGACGCGGTGTCCCTGCTACGCGCGAGGGGGAGGTGGAACAGGCTGCCTGCCGAGGCCCGGACGCATTTGCCGTTGTGCGGGTCGACGCTGGTGCCTGCCAGCACGACGGCGGAGGCGCCCGCGGCGTCGGCGACGCGGATCACGGTGCCCGCGTTGCCGGGGTCGGACACCCCGTCGAGCACCGCGACGAGCCCGGCCGCACCGGCCAGTACCGTCTCGAGTGGACGGTCGACGAGCGCGCAGACCGCCACGACGCCCTGCGGGGTCACGGTTTCGGCGAGTGCCGCGGCCGCGCGGTCGGTGACCGGCGAGACGGGCACCCGGAGTTCACGTGCCCGTGCGATGAGATCGGGGTACTGGGTGACGGCGCGTTCGGTGACGAACAGCTCGTGCACGAAGCCCGGTTCACCCGAGGCGCGGACGAGCGCCCGCTCGACCGCGTTGGTGCCCTCCGCGAGAAAACGGCCCGCCTTCTCGCGGTCGGCCCTGCGGGTAAGGCGCCGCGCAGCGACAACCCGGGGGGTCCGTTCGGTGAACGGATCCGCCCCGGGTTGTCCGAGCGCGTCGTGGACCACGCCGGTGATCAGGCCGACTTCTTCTCTTCGCCGGTCGTCACGTTCTGCTTCGCCAGCTCCGCGAGCGCGGTGAAGGCGGCGGCGTCGTTGACGGCGAGGTCGGCGAGGATCTTGCGGTCGACCTCGACACCGGCGGCCTTGATGCCCTGGATGAACCGGTTGTAGGTGACGCCGTTGGCGCGGGCCGCCGCGTTGATGCGGGTGATCCACAGCTGGCGGAAGTCACCCTTGCGGGCACGACGGTCCCGGTAGGCGTAGTTGAGCGAGTGGAGCGTCTGCTCCTTGGCCTTGCGGTACAGCCGCGAACGCTGGCCGCGGTACCCGCTGGCCAGTTCGAGAGTTGCGCGACGCTTCTTCTGGGCGTTTACCGCCCGCTTGACGCGTGCCACGGGTCCATCCTGTCGATCTCAGGGGGCGAGAACACCCCGGTGGTTACTGCAAGTCGGAAAGGTCAGCGCCCGAGCAGGCGCTTCAGGCGGGGCACGTCGTTGGCAGCGACCTCGGTGGTGCCCTCGAGCCTGCGGGTGACCTTGCTGGCCTTCTTCTCCATCAGGTGGCGGCGGCCCGCCTTCTGACGGCGCAGCTTGCCACTGCCGGTGACGCGGATCCGCTTGGACGTCCCGCTGTGCGTCTTCATCTTGGGCATAGTTGTCCTCATTTCCTGCGGCGGCACCCGGGATCCCGGGTGCCGCTGACTGCTGCGTCGGGTGGCCGGCGTCAGGACTCGACGGGTTCCTGGGTCGCCTTCGGCTTCGCCTTCAGGTTCTTGTGCGGCGCCAGCACCATGATCATGTTCCGGCCGTCCTGCTTCGGCGACGACTCGACGAAGCCGAGCTCGGTCACGTCGTCCGCGAGCTTCTGCAGCAGGCGGAACCCGAGTTCGGGACGGGACTGCTCGCGCCCGCGGAACATGATGGTCACCTTGACCTTGTTGCCCGCTGCGAGGAATCGGGACACGTGGCCCTTTTTCGTCTCGTAGTCGTGCTGGTCGATCTTGGGACGCAGCTTCTGTTCCTTGATGACGGTGAGCTGCTGGTTCCGGCGAGACTCACGCGCCTTCTGCGCGCTTTCGTACTTGAACTTGCCGAAGTCCATGAGCTTGCACACCGGCGGCCGCGCCTGGGGGGCGACCTCGACGAGGTCGAGATCCGCTTCCTGGGCGAGCCGGAGCGCGTCTTCGATGCGGACGATGCCGACCTGCTCACCATTGGGTCCGACAAGGCGGACCTCGGGAACGCGGATGCGCTCGTTGATGCGCGTCTCGGAGCTGATGGGGCCTCCTTGGTCCGAGGAATACTGTCTTTGCGCGCCCTTCCCCGTGGAAAGGTGCGCTCGTTTCTCGACCTGGTGCCCACATACCGCGGGCCCCGTCGCGAGCAACGATGTGCTCGCACGCGGGGCCCAGTTTCCGATCACGTCCGGGTGCGATGACCCGGGCGCTTCGCCCGATGTGCTTCGGCATGACCGACGCCCACCGTGGTGGCGAGACCGGACCCGGCCGCCTGGAAGATCAGCGGCGACTCGGGTGGGAGCGGGGCTCCACTTGCGGCCCCCGATTGCTCGGGGGCTGGTCGCACGTGGAAGGGTACCAGACGTGCCGGAGAACGCTTTTACCCAGCCCGAAAATTCCCCTGGCGACACCGGGGGCGCCGAACCGCCGGTTCGCGAACTCGAGGACATCCCCAGTGTAGAGGTGATCAGCAGGGCCGCGGTGATGCTGATGTCGGCCGCCGCGGAACGCCTCGGCCTCGCCGACCCGGACCCGGACTCGAGCCCCCGGCGCGATCTCGACGAGGCACGCCGCCTGATCACCGCACTGGCCGGGCTGGTCACGTCCTCCGCCGAGTACCTCGGCCTGCACGCGGGCCCGTTGCGCGACGGTCTGCAGTCGCTGCAGAAGGCGTTCCGCGAAGCGTCCGCGGTGCCCGACGAGCCGGGCAAGGGCCCCGGCGAGAAGTACACCGGCCCCGTCTACTGACCCCTCCCCCGGCGGAGCTCCCTTCCGCCGAGGCTTTCCGTCAACTAACATTTCAGATGTGAGTTCACTTCAGCCGGTGCCCCGCACCCTGCTGCGCGACGAGGCGTACGAGCGGATCCGCGCCGCCATCGTCGAAGGCGAGCTGCCTCCCGGTGCCCCGCTGCGCGACGGCGAACTGGCCGCCGAGCTGGGGCTGTCCCGCGCGCCGGTGCGGCAGGCGCTGACCAGGCTCGTCGGCGAAGGGCTCGCCGAGTCGAAGCCGCAGAGCTACACGCGGGTGGCGCCCGCGGTCAGCGATGACGTCCGCGACGCGCTGCACCTGGTGCGCGCGCTGCACGAGTTCGCGGTCCGCGCCGCACTGCCGAGGCTGGGCGCGGCCGAGATCGCCGGGATGCGCGCCGCGAACGCCGAGTTCGCCGAAGCGGTCGCGAACGGCGATGTCGCCGCCGCGATCGCCGCCGACGACGAGCTGCACGGCATCCCGGTCCGCGCCTGCGGCAACCGCGCCGTCGCGGACACGCTCGCGCGCTACACGCCGTTGCTGCGCAGGCTGGAGCGGACGCGGTTCGCCAGCCTGCCCGCACGGCGATCGGTGCGCAGGCACGACGAGCTGATCGACGCGATCGCCGCCGCCGACACGGCCGGGGCGGCACGCGTCGCAGGCGAGATCTGGGCGGAGCTGGAACCGTTGCTGGACACCGAAAAAGGAGCGTCATGACCGCACTGGCCGCGTTCGAGCGGTACCCGTTGCTGTTCGGCCACTCCCCCGTGCACCCGCTGACGAGGCTGACCGAGCACCTCGGCGGCGCCGAGGTGTGGGCGAAGCGCGAGGACGTCAACTCGCCGCTGGCGTTCGGCGGCAACAAGACGCGCAAGCTCGAGTACCTCGTCGCCGACGCGCTGGCGACCGGGGCGGACACGCTGGTCTCGATCGGCGGCGTGCAGTCCAACCACACCCGGCAGGTCGCGGCGGCCGCGACGCGGGCGGGCCTGAAGGCGGTGCTGGTGCAGGAGCGCTGGGTCGACCGCGACGACGGCGAGTACGCCGAGGTCGGGAACCTCCAGCTGTCCCGGATGCTCGGCGCCGGGATCAGGACGAACGACGCCGCGTTCGGCATCGGGTACAAGCGGGGCTGGGAGGAGGCGATCGCCGACGTCGAACGCGCGGGCGGCCGTCCCTACGCGATCCCGGCCGGCGCCTCGGACCACCGGCTGGGCGGGCTCGGCTTCGCCAACTGGATCTTCGAACTCGAAGAGCAGGAACGGGAGCTGGGCGTCTTCTTCGACACCGTGGTGGTGTGCTCGGTGACCGGCAGCACCCAGGCGGGCATGATCGCGGGCGCCGCGCTGTCCGGAAAGGACCGGCGAATCCTCGGTGTCGACGCTTCGGCGAAGCCGGAGCAGACCCGCGCACAGGTCGCGAGGATCGCCAGCGACACCGCGAAACTGATCGGGGTGAAGCGCGCTCTGGGAGTGTCCGATGTGGAACTCGACGAGCGGTACCACGCCGGCACCTACGGCGTGCCCGGCGAGTCCACAATGGAGGCCATGCGGACGTTCGCGCGAACCGAGGGCGTGATCACGGACCCGGTGTACGAAGGGAAGTCCGCGGCAGCGCTGATCGATCTCGTGGCACGGCACGAGATCGAGCCGGGTTCGAAGGTGCTCTACGCCCACCTCGGCGGGCAACCCGCGCTGAGCGCCTACCGCGAACTCCCCTTCTGAAACGTCAGTCGCCGACTACGGCGAGGACGTCGATCTCGACCAGGAGCGGGGCGGGCAGGCCGACGTAGACGGTGGTGCGCGCCGAGTAGGGCTCGGACACCAGCGTGTTGTAGACCTCGTTGAACTCGGCGAAGTGCGCGGTGTCGGTCAGGTACACGCGCACCATGATCGCGTCGTCGATGCTCGCACCCGCCTCGGCGAGGATGGTCTCGATGTTCTTGAACGTCTGCCGCGTCTGGTCCGCGACGTTCTCGCCGACGACGTCGCCCGTCTTCGGGTCGAACGCGACCTGGCCTGCCACCTGCACGAGGTTGCCCTTGCGAACCGCCTGCGAGAACGCGGCGACCGGCTTGGGGGCCGCCTCCGTGCTGATCGCGACCTTAGCCATCGTCATCCCCTTTCACTGCTGTTCTTGTTGACACTGCGCTGTTTCGTCCAGCCGTTCCGGACGGACGCCTCCTCCGCCGCGGCGACGAGATCGGGTACCAGGGCGAGCAGCCCGTCGAAGTCCAGCAGGACCTTCGGTACCGAAACCGACACCGCGGCCTCCACGCCACCGAGTGCGCCGCGGACCGGGGCCGCGACGCAGTGGATGAAGTCTTCGTGTTCGGCGTTGTCCACCGCGTACCCGCGCTCGGCGACGAGTTCGAGTTCCGCGAGGTAGGCCCTCGCCGTGGTGATCGTGTTGCCGGTCTTGGCCTCGTAGTCGAGCGACCCGGCGAGTTCCGCGCGGCGGGCCGGCGCCAGGTCGGCGGCCAGCACCTTGCCGACGGCGGTGCAGTGCAGCGGCGCGCGCTTGCCGACGCGCGAGTACATCCGCACCGAGTGCCGGCCCTCGTACTTGTCGATGTAGACGACCTCGCCGTCCTCGAAGCTGGCCAGGTGCACGGTGTGCCCGGTGCGGTCGTTGAGCGCGGCCAGCGCGGGCCCGGCGGCCTCGCGGACGTCGCGGTCTTCGAGCGCCTGGTTCGCCAGGTCGAACAGCGCACTGCCGAGCCGGTAGTGCCGGGTGCCCTCGCGCAGCACGAAGTGGTGCGACTCGAGCGTGCGCAGCAGGCGCAGCACCGTCGACTTGTGCACGCCAGCGGATTCGGCGAGCTGGTCGAGCGTCTTGGCCCCGGTGGCGAGCTCGGCCATCAGGGTCAGCGCGCGGTCGAGGCTCTGGCTCACCGGCGCACCATCCCGTCGCCGGTCAGCCTCGCCGCGCTCCACGTCGCCGTGTCGGCGTCGATGAGCCCGGCGACGACCTCGGGCGGCAGCGGCGGGGCGACGTCGTCGTGGGTGCGCAGGGTGACGGCGGCCTGGAGGTGCCCGCTGCGCAGGCGGGTGCGCGGATCGTCACCGCGCAGGGTGGCGGCGAGGAACCCGGCGGCGAAGGCGTCACCGGCACCGACGGGTTCGACGACGTCGACGGACAGCGCGGGTGCGAAGACGGCGCCGGCGTCCGTTCCGTCGGCGCCGCGTTCGATGAGGGTGGCGCCGCGTTCTCCGTGCTTGACCACGAGCGTCGGCGGGTCCGGCAGGAGTTCGCGCAGCCCGGCCGGGTCAGCGACGCCCCAGACAGCGGCGGCTTCGTCATCGCCGACGAGCACGACGTCGGCCAGGTTGGCGAATTCGGCGAGCACGGCGGGATCACGGCCCTGCCAGAGCCGGGGCCGCCAGTTGACGTCGAAGGAGATCCGTGCGCCGCCCCTCGGCGCGGTGAGCAGCGCGCGGACGAGTTCGCGGCAGCTTTCCGAGAGCGCGACGGTGATCCCGCTCAGGTGGATGAAGTCGGCGCCGGCGAGATCGAGTTCGCCGAGCAGGTCCGGGCCCATCGCCGAGGCAGCCGACCCGGTGCGGTAGTAGCGCACCGGGCTGCCCTGCGCGCCGCTTTCCTTGACGTAGAGCCCGGTCGGGCGCGCCGGGTCGATCGCGACCGCGCGCACGTCCACCCCGGCGGCACCGATCTCGTCGCGCAGCGCGCGGCCGAACGGGTCGTCGCCGACGGCGCTGACCCATGCGCTGCGCACGCCGAGCGCCGCGAGGTTGCAGGCCACATTGGACTCGGCGCCACCGATGGTCCGCTTCCACGTGCGGACCTCGTGCGGGAGGCCCGGTTCGCCGGGCACGAACAGCGCCATCGACTCCCCGATACACAGCACCTTTGGCACATCCGCCCCTTCAGCTCAGCGTTGACCAGCCGCGAACCGGATGCTACACCTATGGCACTCAAAATGCGCAACATGCGTTGCACCACACGCAACGGAGCTGAGCCTGTGTCCTCACCCCGGGTTTCCCCGCCCTCCCGCACCGCGGGCGCGATCGATCACGCGGCAGTCCACGCGCTCTTGGACGAGCGGCTCGACTGGCGGTTCAAATCGGTGCCCGACGCGCTGTGGGGACTCTCCCTGACCGAGGCCGCCGAGCGAAACCCCCGTTTGTTCGAATCCGCGCCCGGCGAGGGTGACGGTTTCGTCGGCCCGTTCGCGGTGCTCGACGACGACGCGGTCGAGCACAACCTGCGCACGCTCGCGGACTGGTGCGCGCGGCACGGCGTCGTGCTCGCACCGCACGGGAAGACGACGATGGCGCCGCAACTGTTCGCGCGCCAGCTCGACCACGGCGCGTGGGGCATCACCGCGGCGAACACCGGGCAGCTCCGGGTGTACCGCGCGTTCGGCGTGTCACGGGTGGTGCTGGCGAACCAGCTACTCGATCCGGCCGGGCTGCGCTGGGTGGCCGCGGAGCTGGACCGCGACGCCGGATTCGACTTCACCTGCTGGGTCGATTCGGTCCGCGGGGTCGAGCTGATGACGGAGGCCCTGGTGGCCGCGGGTGCGCGGCGGCAGGTCGACGTGCTCGTCGAACTCGGCGGTGCGCACGGGCGCACCGGCGCCCGCGACGACGAGGTCGCGCTGGCGATCGCCGAGGCCGCGCGCCGGAGCCCGGCGGTGCGGCTCGCCGGAGTCGGCGGCTACGAGGGCGCGCTCGCACACGACTCATCGGAAACCGCGCGGTCCACTGTGGACGCCTATCTCGATCGCGTGCGCGCGTTCACGATCTTCCTTGCCCGGCAAGGGTTCTTCGACGGCCGGATCATGGTGACCGCGGGCGGCAGCGCCTACTTCGACCAGGTGGCCGCCGGGATCGCGACCGGCTGGCCGGACGACGTCGAGGTGCTGCCGGTGTTGCGCAGCGGCGCGTACGTCACCCACGACGACGGCTTCTACCGCGGGATCTCGCCACTCGGCGGCACGCCGCGGATCGACGACGCGTCGCCGCTGCGCCCCGCGCTGCGGGTGTGGGCGCAGGTGACCTCGCGGCCCACCGACGAGCTGGCGCTGCTCACGATGGGCAAGCGGGACGCGTCGTTCGACGAGGGTATGCCGGAGCCGCAGGTGCTGCGACGGCCCGGCGAGGCACCGCAGCCCCTCGACGGGCACGAGGTCACCGCGATGAACGACCAGCACGCGTTCCTGAAGCTGCCGGGGTCCTCGTCGGTCGAGGTCGGCGACTGGGTCGGGCTCGGGCTTTCGCACCCGTGCACGGTGTTCGACAAGTGGGCGCTGCTGCCGCTCGTCGCCGCCGACGGCGAGACCGTCACCGGCTTCGTCCGCACTTACTTCTAGGAGGCGGGCCATGGATCTGCTCCTGCGGGGCGCGACGATCGTCGACGGCACCGGCGAACCGGCGCGGCGCGGTGACGTCGCCGTGCACGAGGGCCGGATCGCGGCGATCACCGAGTCCGGCACCGGCACCGCGGCGCGCGTGCTCGACGCGGGCGATCTGGTGCTGGCGCCCGGGTTCATCGACATGCACGCCCATTCGGACCTGCAGATCCTGGCGAACCCGGACCACCTCGCGAAGGTGTCGCAGGGGGTCACCTCCGAGGTGCTCGGGCAGGACGGGCTTTCCTACGCCCCCGTCGACGACGAGGTGCTCGCCGCGCTGCGCACCCAGCTCGCCGGCTGGAACGACGACCCGGCGGGGTTCGACTGGGACTGGCGCTCGGTCGGCGAGTACCTCGACCGGCTCGACCGCGGCATCGCGGTGAACGCCGCGTACCTGGTGCCGCAGGGCACGGTGCGCATGCTCGCGGTCGGCTGGGACGACCGGCCGGCCACGGAGTCCGAATTGGACCGGATGAAGGAACTCGTCGCGACGGGGCTGCGCGAAGGCGCCGCCGGGATGTCGTCGGGGCTCACCTACACGCCGGGCATGTACGCGAGCACCGAAGAACTCGTCGCGCTGTGCGAGGTCGTCGGCGCGCTCGGCGGGTTCTACAGCCCGCACCACCGCAGCTACGGCGCGGGCGCGCTGGAGGCGTTCGCCGAAATGGTGGACGTCTCGCGCCGCTCGGGCTGTCCGCTGCACCTGGCCCACGCGACGATGAACTTCTCCGTCAACAAGGGGAAGGCGCCGGATCTGCTGCGCCTGCTCGACGACGCGGCCGAGGACGGCTGCGACATCACGCTCGACACCTACCCGTACCTTCCCGGCGCCACCTACCTTTCCGCGCTCCTGCCGAGCTGGTCCGCGGAGGGCGGGCTCGACGCCACACTCGCCCGCCTGTCCGATGTGGATGATCGCGAGCGGATCAGGGTGGCGATCGAGGAAACCGGCTCCGACGGCGCGCACGGCGTGCCGATCGACTGGGACAGCATCGAAATCAACGGGGTGCGCGGCGCCGAGCGGGAGCACCTCGTCGGCCACAGTGTCGCCGAATCCGCACGGCGCCAAGGAGTTCCCGCGGCCGACCTGTTCTTCGACACGCTCATCGCCGAGCGCCTCGGCACGTCGTGCCTGATGCACGTCGGCCACGAGGAAAACGTCAGGGCGATCATGCGGCACCCCGCGCACACCGGCGGCAGCGACGGCCTGCTCGTCGGCACCCGCCCGCACCCCCGCGCGTGGGGCACGTTCCCGCGCTACCTCGGCCACTACGTGCGCGAACTCGGCGTGCTCGGCCTCGAAGACTGCGTCGCCCACCTGACCGGGCGCGCCGCGCGCAGGCTCCGGCTGCCCGACCGCGGCCTCGTCCGCGAAGGGTTCGCCGCCGATCTCGTGCTGTTCGACCCGGACACCGTCGCCGACACCTCGACCTTCGAGGAGCCGCGCCAGGCCGCGACCGGGATCCCGTACGTCTTCGTCAACGGTGTCGCCGCGATCGACGACGGCCGTCCCACCGGCACGCTCGCCGGTCATTCCCTGCGCAACCCCGGGAGAGCCCGATGATCCACTGGCTGCAGCATTCGACCGGCGGGCTGCTCACGCTCGCGGCGGTGTCCATCGCGGTGCTGCTCGTGCTGATCATCAAGACGAAGATGGAGCCGTTCATCGCGCTCATCGTGGTCAGCCTGCTCACCGCGCTGGCCGCGGGCGTCCCGGTCGGCACCCTCGTCGGCACCGCGCAGAAGACCTCGGACTCCTTGCTGGAGAAGGGTTTCGGCGGGATCCTCGGACACATCGCGGCGATCATCGGGCTCGGCACCCTGCTCGGTGCGATCCTCGAAAAGTCCGGCGGCGCGCGGGTGCTGACCTCGGCCCTGCTGCGCGCGTTCGGGGAGCGGCGGGCACCGCTCGCGATGGGCGTCGCGGGCCTGATCTTCGGCATCCCGGTGTTCTTCGACATCGGCATCTTCGTGCTCGCGCCGCTCGTGTACGTCGCCGCGAAGCAGGGCGGGCGTTCGCTGCTGCTGTACTGCCTGCCGCTGATCGCCGGGCTCTCGGTGACGCACGCGTTCCTGCCGCCGCACCCCGGTCCGGTCGCCGCGGCGGGCCTGCTGCACGTCGACCTCGGCTGGATCATCCTGATGGGCGCGCTGTGCGGGATCCCGGCGTGGTTCGTCGGCGGCGTGCTGTTCTCGACCTGGATCGGCAAGCGCATGCACGTCGACATCCCGGCCGAGATGATGGTCGAGGACGAAACGCTCGAAGAAGACGGGCAGGCGCCGCCGTCGCTCGGCCTGGTCGCCGCGATCATCGCGGTCCCGCTCGTGCTGATACTGGCGGGCACCTTCGGCAGCATCTGGCTGCCGAAGAACTCCGCGCTCGCCGGCGTCGCGAACTTCGTCGGCACGCCCGCGGTCGCGCTCACCGTCGCGGTGCTGCTGGCGTCGTGGCTGCTCGGGCACCGGCGCGGGATGGGCGGCAAGGAGTTGTCGGAACTGTCCGCGAACGCACTGCGGCCGGTCGCGATGATCCTGCTGGTGGTGGGTGCGGGCGCGTTCTTCGGCGCGGTGCTCTCGGCCACCGGCATCGGCAAGGCGGTCGCCGGTTCGCTCGGTGACGCCGGGCTGCCGGTGATCCTCGCGGCCTACGTGATCAGCTGCGGCATGCGGATCGCGCAGGGCTCGGCCACGGTCGCGATCGTGACCACGAGCGGGATCGTCGCGCCGACCGTCGCCGAACTCGGCTACTCGCAGGCGCAGCTCGCCCTCATCGTGGTGGCGATCTCGGCCGGCTCGATCATCGCCTCGCACGTCAACGACGGCGGGTTCTGGATCGTCTCGCGCTACTTCGGGATGTCCGTCGCGAAAACCCTCAAGACCTGGACGGTGCTGGAAACGATCCTGTCGCTGTCCGGATTCGGCGTCGCCGCACTGGTGATGGCCTTCTTGTAGGACACGATAAGGAGTCTGAACCCATGGCAGAACTTCCTCGTCGCCTCTTCCTCGGCGCGGCCGGTGCCGTCGCGGCCGTCGGCGCCGCGAGCCTGGCGGGCCTCAGCCCCGCGCAGGCCGCGCGGTGCAAGGACGGCCGGGTCTTCTACGTCGGCAGCTACACCAGCCCCGGCGCGCCGGTCGGGCGCGGGCTGGACGTGGCGACGGCGTCGAACGGCCCCGCGCTCACACTCGACCACACCGTCGGCGGCGTGCCGGACGCGTCGTGGTTCGCCTTCTCCCCCGACGGCAGGACCCTGTTCTCCACCAACGAAGGCGATCCGAACGGCAACGTCACCTCGCTGGACGTCAAGGATCCCGCCAAGCCCCGCAAGATCAGCACCCAGCCCAGCCGCGGGTCGGCACCGACCCACCTGTGCGTGCACCCGAGCGGCCGCTACCTGCTGACCGCGAACTACGGCACCGGCAGCGTCGTGGTGCACCCCATCGGGCGCGACGGCAAGCTCGGTGCTTCGACGGATCTCGTGGTGCACCACGGCGCCGAACGCGCCGCGCACGCCCACCAGGTCGTCGTCGACCCGAGTGGCCGGTGGGTGCTGGCCGTCGACCTCGGCGCGGACTCGGTGTACGTGTACTCGCTGGACTTGAAGACCGGGAAGCTGAAGCAGAACCAGCAACTCAAGCTGCCTTCCGGCGCGGGTCCACGGCACCTCGCCTTCCATCCCGGTGGCCGGTTCGCTTACATAGCACAGGAACTGCGGCCGGAGGTCACCGTCGCGACGTGGGACGCAGCCGCGGGCAAGCTCACCGCGTCCTCGGTGGTGCCCGCCGTCGACGCCTCCTCGCCGGGGCCGAACTACCCCGGCGAGATCGAGGTGTCGGCCGACGGGCGGTTCGCGTACGTGTCGGTGCGCGGGGAAAACACCGTCGCGACGTTCACGGTCAAGGGTGGTGGAAGCGCGCTCGAACGGCTCGGCACCAACGCCACCGCGGGCGGCGACTGGCCACGGCACCTCGTGCTGGACCCGGGGCAGCGCGGGGCGTACGTGTCGAACCAGCGCTCGGGCACGGTCACCTGGCTGCCACGGGACGCCGCGTCCGGGAAGCTCGGTGCGCCGCAAGGCGTCTTCTCGGTGCCGTCGGTGGCCACGGTGGCTTTTCGGTGACGGGCTAGGAGATCTGCTGGTCTAGACCCTTGTGCGGAATGGACGGTCCTTCTAAGCTCTGTTGCTAATAGCACAATCTGCATTGCATGGATTGCAACAGAACTACGGACATATCGGAGATTCTTATGAGAATCCGTCGTCCCCTCCTCGCCGTGTCGCTCGGTTTGTCGATCGTCACCGTCCTCGCCGCGTGCGCCCCGACCCAGTCGGGGCCCGCCGGTGCGGGCGGTGACGAGAAGACCGGCACACTCCGGGTCTGGCTGTTCGACGAGGCCACCAGGGCGCCGAAGGAGGCGACGGTGTCCGAGGCCGTCGCCGAGTTCAAGGCGAGCCATCCCGGCGTCGAGGTCGACGTGCAGTGGATCCCGGTCGAAGGAAGGGCGGACCGGTTCTCGGGCGCCTTCAACGACCCGAACAACGCGCCCGACGTGGCCGAGTTCGGCAACACCGATGTCGCGGCCTACGCGAAGACCGGTGCGCTCGCCGACCTTTCCGGTGACCTGAAGTCCTGGAAGGAGGGCGCCGACCTCGTTCCGTCCGTTGTGGACACCGCGAAGGCGGACGGCAAGGTCTACGGGCTGCCGTGGTTCACCGGCATCCGCGCGCTGTACTACCGCACCGACGTGTTCACCGAGCTGAACCTGAAGCCACCGGCGACACTCGCCGAACTGGCCGACACCGCGCGCCGGATCCGTGCCGCGAAGCCGGACCTGTACGGGATTTCCGTCGGCGGCAAGTACACCTACGCGATGCTGCCCTACCTGTGGGCGCAGGGCGGCGAGCTGGCGAAGCAGGACGGCGGGAAGTGGACGTCCTCGATCACCTCGCCGGAGGCGAAGGCGGGTGTGGATGCCTACGCGAAGCTGATCAAGGAAGACATCTGCCCGCCGCAGCAGTGCGGCAACTTCACCGGGACGCAGAGTGTGCAGGCGTTCGCCGGTGGCAAGGCCGCGATGACGATCGGCGGCGACTTCAACCGCAAGGCCGTCGAAGCCGGTGCCGCGAAGGGCAAGTACGCGGTGGTGCCGCTGCCGGGCGCCAAACCGGGTTCGGTCGCACCCGCGTTCGCGGGTGGCAACCTGCTCGGCGTGTTCGGCGCCAGCAAGCGGCGCGGGCTTTCGGTGGAGTTCGCCGAACTGCTCGGCAGCGCGAAGTACCAGACCAAGATGTACTCCGCGATGGGCAACCTGCCCACGCTCGCCAGCGTGCAGCAGCAGCTGTCCGCACAGGACGCTTCGCTGAAGCCGTTCGTCGACACGCTCAAGGCGGGCACCCGGTTCGTCCCGGCGAGCCCGGCGTGGTCCCGCATCGACGCGCAGAACATCCTGCCGACCGCGATCCAGCAGATCGCCACCGGTGAGCAGAACGTGGACGCCGCGCTACAGGGCGCGGCGGACAAGATGAACACCGCGTTCGGCGGCTGAGCATGGCCCTGCTCGCACCGTCCAAACCGTCCACTTCGGACCATGGACGACGCCGCGCCCGCCCGTCCCGTCGCGGGGACGGGCGGGCCGCGGCGCTCTACCTCGCACCGGCGGCGATCCTGCTGCTCGGGGTGCTCGCCTACCCGATCTACCAGCTGGTGCTGATCTCGGTCTACGACTACGGGCAGGCCGAGGCCGCCGGCGCCGCGCCGCTGGTGTTCATCGGCCTGCACAACTACACCGACCTGCTGGCGAACAGTGCCTTCTGGACGGTGCTGGCGAAGACGATCGGCTTCGCCGCGGTGTGCGTCATCGGCAGCCTCGTGCTCGGCACGGTGCTGGCGATGCTCGCGAGCCGGGTGCGGCCGTGGGCGCGGACGGTGCTGTTCCTCGCCGCGCTCGGCGCGTGGGCCACCCCGGCGGTGGCGGGCTCCTACATCTGGCTCTTCCTGTTCGACGCGGACTTCGGGCTCGTGAACAAGGTGCTGTCCGGCATCGGCTTCACCGCGATGGAACAGCACTCGTGGACCTACGACACCTACGGCACGTTCGGGCTCGTCGCGCTCGAAGTGATCTGGTGCTCGTTCCCGTTCGTCCTGGTCACCATGTACGCCGGGATCAAGGCGATCCCGGAAGAGGTGCTCGAAGCCGCTTCGCTCGACGGCGCGTCGACGCCGAGGACGGCCACCGCGATCGTGCTCCCGATGCTGCGGCCGGTGCTGATGATCGCGACCGTGCAGTCGATCATCTGGGACTTCAAGGTGTTCACCCAGATCTACGTGATGACCAACGGCGGCGGGCTCGCCGGGCGGAACCTGGTGCTCAACGTCTACGCCTACCAGCAGGCGTTCGCGGGATCGCAGTACGGGCTCGGCGCGGCGATCGGCGTGGTGATGACGCTGATCCTGATGTCGATCACCGGGCTCTACGTGCGTTCGCAGAAACGGGAAGCGGGGTTGGTGTGAGCACGCTCGTCCGCACCCGGAAACGGCGGCACCACGGCAGGACGGTCGCCGAGATCGTCACCGTGGTGATCGCCGCGGTGATCGCGTTCCCGCTGTACTGGATGGTGCTCACCGCGCTCAAACCCGCGGGCGAGATCCAGTCGGCGAGCCCGGCACCGTGGACGCTCGCGCCCACCTTCGACAGCTTCCGCCGCGTGCTCACCGTGTCCGGGTTCGGCGGGTACTTCCTCAACAGCGTGCTGGTGGCCGTCGTCGTGGTCGCGCTGTCACTGCTGCTGTCGTTCCTGTCCGCGGTCGCGCTGACCCGCTTCCGGTTCCGCGGCCGGACCGTGCTGCTGGTGATGCTGCTCGTCGCGCAGATGGTGCCGGTGGAAGCGCTGACGATCCCGCTGTTCTTCCTGATGCGCTCGATCGGCGGCGCCGTTCCCGCGTTCGGGTTGAACCAGCTTGGCTCGCTGGTGCTGGTGCACCTCGCGTTCAGCCTCCCGTTCGCGATCTGGATGCTGCGCGGGTTCGTCGCCGCGGTACCGGTGGAGCTGGAGGAAGCGGCCACTGTGGACGGTGCGAGCCGGTTCCGGTTCGTGTGGCAGATCCTGTTCCCGCTCGTCGCGCCGGGTCTGGTCGCGACCAGTGTGCTCGCGTTCATCCACGCCTGGAACGACTTCCTGTTCGCGAAGACGTTCATCATCTCCCAGACCGAGAACCAGACGTTGCCGCAGGCGATGCTGGTGTTCTTCAAACCGGAGGAGAACGACTGGGGCGCGATCATGGCGTCATCGACGCTGATGACCATCCCGGTGCTGATCTTCTTCGTTCTGGTGCAACGGAAACTGGTGTCCGGGATGGCCGGCGCCGTGAAAGGTTGAGATACATGCCAGGATTCGAGTCGCTGCTCCCCCGGCCCGTTTCCGCGACCGCGACGGGCGGCTCGCGCCCGTGGCCCGCCGAAGTCGAAGTCGAGAACTCCGACGCGGTCCCGGCCGAGGGCTACCGCCTCGACATCTCCGAATCGAGGATCCGGATCACCGCGTCGGACGACTCCGGGGTGCGCTACGCCCGCGAAACCCTGCGACAGCTCGTGGGGCCGTCCGCGTTCCGCGTCGCGAACGTCCACTCCGGACCGTTGACCGTCCCTTGTGGAACCGTCGTGGACGAGCCGAGGTTCGGCTGGCGCGGCTGCCTGCTGGACGTGGCGCGGAACTTCCGCACCAAGGCCGAGGTGCTCCGGTTCACCGATCTGCTCGCCGCGCACAAGCTCAACGTGCTGCACCTGCACCTGACCGATGACCAGGGCTGGCGGCTGGAGGTGCCGCGTTTCCCGAAGCTCACCGAAATCGGGGCGTGGCGGCGGGGCTCGATGGTCGGCAGGCACGACGGGCCCGAGCGCGACGGCAGGCCGCACGGCGGCTTCTACCGCACCGACGACCTGCGCGAGATCGTCGCCTACGCGGCCGAGCGGGGCATCACGGTGGTGCCGGAGGTCGACGTGCCGGGACACGTGACCGCCGCGCTGACCGCCTATCCCGAACTGGGCGCGGAGAACAGCGCGCGCGAGGTGTGGACGTCGTGGGGCGTCAACGACGACATCCTCGACCCGTCCGAGTCCACATTGGAGTTCTTCCGCGCGGTGTTCGACGAGGTGCTGGCCGTGTTCCCGTCGGAGGTCATCGCGATCGGCGGCGACGAGGTACCCGGTGCGACCGAGCGGCACGGGACCTTCCTCATCAAGCTGGCGGAGTACCTGCACGGGCACGGGCGCCGCGCGCTCGGCTGGGACGAGATGCTCGACGCGGGCACGCTCCCCGCGCCCACGATCATCGGCTCGTGGCGTGGCGAAGAAGCGGGCGCGCGGGCCGCGGCGGCGGGACTGGACGTGGTGATGTGCCCGGAGCAGTACGTCTACCTCAACCACCGCGAGTCCGACCACCCCGACGAACCGATCCCGGTGGGCTTCCTGAACACGGTCGAGGACTTCTACGCCTACGAGCCGCTGCCGCCGGGCCTGCCGGAGGACGCCCGGCACCGGGTGCTCGGCGCGCAGGCCCAGGTGTGGAGCGAGCACCTCGACTCGGTCCGGCGCGTCGACTACGCCACTTTCCCCCGGCTGTGCGCGTTCAGCGAGGTCGTGTGGAGCCCCGCCGGCGGCCGCGACACCGCGGAGTTCACCGAACGCCTGCGCACGCACCACCTGCCGCGGCTGGACGCGCTCGGGGTCGAATACCGCCCGCTCGACGGCCCGCTGCCGTGGCAGACGCGTCCCGGTGTCCCCGGCCGCCCGCTCTGAAGGGAGCCTCCGGGGAATCTGGTGCCGCGAAGGGCACCTTCAGGGCATGCGGGGCACCCACGGCCGCGGATATGGCGGGTTCGTGCGCCGGATCGTATCCGGCAGGTGCCGGTCGAACCGATGTGCTTCCTCACCGTTCCCTTTGCCGGAGTCCCTTTTTCACGCGATCGCGCGATACCAGACTTCGGGCCGCCCGACCTGCCCGTACCGCGGTTCCCTCGCGGCGAGCCCGTTGTCGGCGAGGTATTCGAGATAGCGCCGCGCGGTCACCCTCGACACGCCGGTTCCGGCCGCCGCGGCACCGGCGGAAAGCCCGTCCTCGGCGGATTTCAGCGCGCCGCGAATCGCGTCGAGCGTTTCCTCGCTCATTCCCTTCGGCAGCACGGCCCGTTCGGAGGTCCGCAGTACGGCGAACGCCCGGTCGATATCGCCCTGATCCGCCGCTTCGCCCGTTTTCCCGACGGTGCGGTGGAATCGCGCGTATTGATCGAGCTTTTCCCGGAACGACGCGAACGTGAACGGCTTGAGCAGGTACTGCACCACGCCGGAGGACACCGCGGCCTTCACCACCGCGAGATCGCGTGCCGAGGTCACCGCGATCACGTCGGCCGTGCTGCCCGCGGCCCGCAGCGCGCGGCACACCGCGAGCCCGTGCCCGTCCGGCAGGTAGAAGTCGAGCAGCACCAGGTCCACCGGCGTGCGCTCGCAGAACCGCAGCGCCTCGCCGCCCGAGTGCACCACACCGGCGACCTCGAACCCCGGCAGCCGCGTGACGTACTCGCGGTGCGCCTGCGCGGCGACCGGGTCGTCCTCGACGACCAGAACCGAAATCACCCCGCGCTCCCTTCACCCGGCAACCGGACGGTGAAGACGGCACCGTCGACCTCGATCGTGCCACGGTGCCGCCGGACCACCTGCGCGGCGAGCGCGAGCCCGAGGCCGTGCCCCACCTCGCCGCCGCCCGGTTTCGTGGTCCAGCCTCGCCGGAACACGGCCCCTGCCGCGTCCGGGGGCACTCCGTCACCGGTGTCGCTGACCCGCATCAGCAGGCTCCCGCCATCGGGGCGGACGGTGACCGTGACCCTCGGCCGCCGTTTCGCCGCGGTCTCGATCGCCGCGTCGATCGCGTTGTCCACGAGGTTTCCGAGCACGGTCACCAGGTCGCGCGACGGGATCGCCACGGTGGCCTCCACCGTCGAATCCGGGGTGAGTTCGAGATCGGCACCGCGTTCGGCCGCCTCCGCCGCCTTGCCCAGCAGCAGCGCCGCGAGCACCGGCTCCTCGACCGCGCCCAGCACCCGGTCGGTCAGGTGCTGCGCGACCGCCAGCTCCTCGGTGGCGAACTCGACCGCGTCCACGGGCCGTCCCATCTCGACCAGCGACACGACGGTGTGCAGCCGGTTCGCGGACTCGTGCGCCTGTGAGCGCAGCGACTCGGCGAGTCCCCTGATCGTGGTCAGCTCGCCGGTCAGCGCCTGCAGCTCGGTGTGGTCCCGCAGGGTCACCACGGTGCCGCGCTCGCGGCCGTCCGAGCGCACCGGTTCGGTGTTGACCACCAGCACGCGCGTCTCGGTCACGTGGATCTCGTCGGTGCGGGGGCCGCTGACGAGCGACCGCGCGAGCGGCTCCGCGAGGCCGAGCCCTTCGACCGCACTGCCCGCCGGATCCTCGTCGAGCCCCAGCAGCTCGCGTCCGGCGTGGTTGCACAGCACGACGGTCCCGCCCGCGTCCACGAGCACCAGCCCCTCCCGCACGGTGTGCAGGATCGCTTCGTAGTAGCCGAACATCCCGGACAGTTCCGCCGGGGCGAACCCGCGCGTCTGCCGCCGCAGCCGCCTGCTCACCAGCAGGCTCCCGCCGATCCCGACGAGCAGCACCGCGCTCGCGACGATCACCAGCGGCGGCAGGCGCTCCCCCAGCTCCTGTGCGATCGCCTTGATCGTGATCCCGGCGCTGACCAGTGCGACCACGCGGTGGTCCTGATCGAACACCGGCACCACCGCGCGGACGGACTCGCCGAGCGTGCCGAGGTAGGTCTCGGTGAAGACCTTGCCCCGCAACGCTTCCTCGATGTTCCCGGCGAACCGCCGGCCGATCAGCGAGGGGGTGGGGTGGGTGTACCGGATGCCGCCGGTGTTCATGATCGTCACGAAGTCCACACCGGTGTCCGCGCGGACCTGCTCCGCGAACGGCTGCAGCGCACGGCTCGGATCCTCAGTGGACAGTGCGGAAAGGACGCTCGGCGTGTCCGCGATGGTGGCCGCCACCGTGGTCGCCTCGTCCCTCGACCGGTCCGTCACGGCTGTCCTCGCGTCGAAGTAGGCCAGCGCGAACCCCACGGCGACGAGCACCGCGACCCCGGCCGTCTGCACCACGAGCAGCTGGCCCGCCAGGCTGAAGCGCCGTCCGCGCGACCTTCGCGACTTCACCGTCATCGGTCCATACCAGCACACGAGCCGCCCGGCGGCTCGGCACCATCCGCGTGATCGACCGATGACACCGCGTGCGGCACGACCCGCTTCTGGTGAACTCAATGAACACAAGGGTGACCGGGGTCATAACGGTGCCGATAGTGACTGCCAGCCCGCGCCGTGACGGCGCTCTCGTTTCCCGCTGGAGGCAGTGTTGCCGACATCCGCCGCATCCCCGGCCGCGCCACCGCGCCGAGACCGGATGCACCACCTGTACCTGGCCGTCGTGGCCGCCGTCGTGCTCGGCGTGCTCGTCGGGTTCTTCGCGCCGGGGTTCGCCAAGGAGCTCAAGCCGCTCGGCACCGCGTTCGTGAACCTGATCAAGATGATGATCTCGCCGATCATCTTCTGCACCATCGTGCTCGGCATCGGCTCGGTCGCGAAGGCGGCGAAGGTCGGGAAGGTCGGCCTGCTCGCGATCGGCTACTTCCTGGTGATGTCGACGTTCGCGCTCGCCATCGGGCTCGTCGTCGGCAACCTGCTGCACCCCGGCTCCGGCCTGCACCTCGACCCGGCCGCGGCGTCCAAAGTGCACGACCAGGCGAAGACCGAAGGCACCACGGACTTCCTGCTCGGCATCATCCCGGAGAGCATGGTCTCGGCGTTCACCGAAGGATCGGTGCTGCAGACACTCCTGATCGCGCTGCTGTCCGGGTTCGCGCTGCAGAAGCTCGGTGCGAAGGGGAAGCCGATCCTGCGCGGGGTCGAGCACATCCAGCGCCTGGTGTTCCGGATCCTGTCCATGATCATGTGGGCGGCACCGGTCGGCGCGTTCGGCGCCATCGCCGCCGTCGTCGGTGAGACCGGCTGGGGCGCGCTGAAGAGCCTCGCGGTGATCATGATCGGCTTCTACGCCACGTGCCTGCTGTTCGTGTTCATCGTGCTCGGGTCCGCGCTGTGGATCGGCGCACGGGTCAACATCCTGTCGCTGCTGCGCTACCTCGCCCGCGAATTCCTGCTGATCGTGTCCACCTCGTCGTCGGAGTCGGCCCTGCCGAGGCTCATCGCGAAGATGGAGCACCTCGGCGTTTCCAAGCCCGTCGTCGGCATCACCGTGCCCACCGGGTACTCGTTCAACCTCGACGGCACCGCGATCTACCTGACCATGGCGACGTTGTTCGTGGCGACCGCGCAGGGCAGCCCGCTCGGTCTCGGCGAGCAGATCTCGTTGCTGGTGTTCATGATCATCGCGTCGAAGGGCGCGGCGGGCGTGAGCGGCGCCGGGATCGCGACGCTCGCGGGCGGGCTGCAGTCCCACCGGCCCGACCTCGTCGACGGCGTCGGGTTCATCCTCGGCATCGACCGGTTCATGTCCGAGGCGCGCGCGGTGACGAACTTCGCGGGCAACGCCGTTGCGACCGTCCTCATCGGATCGTGGACGAAGGAGTTCGACGCCGACCGGGCGAACCGGGTGCTCACCGGCAAGGAACCGTTCTCCGAATCGAGCCTCCTCGACGACCTCCCGACAGCGGAGGACCCGAAGATCGGCAACGCCGCCGCGCCGAGCTGAGTCAGGCCCCGGCCAGGTGGCTCCGCAACCCCCTCAGCCCGCGCCGCATCATCAGCGCGTGGTTCGCGCGGAACACCGGCCGGGCCACCCGGTCGAGCTTGCGCAGCAACGGTTTGCGCGCCTCGACCTCCTGGGTGATCTCGAGGTGCGTTCCGTTCTTCGTGCGGGTCACCGAGCCCGCCAGGAACCCTTCGAGATCACCCGAGAGCCCGACGCGGAGGCGGCCGGCGTCGGAGTCTTCGACGTCGCGGTGCATGCGCAGCACGAGCCGGTACGGCAGGCTCGCACGGCAGACCAGTTCCGCGGTGTCGGCGTCCACCTGCCGCACGGACCGGACGTCGGACCACCAGCGCGGGTAGTGCTCGAGATCGACGACGGCGTCGAACACCGCGCGCGCCGGCGCGGCAAGCAGCCAGACCGAGCGGAAGCGATAAGTGCCGACCATGATTCGATAGTAGAAGGCCCGCTTCCCGGCCACCGGCACACGCTTGTCCGTGCCCGGCCGCTCTCGTACAGTGATCCCCGGTCCGCCGCACCTGCCCCACCGGGGGCTCGACCGAACCCGCACCGCCGCCGCCTTGTCCCACCGAGGAGGTTGGATGATGTCGAACCGAGCCGGGATCCTCGCGGCCGTGCTGGCCGCGGCCGGGCTGCTGGCCACCGCCCCTGCCGCGCTCGCCCAGGTCGGCTCCGGGAACTGGACGCCGGACAGCCCGTCGTTCAAGGTCCAGGAAAAGGGCTGCGGGAAGGTCAGCGACCTGACGTTCACCCTGAGCTGCTCGTCGGGCAGCGGCGAGCAGCGAGCCGAACGCCGGTACGAGACCTACGCCGGCGGCACGCACCAGTTCGAGGGCTACTTCAAGATCACCAGCCAGAGCGGCTCGCGGATCAGCCTGAAGCAGACCTTCCACGGCGACCAGGGGCCGTTCTTCCTGCTGGCGGTGGAAAAGGGCGGCCGGATGTACTCGGTCGAGGGCGGGCAGACGATCGGCGGCGGCGCGACCGTCGGCACCACGGTGCGCGTCAACACGATCAACCAGGTCGGCGGCACGCACAAGACCTACGTCAACGGGTCGCTGAAGCACACCACGTCCAGCCCCGGTGGCGATTTCTACGACAAGCTCGGCGCCTACCGGACCGCGAGCGGGGCCGGGCCGATCACGGTGACCTGGAGCAAGATCCGGTTCTGGCACCAGTGATCCGGCAGGCACTGGCCGCGGCGCTGGTGCTCGCCGGAGTGGCGGGCTGCGCCGCGCGGCACGCCGCCACCCCCGCGCCGGAAGGGCTCACCGCGACCCTCGACTCCCCCGTCGACATCACCCTGCACTGGCCGGACGACGCACCGGGCGCGGCGGGGCGGATGGTCGAGTTCGCGACCCAGCCCGGCGGGCCGTACACGACGCTCGGCTTCCTGCCGCCGCACCAGACCAGCTACCGCCATCCCGAGCTGCTGCCGGAAACCCCGTTCTACTACCGGGTCCGGCCGTACTACGGCGGCACGAGCGGCGAAGTGAGCGTCGCCGTGCCCGCGGACGCCCCGGACCTGACCGCGTCCGACCCGCAGTGGCCGAACCCCCGCGCCGTCGCACACCCCGGGGTGACCACCGCCGCGCTGCGCGACGACCCGCCTGCCGCCGCGCCGTCCGGCCTCGCGGCGAAGGTGATGACGGCGGACGGGATCCGCTTCACCTGGACCGACCACGCCACCGACGAGGACGGGTTCCTGCTGGAGGGGAAACCCGAGGGCGCGCCGGAATTCACCCCGGTGGAGGTGCTCGACCGCGACATCGGCTCGTGCGGCCTGGCCACCTTGCCGCGGGAACGCTCCGCCGCGTTCCGGGTCAGGGCGTTCCGCTACGGCGCACTGTCCACTGTGGCCTATCAACGCACGGGAAGGGCACCGGGTTAGCGTCCTGCCGTCCCTGCTCATCGCACCACGCACCGCCGAGACCCACGTCAGCCACATCATGACCAAACTCGGCGTCGACACCCGAACCCGCGTCGCCGCCTGGATCATGACCCGCGGCACTTGATCGGCTGCTGCGCGGAAACCGGGCGGCGAGATGACTGGCCTCGCCTCGCGGTACCGCGCTGCCGCTGCCCGGCGGGGTTTCCACCGGGCAGCGGCGATCTCAGGCGAGTACTTCCTTGAGGAACTGGCCGGTGTAGCTCTCGTCGATCGCGGCCACGTCTTCCGGCGTGCCCTCGGCGACCACGGTGCCCCCGCCGGAACCACCTTCCGGCCCCATGTCGACGATCCAGTCGGACGTCTTGATCACGTCGAGGTTGTGCTCGATCACGATCACCGTGTTCCCCTTGTCCACCAGCCCGTTGATCACGCCGAGGAGCTTGCGGATGTCCTCGAAGTGCAGGCCCGTGGTCGGTTCGTCGAGCACGTAGACGGTCTTGCCGGTGGACCGCTTCTGCAGCTCGCTCGCGAGCTTCACGCGCTGCGCCTCACCACCGGAGAGCGTCGGCGCCGGCTGGCCGAGCCGCACGTACCCGAGCCCGACGTCGACCAGCGTCTGCAGGTGCCGGTGGATCGCCTTGATCGGCTCGAAGAACTCCGCGGCCTCCTCGATCGGCATGTCCAGCACCTCGGACACCGTCTTGCCCTTGTAGTGCACTTCGAGCGTCTCGCGGTTGTAGCGGGCGCCCTTGCACACCTCGCACGGCACGTACACGTCCGGCAGGAAGTTCATCTCGATCTTGATCGTGCCGTCACCGGCGCACGCCTCGCAGCGCCCGCCCTTGACGTTGAACGAGAACCGGCCCTGCTGGTAACCGCGGACCTTCGCCTCGGTGGTGGAGGCGAACAGCTTGCGCACGTGGTCCCAGACACCGGTGTAGGTGGCCGGGTTGGAGCGCGGGGTGCGGCCGATCGGCGACTGGTCGACGCGGACGAGCTTGTCCACGTGATCGAGGCCCTTGACCCTGGTGTGCCTGCCCGGCACCTGGCGGGCGCCGTTGAGCTTGTTGCCCAGCACCGTCGCCAGGATGTCGTTGACCAGGGTGGACTTACCGGAGCCGGACACGCCGGTGACCGAGACGAGGCAGCCGAGCGGGAACGCGACATCGACCCCGCGCAGGTTGTGCTCGCGCGCGCCGACCACGGTGAGCTGGCGCTTGCGGTCCACCGGCCGCCGGAGCGCGGGCACGTCGATGACCTCGCGGCCGGACAGGAACGCGCCGGTGAGCGAGCCCTTAGCGCGGAGCAGCTTCTTGTACGGTCCACTGTGGACGATGTGGCCGCCGTGCTCGCCCGCGCCGGGGCCGATGTCGACGACCCAGTCGCTCGACCGGATGGTGTCCTCGTCGTGCTCGACCACGATGAGCGTGTTGCCGAGGTCGCGCAGCCTGGTCAGGGTCTCGATGAGGCGGTGGTTGTCGCGCTGGTGCAACCCGATCGACGGCTCGTCGAGGACGTACAGGACACCGACCAGCCCGGAGCCGATCTGGGTGGCGAGCCGGATCCGCTGGGCCTCGCCGCCGGACAGCGTGCCGGAGGCGCGGTCGAGCGAGAGGTAGGTCAGGCCGACGTCGAGCAGGAAGCGCAGCCGCGCCTGGATCTCCTTGAGCACCGCGCCCGCGATCATCGACTGGCGCTTGTTCAGCTTCAGCTCGTCCAGGAACTCCGAGGCCTCCGCGATGGACAGCGCGCACACCTCGGCGATCGACCGGTCACCGCGGGTTTCGTGTTCGAGGGTGACGGCGAGGATCTCCGGCTTGAGCCTGCTGCCCTGGCAAGTGGGGCACGGCACCTCGCGCATGTAGCCCTCGTACCGCTCGCGCATGTACTCGGAGTCGGTCTGCTCCTGGCGCCGTTCCAGGAACGGGATCACGCCCTCGAACGCGGCGTAGTACGAGCGCTGGCGGCCGTACCGGTTGCGGTAGCGGACGTGGACCTGGTCGGCGACGCCGTGCAGCACCGCCTTCTGTGCCTTCGCGGGCAGGCGGCGCCACGGCGTGTCCATCCGGAACCCGATGGTCTCGGACAGCGATTCGAGCAGCCGCTGGAAGTACTCGGCGCTCTGCCCGCCGGACCACGGCGCGATGGCCCCCTCTTCGAGGGACAGCTCGTCGTCCGGCACCACCAGCTCGGGGTCGACCTCCTTGCGCACGCCGATGCCCGTGCAGTCGGGACAGGCGCCGTACGGGGAGTTGAACGAGAACGAGCGCGGTTCGAGGTCCTCGATGGCGAGCGGGTGCCCGTTGGGGCACGCCAGGTTCTCGGAGAAGCCCCTGACCCGGTGCGGGTCGTTCTCTGGCAGGTCGACGAAGTCGAGCTCGACCAGCCCGTCGGCGAGGCGCAGCGCGGTCTCCACCGAGTCGGTGAGCCGCTGCTTCGAGCTGGACTTGACCGCGAGCCGGTCGATCACCACGGAGATCTGGTGCTTCTCCTGCTTCTTCAGCTTCGGCGGATCGGTCAGCGAGTGGACGGCGCCGTCCACCATGGCGCGCGCGTAGCCCTGCTGCTGCAGGTTCGAGAAGAGGTCGAGGTACTCGCCCTTGCGGCCGCGGACGACCGGCGCGAGCACCTGGAACCGGGTGCCCTCGTCCATGTCGAGCACCTGGTCGACGATCTGCTGCGGGGTCTGCTTGCTGATCCGCTCACCGCACTTCGGGCAGTGCGCGACGCCTGCCCGCGCGTAGAGCAGGCGGAGGTAGTCGTAGACCTCCGTGATGGTGCCGACCGTGGAGCGCGGGTTGCGCGAGGTCGACTTCTGGTCGATCGACACCGCGGGCGAGAGGCCCTCGATGAAGTCGACGTCGGGTTTGTCCATCTGACCGAGGAACTGGCGCGCGTAGGCCGAAAGCGACTCGACGTAACGGCGCTGCCCCTCGGCGAAGATCGTGTCGAAGGCGAGGCTCGACTTGCCCGAGCCGGACAGACCGGTGAACACGATCAGGCTGTCCCGCGGCAGGTCGATGTCGACCCCGCGGAGGTTGTGTTCACGTGCGCCGCGAACGACGAGGCGATCAGCCACGGATGTGTCCCTTCCCTGGAAAACGATGGCCTGGGTCGTGGGGTGCCAGGTCCTCGCGCCGTGCCCGGCGACCTACGCGACAGGCCCTGTCCATGCTAGGACGACCCACCGACAGAAATCGGCGGTGACGCTGCCGGTGCTTGTTTTCGCAGGTCATCGGGTGGCGACTCCTGGACGGTGGGTGCACGGCCGGGCGACCGGCCGTGTTCGCTGGCACCGTGTGCGACCCCCCGGTCACCGCGGCGCGAGAGCACGGGCGCCGGGGGTTCGTCGGTGCAGCAAGTAAACGCCGTGCGGTATTCCCATCGAACACCGGGTCGATTGATACATCTCGGCGCCACCCTTTCGGGTTACCCCCGGACTTCCCCTCGCGCGCGCCGAGGTGGCCACTGACGGTGGGGCCGCGAATCGCTAGGGTGGCGGACGTGAACGTCGCAGACGAATACACCGGGCATGTCGAACCGGGCGGCGACGCCGCCCGCCGCACCCTGGACGCGGTGACCATCACCAAGCTGTCGGTCGGGTCGATGGACAACAACGCGTACCTGCTGGTGTGCCGAGAGGAGAACGAGGGCCTCCTCATCGACGCCGCCGCGGACCCCGACCGCATCTCGGACCTGATCGGTCACGGCCCGGACCGCCCGGCGCTGCGCACCGTCGTCACCACCCACCAGCACCCCGACCACTGGCAGGCGCTCGGCGCCGTCGCGGGCGCGAACGGCGCCAACACCGCCGCGCACCCCCTCGACGCCGGCCCGCTGCCGGTGCCGCCGGACTTCCTCGTCGAACAGGGCGACACCCTGTCCTTCGGCCGGTGCACCCTGGAGGTCATCCACCTGCGCGGGCACACCCCCGGCTCGATCGCGCTGCTCTACCGCGACCCGAACGGCCACGCACACCTGTTCACCGGCGACTCGCTGTTCCCGGGCGGAATCGGGCGGACCACTTCGCCGGAGGACTTCTCTTCGTTGATCGACGATGTCTCGTCGCGGATCTTCGACACGCTCGCGGACGACACCTGGTTCTACCCCGGTCATGGCGACGACTCCACCCTCGGTGCCGAACGGCCCAAGCTCCCGGAATGGCGCGAACGCGGCTGGTGATCTTGAAACTGGGCTGCCCGGCAATGTGGCAGCCCAGTTCCGTTTATTCAGGAGACGGCTCCGAGGCCGACATACCCATTCCTTTCTCCGATCATGGTCTTCACCGGTGCCTCTTCGTCGGGTGTGCGAGACAACCAGCTTCTCCGACCCGGCTCTGTCTTGATCAGCACTTCTAGCTGGTCAAAGATCAGGTTTGCAGAAAGCGAGCAGATCGACTACGGCCGGCACGAACACCTACCGGCCTCCACAGCCTGAATCTGTCCCGAAGCCCGCGCGCCGCAGCCGCGAGCCATTCTTCATCGCCCCCGGAGCAGTTTCCGCCGCCGCACTCGCGGCCGTTCGAGGGAGGCAAGTCATCGCGATCACTGAACTGCGCCGCACTCCCGACGAGAACACGAACGTCCTGGCGCGCTGTGGAAGAACGCAGACGAGATCGACGGTCTTGCCGTCCTGGCCGTTCAAGGTGCGCCCATCAGGCCAGAGATGGACCGTCCAGACGACCACTGATCGTGCTGGTGAGGCGGCCGCGGCGAGGCACGCCGCCGAACGCCACCACGCCTTCACCCGGCGAGGTCGCGGGCCTGCTCCACGGGGAAGCGAGACTGCCCCGCGTCAAGCGCGGCCCGGCCGGTGCTCCGGCTCGGTCGTCGAGGTGAGTGCACATCGCGGACCTCGACGCAGTCACGAATCGGCCGGAGAAAGGGCTCGATGAGAATCAGTTCCACGCCCGCATCGGCGAGGGGCGTGAGCAGGCGGTCGTATCCTGCCGCGTAGCCCTCGGTCGAGTGTTTGCCAGCCGACATCGTCGATGCCGACGAGGATCGGCACCACGTCGGGGTGCGCGTCGGGCACGTCCCCCTGCCATCGGGCTTCCAGGTCCAGCACCTTGTCGCCTCCCGCCGCCTTCCCCGGCGGAGGGTGATCGTCATGCGCGCTCCGGGAAATCGGCGGCCTTCCGGGCGCGGAGCATCGCCCATCCGGCGAGTACCGCGGAGACGACCGTGAGCACGAGACCGGCATACGTGACCGCCTCCCGGAACTCCGCGGCCTGCCCGGCACTCCAGTCCGGCGTGGTGATGCCGCCGCCGGTGAACAGCGCCGCGATGATGGTTCCGGTGACCGCGATACCGGTGCCGGACGTGATCTCGCTGGCGGTGTCGAGAAGCGCCGTCCCGATCGAGGTCCGGTTCTTCGGCAGGCCGCGGAGCACGTTGACGACGGCGACGACACCCGCGACGCGCAGCCCGGCGGCGACGAGCGCGAGTGCGATCGCGACCCAGACGTACCCGAAACGGCCCAGGAAACCGTAGAAGGCGAGGCCGAACACGATCGCCGAGGCGCCGAGCCACGCGGCCCGGTCGAACCCGACGCGTTCCACGAACGGATTGACGAACGGGCCGGTCGCGAGCATGACGACGACCTGCGGCAGCATTCCGAGCGCCGCGAGCACGGGTGGCCATCCCCACTCCAGCTGGAGCTGCAGCGTCACCAGGTAGCCGAGGCCGGCGGTCGCCAGCCCGGCGGCCGCTTTGTACGCCAGGCCGCTGGACACGAGCGGGCGGGTGACGAGGCCCAGGTCGAGCAGCGGGAAACGGGTCGAACGCTCGCGCAGGACGAACAGGACCGCCCCGATCACGGCCGCCACGGCGGCCGTCCACGGCGCCCACGTACCGGCACCCTCGTTCACGAAGAGCGTCGGGACGACGAGAGCGAGCACGATCGTCGCCGTGCCCAGCACCGCCCCGGGGACGTCCACCGGATCGCGGTGGAGTTCTTCCGCGGTGTCCGCGGCGATCCCGAACCGCACGCCGATGATGGCGAGTACGGCGATCGGCACGTTCACCAGGAGCAGGACCTGCCAGTGCGTGACCGCGAGCACGAAACCGCCCACCGTCGGGCCGATCGCGAGCCCGATCATGCCGACGCTCGAAATGAGCGTCATCGCACGGATGCGCGGGCCCTCCTGGTCGAAGAGCCGGTAGGCCAGCGCCATCGATCCCGGAGCCGTCACGGCCGCCGCGAGGCCCATCACCGCCCGGACGACGATCAGTTCTCCCGCGGTGGTGACAAAGGCGGTCGCCAAGCTCGCGAGACCGAGCAGCACCAGCCCGGCGAGCATGAGCCGCCGACGGCCGACCCGGTCGGCGACCGCGCCGAACACCAGCATCAGACCGCCGAACACCACCGAGTACGCACCCGTGACCCACTGCAGCGCGGTGGTCGACGCCCGCAGCTCGGTTCCGATCGTCGGCAGCGCGACGTTCAGGACCGAGTTGTCGAGCATCTCGACGAGGAAGACCGCGGACAGGCCTGCCAGTGCCACCCAGGCATCCCGCAACCTCCGGGGCGCTCCCACCTCTGACGAACGTTGTTCTATGTTCACGAACTCAGTTCTACGTGTGGAACGTTGTTCGTGTCAAGGTAGAATCGCTCCCATGTCAGCCGACCCGAAACAGCGCCGCGCTGCCCGGCACGCCCAGCCCCCGGCCCGTTCGGCGCCGCAGCCGAGCCGGAAAGCGCCGATCACCGTCGCCAGGATCACCGACGCGGCACTCGAGGTCGTCGCCACCGAGGGCTACGACGCTCTGACGATGCGCAGTGTCGCCGGCGCGCTCGGCACCGGGCCCGCGTCGCTCTACGCCCACGTGGTCAACAAGGCCGACCTCGACGAGCTGCTCATCGGGCGGCTGTGCAGCGAGCTCGTACTGCCCGAGCCCGACCCCGCGGCCTGGCGGGAGCAGATCCGCGGGGTGTGCACGCAGATCCGCGACCAGTACCTGAAATACCCCGGAATCTCCCGCGCCGCGCTCGCCATGGCCCCGACCGACCTGGAAATCATGCGCGTCAGCGAAGGGATGCTGGCGATCCTGCTCGCCGGTGACGTCGCCCCGCAGGCCGCCACCTGGGGTATCGACGCGCTCATGCTGTACGTCGCCGCCTACTGCCTGGAGACGTCGATCGCCCACCAGCGAGCGGCACGGGACGACGTCGCCTGGGTCGTCGATCGCGACGAACTGCTCCACCGGCTCACCGCGCTGCCCGCCGCGTCCTTCCCCTGCACCATCCGCCACGCCACCGAGCTCACCGCCGGGGAGGGTCACGACCGGTTCGACTTCACCCTCGCCCTGATGGTCGACGGCCTCGCACACCGATGAGGCGGACACCGGGCGGATCGGCACTCGCGGCTCCGGTGGACACGCCCTCGTGCGCGGACGAGCATCGTGCGCATCCGCTACAGGCAGGAGGACCGCATGCGCGCGACACGCGTCGTGGCCAACCTTCGGGTGGCCGACATCGAGGCGGCGAAGGGCTTCTACACCGGATTCCTCGGGCTGAGCACCGAGGAGTTCAACATGGGCTGGGTGGCCCGGTACACCTCCCCCGAAACAGGGGCGAACCTCCAGCTCGTCACCCGTGATGCGACCGCGCCAGAGGACTCGGTCATTTCCGTCCACACGGACGACATCGAGGGCGCCTACGAAGAAGCGCGGGAACTCGGCTACGAGATCGTGCACCCGATCACCACGGAAGCCTGGGGCCCGCGCCGGTTCTTCGTCAGGGCCCCGGACGGCACCGTGCTCAACGTCGTGAACCACCAGGACTGAACCACCTACCTGACGGCTCGGCTGGCCAGCTCGTCGAATTCGCGGTCCGGCAGGGACCTGTTGAGCTCCAGCAGTTTTTCGGCGAGATGGCCGACGGCGTACCGGGTTTCCGGCTCGGCCGCTTCGACGGCCCGCAGTACGGCTTCGGCGACGATAGCCGGATCGGAGGCCTCGCTCAGCCCGGTCTCGCCGCCGCGCGCCATCGCCTCGGCCATGTCCCGGTAGGCGCCGTGGCCGGAGAACTCCCGTAGCTGCGCGGCCGTCTGGTCCTCGAACGCGGTCTTGATGATGCCGGGCTGGATGATCACGACGTCGATGCCGAACGGCGCGACCTCCATCCGGAGCGTGTCGGACAGGGCTTCCAGCGCGTGCTTCGACGCGTAATACCAGGCGCCCAGCGGCAGTGCGATCTCCCCGCCGATCGACGAGACGTTGACGATCGTGCCGGACCGCTGTGCCCGCATCGAGGGCAGGACGAGCTGGGCCAGCCTGGCCGGGGCGATGACGTTGACCTCGAACTGGTCGCGTGCCCGCGCCAGCGGCACGTCTTCGACGGCGCCGTGGAGAACCGTTCCGGCGTTGTTGACCAGTACGTCGACCCGCCCCTGCTCGCCGAGCACGGTGGCGACCACCCGGTCGAGATCGTCGCCGTTCCTCGCATCCATCTCCAGCGGGTGGCCGCCCGCGGCGCGGATCGCGTCCATTTTGGACACGCGGCGCGCGGCCCCGTACACGGTGTGGCCCGCATCGAGCAGTTCGAGTGCGGTCGCCAAGCCGATCCCGGCCGAGGCGCCGGTGACGAGACAGACCTTCATCGCTTCATTCCCTTCGACTTCGTTCACAACATGGGAAAGATTAAGGTCGCTTCTTGACGCACAACAAGCTGAGTTTTAGGTTTTCCCAGATACAAGTCATCAAATCGATGCAATGACCTTGTCACTTAATGCATCGCTCGACAGGGCGGGGACAACGGATGCCAGGCGAGCGCCTGACCTTCGAAGAGCGTCGTCGCGTGGCCGCGGGGCTGTCGGCGGGGCTGAGCTACGCCGAGATCGGCCGACGGCTCGGCAGACCCAAGTCGACGGTCATCCGCGAGGTCGCGCGCAACGGCGGGGCGCACGGCTACCGCGCCACCCGTGCCCAGCAGGCGACCGACTGGCGGGCACATCGCCGGAAGCCCGCTCGTCCCGTCGGCGACCCGGCCACGGCTCCGGACGACGCACCGAAGGCACGGCACGAGTTCGAGGACGGGTTCGCGGAGATGATGACCCGAACCGGGGTCCCCGCGATGATGGCCAAGGTGCTCGCCTGCCTTTTCACCACCGAAACCGGCAGCCTCACCGCTGGCGAACTCGTGGCCCGGCTGCGGGTCAGCCCGGCGTCGGTGTCCAAGGCGGTCGGCTGGCTCGAATCGCGCGGCCTGATCAGCCGCGAACGCGAGGGCAGGCGGGAGCGCTACCTCATCGACGACGACGTGTCGTACCGGGCGTGGCTGGTCAGCATCCGGTCGATGGCGAAGTGGGCCGAGTTCGCCCAACGCGGCGTCGACCTGTTCGGGCCCGCCACTCCCGCCGGCGCGCGGTTGAGCACCACCAGCGAGTTCTTCCGGCACCTCGGGCTCGACATGATCCAGGCGGCGGAGCACTGGCGGCAGACCCTGTCCGCACGCCACGACTGATCGGTGACCTCAGACGCCGAGCTGCTGCCGGATCAGGGTGTCGAGCCGATGCCATGCCGGTGACGAGGCGTTGACCGCCCCTTGGATCAGCGCCGGGATCGCGGAAGCGGCGCCGTAGCCGGGAAGGTCGCCGGTTCCGTAGCGGTCGCGGGTGGCGTCGACGATCCGGCGGGCGAGGGCGTCGATGCGGCGGTCGCCGGGATCGAGGTCGTGCGCCCGGTCGTAGTCGAGGGCGATCTCGCGCAGCCTCGGCTCGGCCACGATCTGGGCCTGGTCGCGGAACACCGTGATCGCGGTATCGGGATGGGTGGCGAACACGAGGATCCACAAGTCGTGCTGAAGCGCCACCCAACGGTCGCTGAACCCGAGCCGGGACAGGTGCTCGAGGATGCTCCTATAGAGGTCAAAAGCGAGGTGCCCTGAAGGCGCCCTTGAGGGAATCTGATGCCGCGAAGGGCCCCTTCAGGGCATCAGCATCACCATGCCGCCCGCCGTGAGGGACGAGATCGCGGCGTCAGATTCCCTCAAGGCGCCCTTCACAGCATGCACTGGGACTTCGCCACTCACGTCTCATTCCCATCTCCGCGCTGGCGCCCCAAAAAAGGGCCTTCATAGGCGTGAATGCCACGGATGCGGCCTCCACGGACCCACTCTGCTCCGGGCGCATGCCCCGAAGGGGCCCATGAGGGAATCTGACGCCGCGAAGGGCCCCTTCAGGGCATCAGCATCACCATGCCGCCCGCCGTGAGGGACGAGATCGCGGCGTCAGATTCCCCGAAGGCGACCTTCACGGACCAAGCCCCCGGGCGGCTCCGCGCTTCCGCCACCCACCTCACCAGAATCAACGCGCACACATCATCACTGTGGCTTTCGACCTCCGCCGGCAGCGTCGGCAGATGCCCGTCGGCGAGCTGCCGAAGGCGCTTCCGGGTCGCCCGCAGGCCATGGATGCGCCGGGAGAGATCGGTGTCGAGCTGGTGGAGTGCCTGCCGGAACTCGGCATCGGCGGCGGACCCGAGACCCCGGATGCGGGCCAGCGGCACACCGGCCTCGGCCAGCGTCCGGATCTTGATCAGCTCGATCGCCTGACCGGCCCCGTACCGCCGGTAGCCGGAGGCGTCGCGCTCCGGTTCGGCGAGCAGCCCCTTGTCGTGGTAGACGCGGATCGTCTTGGTCGACACCCCGACGTACCTGGCGAGCTGGCCGATGGTGAGCACCCGGCCATGATCGCACTTGACCTTGCCCTTGGGGCAAGGTCGCAGCATGGGGTCATGACTGCGAACTTCAGCCGGGAGACCCTGCGCGCGCTGGCCGACGAGGGCAACGAGACCGCTCTGGACCGCCTGGCCGACCTCGCCGACGCCCGCGCCGATCTCGACGAGCTGAACGAATTGCTGGACGAGGGATGCCTCCGTGCCGGTCACCTGCTCACCCGGCGCGCGGTCGCGGCGGAAGATCTGCTTGAGCTGCACCGGATTTCGGACGCCGGCTGCGAGGAAGCGGGCGAGGAATTGGCACGGCTGCTGGCGGAACAGGAGTGAACCGGTCACCGGCGCCCCGTCCTGGTGGTGGCCAGCTGTGCCCGTGAGGTGACGGCGAGCTTGCGGTAGATCCTGGTCAGCATGGCCTCGACCGTCTTGACGCTGAGGTGCAGCCGGTCGGCGGCCTGCCGGTTGCTGATCCCGCGCGCGACGAGGTCGGCGAGGCGTTCCTCGGCCGGGGTCAGTGCCGTGGGGCCGGTCGAGCCGCCGTCGCCGCCGATCGCGATGAGCGCGAGCCGCTGCCACGGCTGGGCGCCTGCCGCCGCGAACAGCTCCGTGGCCGTGGCCACCGCGGCGCGAGCGGCGGCCCAGCGGCGCTGGCGACGGCGGGCTCTGGCAATGGCGAGCAGGGTGCGGCCCCGTTCGACCGGCTGGCCGTCGAAGCGCTCGGCGACGTCGGCGAGGAGATCGGCGGCGGCGCCGATCTCGCCGGTGGCGGACAGGCAGGACGCCCGCGCGCGGTCGAGCGCGGCGAGCACGGTCTGGCAGCGGGTGGTCGCCGCGGTGTCGTCGATCAGGGCCAGTGCGTCGTCGACCTGCCCGGTGGCCGCCAGCGCTTCGGCGCAGTCGCCGTGCCACCGCAACAGGGACGGGTTACGGGCTCCGTGCGCGCTCTCGATGTTCCGGACCGCGCGCAACGCGGTGAGGGCGCGTTCGGACCGGCCGGTGACCAGGTCCACCAGCCCCACCACGTGCAGGTTGCGCGACAGGTAGATCGCGTCGTGCTCGTGCCGGGACGCCCGCGCCCCCCGATCGGCGTAGTCGCGGGCGTGGGCGAAGCTGCCGCCGTGCAGTTCCGCGACCGCGGCCGTGTACCAGCTCGGCCCGGGAGAAAGCTCGAGGCCGGTGGTGACGGCCAGTGCCCGGTTCGCGGACACGATCGCGTCGGCGCAGCGGCCGGCACGGGCCTGGACCTCGGCCAGTGACCGGGTGACCTCCACGAGATCGGTGGCACCGGCGCGTTCGGCTTCGGGCAGCAAGGCCACCAGCATCGACTCGGCGTCGGTCAGCCGGTCCTCGAAGAAGGCGTGCCGCGCGGCCAGGAACCGGGCCGAGTCGTGCAGGTCCCGCGTGGCACCGTCGTCCATGGCGAGCGCGGCGGCGAGCGATCGGGGGTAGCACGGGTCGCACAGCGTCCATTCGATCCTGGCCCGCATGGTCAGTGCCGTCATCTCCACCGAGCGGGCGCCGGACTCGGCGGCCAGCACCGCCGCCCTGGCGGCATGGTCCCTGGCCAGTTCGGGATCGCCGTCGGCGAGGTTCGCCTTGACGGCGTCGCGCACCATGACCGCGGCACGCAGCGCGGGATCATCGCCGGCGGCGTCCGCGGCCGCGGCGAGCAGCTCCGCACAGTCCTCAATGGACTGTCCAGCGGCGTCGACCATCGCCAGCCGCACCCGCACCGCCGCCGACGGCTCGTGCTCGGCGGCGAGCACCGCGCTCGCGGCGTTCGCGGCGAGTTCGCGATTCCCCGCCCTGCCGGCGTATTCGGCGGCGGCGACCATCCGATCGACCCGCACTCGCGCCATGCCCGGGGGTGTGCGGTCCGCGGCCAGCATCGCGAGCTCCGCCGCGCAGGCGCGGTCGTGGCGGCGGCGGCTGAGTTCGGCCGCGGCGGCCGCCTCCTCCGCCAGCGCCGCCGACGGTTCTTCGGTGGCCAGCGCCCGGTGCCGTGCCTGCTCGACCGGGTCATCGTCGACGTCGGCGAGCCTGGCGTGGCAGGCGGCGACCGCCTCCCAGCCCGCTCGTTCCCGCAGGGCGAGCGGCACGATGCCCGCGGTGAACACCACCTCGTCCGTGCCGGGCCGAACCAGCCCCGCCGCCGCGGCCACCGCCAGGTCCGCGTCCGCGCGATCGCGTCCCGCACGCCGCACCAGGCGCGCCGTCGGCCTGGTGGCCAGTGCGGCCGTCAGCAACGTCTGCCGCACTTCGTCGTCCACGCGCGCGAGCCACCGCCTGGCACGCGCGGGCACGGCATCGGGCGCGGCCGCGAGATCGCACGCGAGCCGGGGGAAGCCGCCGCTGAGCCGGTGAATGCGGGTGACCTGCCGTGGCGAAAGCTCACCGGCGCCGAGCAGGCACGCCGTTTCCTCCGCGTCGAAGACCGGCACTTCGACGACCTCCGCGTCCTCGCCCAGCTCGCCCGCGTCGTCGGCCCCGGCACCGGCGAGTGCCACCCGCAGCCGTGGCATCCGCCGCGCCAGGAAGGACAGCACCGCCGCGCTGTCGAGGTCGAGCATGGCGGCGTCGTCGACCACGATCGTGACCGGTTCCACGGCACTGAGCAGGGCCAGCAGCGCCAACCGGACCGCGAGCGGGTCGATGCCGCCCGCCGGTGGCTCGGTCGTCCGCAGCAGGGCCGCGACCGCCGCCGCCTGCGCGGGAGGCAGCCGGTCCACGTGCTCGCGCACGGCCAGCACCACCTCGGCGATCCCGGCCAGGGGCAGTTCGCGTTCGGCGGGCGCGGGGGCGAGCCACACGACACGGGCCGCGCCCCGCTCGGTCGCGCGGCGCAGCGCCGTCGTCTTGCCCGCTCCCGGGAATCCGGTCACGACGACCCGGCCGCGCTCGTCCAGCGCGGCGGCCACGGCCGCTTCGACGGCGTGCCGGTCGACGATCCGTGCGGTCAACCGCATCACCTCCTGCACGGGCAGCTTCCACAGTGGACCACCTGGTGACTCGGCACAGCCAGTGACGATCGTCGGGAATGCACGGCCTGGCCGCGAATGCGGCAAGGGGTTTCCCCATTGCTCCAAGCCGTGCCCGCGCTGGATCGAGCCAGGCGACGCAAGGGGTTCCCCCGATGCGGCACCGGCACACCGCGGCTCACTCTCGGAACCCGATCCACCGGGCTTCTCCCACGCACGAACCCGTTCTCCCGAAAGGAAACCCAGGTGAACACCAACCCCCTTGGCCGTCGTCGAGTGCCGCTCGCCGCTCTCGCCGCGGCTTGCGCCTTCACCGTTTTCACGCCGCCAGCGACCGCCGCGCCGGACCGTCCCGCCGATGCGTCCACGGCCGAAGTCACCGGCGTGGCCACCAGCCTCGGCATCAGCCTCGACGCGGCGCGCACGCGGTTGCGGCAGCAGGCCGGCGCCCACCGGGTGGCGCGCGCACTGCCTCGCGCGGTGACCGAGCGGCTCGCCGGGACGTGGTTCGACCCGGCATCGGGCAAGCTCGCCGTCGCCGTCACGGACCAGGCGGCAGCCGACGAAGCGCGGGCCGCGGGCGCGCAACCGAAACTGGTCGCCCGCGGCCGAGCCGAGCTGCACCGGCTCGTCGCCGAGGTGCGCGCGGCGGCCGGTGGCGGGATACCGGGGTTGAACAGCTACGGGGCCGATCCGGTCAGCAACACCGTCAACGTCAGCGTCAACCGCACCAAGGCGAACGGGGACACCGACCGCTTCCTGAGCAGGATCCGGGCGCTGCCGGGGGTCACCGTCACCGAGTCGGCTTCCTCGCCCCGCCAGCAGAGCGGCACGATCCGAACCGGCAACCCGTGGTGGCCCGGCTCGGAAACGAACTGCTCGGTCGGGTTCAGCGTCACCGACCCGGCGGGCGGCAAGGCGTTCCTCACCGCCGGGCACTGCACCAACGACGCGAACCAGGCCGCCTACGGCGCCAGCGGCAGGCAGAACCGGATCGGCACGTCCAACGCCGGCGGGACCCACAGCGTCAACGCCCGCGAAGGCGACATGGGCCTGGTCTCGGTGACGCAGCCGGGCTGGAACCTCAGCGCCGAGGTGAACACCTGGGGCGGGGCCGCGGTGACCGTCACCGGATCGACGGACGCCGTGGTCGGCGACCAGGTGTGCCACTCCGGCAACACCTCCCACTGGCGGTGCGGCACCGTCACCTACGTCAACCAGACCGTCGACTACGGCGGCGGCCTCGTCATCGAAGGCCTGACCTACACCGACGCCTGTTCGCTCGGCGGCGACTCCGGGGGCGGCTGGCTGGTCAACAGCAAGGCGACCGGCCTGCACGACGGCGGCCCGTCGCGGTGCGTCGACAATCCCGGCAAGGACGACCAGTCCATCTTCCAGCCCGTCACCGAGGCGCTCGCGAAGTGGAACCTCACCCTCACCACAGGCACGGCGTAGCAAGGTTTCCCGCTGGGCGCGCGTGGCGGATCCCCCGCCACGCGCGCCCTGATCGTCGCGAATGGAGGAAGCTGGCGAAATGGACGTGAACGAGGTGCTCGACGAGGTGCTTGCCGCCGCCAAGCACCACAGTGGACAGAGCGGCGGCGGGGAACTCGCGCCGTACCTTCGCGAGGCGGTCGGCTACGACCCGGACTCGATCGGTATCGCGCTGGCCACCGTCGACGGCGACGTGCACGGCGCGGGAGCGTGGCGGGACCGGTTCTCCATCCAAAGCGTGTCGAAGGTGTTCACCCTCGCGCTCGCACTGTCCACATCGGACCAGGTGTGGCGGCAGGTCGGCCGGGAACCCTCCGGGGACCCGTTCAACTCGTTCGTGCTGCTGGAATACGAGAACGGGGTGCCGCGCAACCCGTTCATCAACGCGGGCGCGCTCGCCGTGACCGACCACCTGCTCAGCACGCTCGGCGAAAGCAGCGGCCCGGTACTCGACCTGCTCCGCGCGGAAAGCACCAGCGCGGAGGTCGCCGTCGACCCCGCGATCACCTCGGTCGAACAACGCCACCGGCACCGCGCGGCGGCCCTCGCGCACGTGATGGCCGAGTACGGCACCCTCCGCCAGGACGTCGACCTCGTGCTCGACCACTACTTCCGGCAGTGCGCGATCACCATGGACTGCGCCGAGCTCGCGCTGGCCGGACTGGTGTTCGCGAGGCACGGTGCCCGCCGGGACGGCTCGCGGCTGCTCACCGCGAGCCAGAGCAAGCAGGTCAACGCGCTCCTGCTCACCTGCGGCACCTACGACGCCGCTGGCGAGTTCGCCTACCGCGTCGGCCTCCCGGCCAAGAGCGGCGTGAGCGGTGCCATCCTCGCGGTCGTGCCGCAACGCTGCACCGTCTGCGTGTGGAGCCCGCGCCTGGACGCCAAGGGAAACTCCGTCGCGGGCACGGCCGCGCTCGAAGCCTTCACCTCGTTGACCGGCTGGTCCGTCTTCTGACCCGACCTGGCGCCTGAATGGTCTTTTCAGGCGACAAAAGGGCGAACCGATTGCCGAAGCGGAACCCGGCGGGAACGATCGGCCCCGGACTCGGGGAGGGGTCACGATCATGAAAAACCCACCACGCCACAAGGACGGCACTTTTGCGCCCTACAAGACCAAAGCAGGAGCCGCCGTCACCGCGGCCGCCACGGCCGGTGTGGTCGCGTTCGGCGGCGGCGGCGCGGCCTCGGTCGGGTCGAGCGCGGAATCCGGCGCCGAATCGGTCAATTCGGTGGGGAGATCGCTGGGAAAGGATCTCGCGCGCAAGGGACTGCGCCGCGAAGCGCTGAAGAAACTGGGCTTCAAGATCGTCAAAGAAGCGGTGAAGACCGAATTGCGGTGCGCGACCGCCTCGTTCGGGCGAGTTCAGCAGTTCTTCCTGACACATCCGTGCCGGAAACTCGATCGTCAGGTCATCGCCGTCGGCGACGGTGCCGGGAACACCGTCGCGGTGTCGATCGCCTGGGTGCGCATGCACTCCGAGGAAGAAATGACCCGGCTCAAAGACGTCATCGACGAGCACGGCTCCGGCGACATCGCACCACTCGGCGGGGCCGTGCTCGGGGTCGCCGGGCTGAAGTTCACCGGCGAGCACTACGACTCGCGCCCCGAGGACTCGCTGCTCGTGATCGCGGAAACCGAAGCCGTGGGCGGACATCCGAGCGATCGGCAGCTCGACGACGCGGCTCACGTGGCGAGCTTGTTCCCGCCGCTGTGACGCGGTTCAGCGCAGGGTTTCCCGGAGCACGCGCCGGTGGGTCGGCTTCGCCGTGCGGAACCGGGTCCAGCCGGCCTCGGTGAGGGTGACGAAGACCCCGCGCCGGTCCACATCGCACATCGCGCGCTCGACGAGGCCCTCGCGCTCCATCCTGGCGACGAGCCGTGACGTGGCGCTCTGGCTCAGGTGCACGGCGTCGGTGAGGTCGGCGGCGCGGCACTGGTGATCGCACCCGGCCAGTGCTTCGAGCGCTTCGAACTCGCTGACGCCGAGCCCGTGCTCGTCCTGCAAAGCGCACTCGAGGGCGTTGAAAACGGCAGCGTGCCGTGCGAGGAGCAGGTGCCACTCCTCCACCAGGCTCAGCTCGGCGACGTCGCTCACGTCGGCCACCATAACATGCACGCGAATCTGATGCCACTGCATTTTATGCGTTGTCATTAGATGCGTGTGCATGTAGCGTACGGGCCCATGAGCACTTCCGCGCACTTGTCCACCTCTTCAACCCGGTGGGACGCCCGCCTCTGGGGCGTCCTGCTCACCGTGTCCACCGTTGTCGGCCTCGACGCGCTCGACGTGTCGATGGTCGGGGTCGCGCTCCCCGCTATCCGGTCCGACCTCGGCCTTTCCACCAGTGCCCTGCAATGGGTCGTCAGCGGCTACGTGCTCGGCTACGGCGGACTCCTGCTCCTCGGCGGGCGCACCGCCGACCTGCTCGGCCGCCGTCGCGTCTTCCTCGTCGCGGTCGGCGTGTTCGCGGCCGCCTCGCTGCTCGGCGGCGTCGTCGACGACGGCGCGCTGCTGATCGCCAGCCGGTTCATCAAGGGGCTCGCCGCGGCGTTCACCGCACCGGCGGCGCTGTCCATCATCACCACGACCTTCCAGGAAGGTCCCGCCCGCAACCGGGCGATCAGCATCTTCGCGGTCTTCGGGGCCAGCGGGTACTCCGCGGGCCTGGTCTTCTCCGGGCTGCTGACCGAGGTCGGCTGGCGCTGGACGTTCCTGCTGCCGGTGCCGATCGCGCTCGCCGCGCTGGCGTCGGCGATCAAGCTGATCCCCAGCTACGACCGGGACGACTCAGGCGCGGGCTACGACATCCCCGGCGCGATCACCGGCGCGGTGGGCTCGCTGCTGCTGGTCTTCGGCGTCGTCGAAGCGCCGCAGGTCGGCTGGGCAGCGCCGCGCACGCTCATCACCTTCGCCGTCGCGCTCGCGCTGCTCGCCGCGTTCATCGTGATCGAGAAGCGGAGCAGCCACCCGTTGCTGCGCCTCGGCATCCTGCGCTCGGGCCCGCTGGCGAGGGCCAACCTCGGCGGGGCGCTGTTCTTCGGCGCCTACATCGGATTCCAGTTCGTGGTGATGCTGTACCTGCAGTCGGTGCTCGGCTGGAGCGCGCTGCAGACCGCGCTCGGCTTCCTGCCCGCGGCGGCGATCGTCGCGTTCGGCTCACCCAGGATCGAGCCGCTGATCGACCGGATCGGCACGCCCCGCACGATCTTCGCCGGCGTGGTCGCCCACGTGCTCGGCTACGCGCTGTTCCTCCGCGTCGACGAGCACTCGGGCTACGCGGGCTCGGTCCTGCCGAGCATGATCCTGCTGGGCATCGGGTTCACCCTCGCGTTCTCCTCGCTCAACATCCAGGCGACCGCGGGCATCTCCGACGACGAACAGGGTCTCGCCGGCGGCCTGCTCAACACCTCGCTGCAGGTCGGCGGCGCGATCGGGCTCGCCGTGGTGACCGCGGTGCTCACCGCCAACGGCGGCAGCGAAGCGTCGGCCGGCGCGCTGCTCACCGGGCTGACGCCCGCGTTGAGCGTGGTCACCGGGATCGCGGTGCTCGGCCTGCTGGTCGCGCTGTCCGGCGTCGTCCGGCTCCGGGGAGCCGAAGAGCCGTCGGCCGAGCCCGAACTCGCGCTGGCCGCGAAGTAACCGAACGCGCCTGCCTGCCGTTCTCGGGGGGACGGCAGGCGGGCGCGTCCTGGCATCCGGGTGACTACCCTTCGCGCAGGCCCTTGCTTACGGTGGTTACGTATCGCCACGATTCACGAGGGGGCCGGGTGGGGATCAGCGCACACGCCAGGCGGCAGGCCGAACGGCAGGCGGGCGAACTCGTCGCCGCGCGCCTGCCGGATCTCGGGGCGCCGCGGCGCAGGGTGCTCACCGCACTGGTCGCGCGCACGATCGAAAGCTGGCACGTGTTCGTCCGCGACGACCTGCCTGCGCCGGGCACCGCGGACGCCTATCTGATCGGCCCCGGCGGGGTTTTCGCGATCACGGCCGGCGCGCTCGACGACGCGGCCGCGCGGGCGGCGATCCGGCACGCGGAAGACCGGTTCGCCGGTCTTCCCGGGCTGCACGGCCAGGTCGTCTCCGGCAGCGCCGTGCACTTCGTGATCGTCGGCGGTGAAGCAGCCGGCCACTGGCAGGTCCCGGAAGCCGAGCTGGGCAAGCTGTTCCGCCGGGACGCGCTGCACCTGGACCGGCGACGGGTGCGGGCCATCGTGGACGGCGTGGACGGCGTGGCCGGGCGCCTGCGCGGGTACGCACCGTTCGCGGTCGCCCCACCGCGGGACACCACGGTGTCCGAGGGCCTGCTCGACGCGGAAACGCTGACGGAGAACGAGGTCGAGGCCGCCCAGCACCGCCCGTTCGACGCCTGGCTGACCCTCCTGCACCCGCAGCAGCGCGCCGTGGTCACCCGCAGGTACAACGGCCCGGCGCGGATCAGCGGACCGGCCGGGACCGGCAAGACGGTGGTCGCGCTGCACCGATTGCGGCACCTCGCGCGGACGACGACGGGGCCGCTGCTGTTCACCACCTTCGTCCGGACCCTCCCGCTGGTGCACCGGGCCACCTTCGAGCGGCTGGCCCCGGAGATGACCGGGCGGGCCGAATTCACCAACCTGCACGCGTGGGCGCGGGCGTTCCTCGCGAGCAGGGGCCGCGCGGTCGAGGTCGACAACGGACCGGTGAGGACCGCGCTGAGCAAGGCGTGGCGCGCGCACCGCGACGAACTGGGCGCCATCGAACCCTCGAACCAGTACTGGGAAACCGAAATCGACCGCGTGCTGAAGGGCAGGGGGATCACCACCTTCGACGAGTACGCCCGCGTGTACCGGAAGGGCCGCCGCATCAACCTGAACGCGCGGCAGAAGGCGATGGTGTGGCGCTACTTCGAGACCTACCAGGAAAACCTCGCCGACAAGGAGTTGCACGACCACAACGACCTGCTCGCCATCGCGCTCGGCGAACTGGTGCGGGAGCCGCCGGAGAAGCCCTATGCCGCGGTCGTGGTGGACGAGGTGCAGGACATCACGCTCATCGGCCTGCGGCTGTTGCGCCAGCTCGCCGGGGACGGGCCGAACCGGCTGCTGCTGGTCGGCGACGGGCAGCAGCAGGTCTACCCCGGTGGCTGGCGGCTGTCCGACGCGGGCATCCCGATCCAGGGCCGCGGCGAGGTGCTGCGGCTGAACTACCGCAACCGCGTCGAAGTGCTCACCTTCGCGCAGCGGTTCGACGCGATGAACCACGTCGACGATCTCGACGGCGCGGCCGGTGTCGCGCTGCGGGACGCCGAACCCGCCAGCGAAGGCGGCGAGGTGCGCTCGTGGCGAGGTACCGCCGCCGACCTCCCCGCCGCCCTGCTGTCCGAAGTGGACAAGCTACCGGTGCCGAGGGGTGAGGCCGCGGTCATCGCCTTCCACCACCGGGACGTCCAGCGCTGCACCGAAATCCTGCGCAAGGCGAAGATCGAGACGCGCTCGCTCGACCACTTCTCCGGCGAGTCCGACGACCGGCTGAAGATCGGCACCGTGCACCGCGCCAAGGGGCTCGACTTCCGCGCCGTGCTAGTGGTCCAGACCACCGACCCCGAACACGGGGACGGTGACGCGGGCCGGGAGCGGCGCGAACTGCACGACCGCCAGCACCTCGTCGCCGCCACGCGCGCGCGGGACTTCGTGTGGTGGGGACTCGTCGGGAATACCGCGGGCTGAACCGGGGTTGCCGCGTTCATGGGCGGATTTTGGGGCAGGCGCGCGGCCGACGGCCTGATGCCGCTCGACGACGCGCTCGGCGCGCTGGGCGGGGACGGCGTGCTGGGACGCCAGTTCGCCGAGGTCCCGCTCTCGCAGATCGTCGGGACCTCCGCGCGCGCCGGCGACTTCGACGCCGAGTTCAACCTGGTCAACCGCCACCTCCGGGGCCGGTGGCAGGGCGTCGCGAGTGTGCTGGACCGGGGTGCCGAGCCGCCGGTCGACCTCGTACGGCTCGGTGAGCTGTACTTCGTCGTGGACGGCCACCACCGGGTGTCGGTGGCGCGGGCGCGGGGGTGGCCGGTCGTGCCCGCGCAGGTGGTGCACATCTGCACCATCGCTTACGCCATGGGCTGCCTCCGGCTGGCGCACCTGCCGAGCAAGGCGGCCGAGCGCCGGTTCCTCGACCGCGTGCCGCTGCCCAACGACGTGCGCGCGAACCTCTGGCTCGACAGGCCCGCGGACTGGTCCAGGCTCGCCGACGCGGCCGAATCGTGGGCGTTCCGGCGTTCTCTCGACGGAAGGCCCTTCACCGACCGCGAAGAGCTGGCCGGCGTCTGGTGGCAGGAGGAGGTGCTGCCGGTGATCACGCGCCTGCGGGACGCCGGGAAGTGCGTCGATCTCCGTGACGTCGAAACGTACGCCGTCGCGCTCGCCACAAGGGACCACCACGGCTGGCACGCCTGGCCGGAGGACCTCCCGGAGCACCTTGGCGGCAAGGCGAAGCGACCCCGCAGACTCACCTAGATCACCCTCGGCGCATCCGCGCACCATCCGGCCACGGAAACGCTTCGCGGCGGAGCCGTCACGGAGCCAACCGGGAGTACGGCGGCTGGGCCGGTAGGGCGAATCAGGCCCTCTCGATCGGGTACAACCCGGGCGTGGGCCTTGGCTGCCCGTGCGCTCCTTGGTTGCCTGCCTAGGGCGGGAAACAACGCAGGCAACCACGGAAAGGCAAGGGATCGGCTGTGCAGCCTTTCGAGCTACCCGAGTTCTACATGCCCTACCCGGCACGGCTGAACCCGAACCTCGAACGGGCACGCCAGAACAGCAAGACGTGGGCGTACGCCATGGACATGATCGACGTGCCGCAGCACGGCACCGCGATCTGGGACGAGCACGACCTCGACTCCCACGACTACGCCCTGCTGTGCGCCTACACGCATCCCGACTGCCCCGGTCCCGTCCTCGACCTGATCACCGAGTGGTACGTGTGGGTGTTCTACTTCGACGACCACTTCGTGGAGCTGTACAAGCGCACCCCCGATCTGAAGGGCGCGCAGGCCTACCTCGACCGGCTGCCGCTGTTCATGCCGGTGGCAGGCGAAATCACCGCGGAACCGCAGAACCCGGTCGAGAAGGGGCTGGCGGACCTGTGGTCGCGCACGGTGCCCGCCCGCTCGGCCGACTGGCGGCGCCGCTTCGTCGAGAGCACCAAGAACCTGCTCGACGAATCGCTGTGGGAACTGGCGAACATCAGCGAGAACAGGCTGTCGAACCCGATCGAGTACATCGAGATGCGGCGCAAGGTCGGCGGCGCGCCGTGGTCGGCGAACCTGGTCGAGCACGCGGTGGGCGCCGAGGTGCCCGCGGTGATCGCGGCGACGCGGCCGATGCACGTCCTGCGCGACACCTTCTCCGACGCCATCCACCTGCGCAACGACCTGTTCTCCTACGAACGCGAAGTGCTGGACGAGGGCGAGCTGAGCAACGGCGTGCTGGTGTTCGAGCGCTTCCTCGGCATCGGCACCCAGGAGGCCGCCGGCGCGGTCAACGACCTGCTGACCTCGCGCCTGCACCAGTTCGAGCACACCGCGCTCACCGAACTGCCGCCGCTGGTGGACGAGCACGCGCTCGGCCCGGTGCAGCGCATGGGCGTGTTCGCCTACCTCAAGGGCCTGCAGGACTGGCAGGCGGGCGGGCACGAATGGCACCTGCGGTCGAGCCGGTACATGAACGGCTCGACCGAGGAATCCCGTGCCGCCCGGCCGGTACCGGCCGGGCCCAGCGGGATCGGCACCTCCGCGGCGAGGATCCCGCTCTCGATCGCGGCCACCCTCCCGCAGCGGATGCGCTCGTTCAGCCACGTGCCGTTCGAGAAGGTCGGCCCATCGGAGATCCCGGAGGTCTACATGCCCTACCGGCCGCGGCTGAGCCCGCATCTCGACGCGGCACGGGAGAACCTCGTCGAGTGGGCGAAGGGCGTGGACATCCTCGACGAGGTGGTGTGGGACGAGCAGAAGCTGCGCGCCTACGACCTGGCCCTGTGCGGCGCCGCGATCCATCCCGATGCCTCCCCCGATGAGCTGGACCTGACCTCGGGCTGGCTCGCGTGGGGAACCTACGCGGACGACTACTACCCCATCGTCTTCGGGCGGGCGCCGGATCTGGTCGCCGCGAAGGTGTGCACGGCGCGGCTGTCGGAGCTGATGCCGGTCGAGGGGCCACCGACGATCACGCCGGTGAACGGGCTCGAACGCGCGCTGGCCGAGATCTGGGCGCGCACCGCGGCCCCGATGGACGTCCCCGCGCGGCAGGCGTTCCGGCGCACGATCGAAAAGATGACCGCGAGCTGGCTGTGGGAGCTGGCGAACCAGAAGATGAACCGGATCCCGGACCCGGTGGACTACGTCGAAATGCGCCGCAAGACCTTCGGCTCCGATCTCACGATGAGCCTCGCGAGGATCGGGCACGGCAAGACCGTGCCGCCCGAGATCTACCGCACGAGGCCGATCCAGAACCTCGAGAACTCGGCGATGGACTACGCGAGCCTGCTCAACGACGTCTACTCGTACCAGAAGGAGATCGAGTACGAGGGCGAGCTGCACAACGGCGTGCTGGTGGTGCGGAGCTTCCTCGACTGCGACCGCGAGCGCGCGCTCGGCGTGGTCAACGACCTGATGACGGCGCGGATGAAGCAGTTCGAGCACGTCGTCGAGCTGGAGCTGCCCGCGCTGTTCGAGGACCACGGCCTCGACCGCGACGCCCGCGCCACGTTGACCGGGTACGCCGCGGAGTTGAAGAACTGGATGTCCGGCATCCTCGAATGGCACCGGAGCTGCCACCGGTACGCCGAGGAAGACCTGCGGCGGAACTTCGGCCACGAGCGGGCGCCCAGGATCGGCGCGCTCACCGGCCTCGGCACGGCGGCGGCGCGGATCGGCAGGACGCCGGTGGGGACCGGGGCGGACGCGGGGTGACAATGACGGGGTGGACGCCTACCCCGTCGCCGACCTCGCCGGCTACCTGAGCGGGCGGTGGCGCCTGGACCGGGAGATCGTGGCCGCCTCGGGCGAGCCGCTCGGGCGGTTCGGCGGCACCTGCGATTTCGACGCCGCCGGCGACGAAATCGTGCAGCGGGAACGCGGTGTGCTCGACTTCGGCGCCCACCGCGGTGAAGCCACGCGCGAACTGCGGTTCCGGCTCACCGGTCCCGGCACCGCCGACGTCCACTTCGACCACGGCGGGTTCTTCCACGCCGTCGACCTGACCTCGGGCACCTGGCTGGCAACCCACCCGTGCGCCGAGGACCTCTACCGCGTCGAGTACCGGGTGCTCGGCGCGGACCACTGGCGTCACGAGTGGACGGTCCGCGGGCCCGCGAAGGACCACGTGATCTCCTCGGCGTTCCGCCGCGATCAGCGCGTCCCGAGCACCGGGTAGGCGAGCAGGCAGTCCTCCAGCTCGTCGAGCACCGGCGGCAGGTGCGACTGGTCGAGCCCGCCGAGTTCGAACCGGAGCTGGTTGCCGTGCCCCGCCTGGTCGAGCGCGATGCCGTCGACCGCGAGCACGCCGCTCGGCTCGCACCGTACGGTCAGCTTGAGCCAGTCCTCCATGCTGTCGAGCACCGCGGCGCCGCTGAGCGTTTCGTAGACCGCGCCCAGCTCGCCGTGGAACTTCGCCAACTCGTCCATCCGCAGCGTCGCGCCGATGGTGCCCTGGAACCCGCCGGCGTGGATCGCGATCGGCGACAGCACCCAGTTGCCGTCCCAGTAGTCCTCCGAGCCGGGGTGCGCCCTGCCCAGCAGCGCGATCGAAAGGTGGTCCCCGTGCGGGTTCCCGAGCAGGACCCGGTGGTCCGCACCTGCGAGAGAGCTCATCGGAGCCAGCATAGGCGCCGCACGGGAAATCCGGGAGCGGTAGCGCTCCCGGATTTCCTGATTCCACTGTGGACAGTCTCAGTAGTCCTTGAGCACCAGCGCGCCGACCACGGTGCCGAAGTCCTCCGGATCGGTGGTGATCTCGACCGGTTCCGACACCTCGGCGCCGTCCATGGCCGCCCTGGTCTGCGCCTCGACACGGGCCCGGTTCGTCAGCGCGAGCTGCTGGTTCTGGGCCACGTAGCCGCGGATTTCCCGTTCGTAGGAGGCGAAGGCCGTTTCGTGGTCACCCGCGGCCGCCTTCAGCTCCCCCGCCAGCACGTAGGCGCCGACGAGCGCCATGCTGGTGCCCTGCCCCGACATCGGTGAACCGCAGTACCCCGCGTCCCCGATCAGCACCACCCGGCCGCGCGACCACCGGTCGAGATGGATCTGGCTCATCGAGTCGAAGCTGAAGTCCGGCGCGTCCCAGCTGTAGGTGAGCGCCTTCGGGAACTCCCACCCCGCACCTTCGAGGCGCTCCGCCAGTATCCGCTTCTGCTGTTCGACGTCCCGGTAGTCGTACTCGACCGGCTCCTCGGACTCGAACCCGATGTAGACCCGGCACTCGGTGTTGTTCCGCGCGCTCATCATCCCGCCGCCGATCGCGCCCGCCTGGCAGAACATCTGCCAGTTCTCAAGGCCGAGGAAGTTCGGCGCGGTGAACACGCCGAGATAGGTGCCGAGGTGCGAGATGTAGTCCCGCTCCGGCCCGAACGCCAGCGAGCGCACCGTCGAGTGCAGGCCGTCCGCGCCGACGACGAGGTCGAACCTGCGCGGCGCCGCCTTTTCGAACGTGACGTGCACGCCGTCGGCGTCCTCGGTCAGGCTCGCGATCGAGTCACCGGTCAGGTACTCGACCTCGTCACCGGCGGCTTCCTGCAGCAGGAGCGCGAGATCGTCGCGCATGATCTCGACGTCGGCGCTCGCGAGATCGCCACCGGTGAACGTGTGCTCGGTGGAGCTGTACAGCTCGGCACCCGTCCCGTCGACCATCGTCATCCCGCGCATCCCGGTGTTCCCGGCACGGACCGCGTCGGCGATGCCCATCCGCTCGATCACCTCGAGCGCGGGGCCCCGCACGTCGACGGCCTGGCCACCGGGACGCATCCGGCCCTCCGCGCGCTCCACGATCGTGACCGAGAAGCCGTAGCGAACCAGCCAGCAGGCCAGCGCGGGTCCCGCGATGCTGGCGCCGGAGATGAGGACGGTGGTGTTCTTCATGGGTGTCTCCCGAGGTCATGGCCGGTGTTCGGGGTTCCGGCCCGGTGTTGACCAGAACTCTGTCCGGCGGCGCTGGCCGTCGGCTGACCACCGGCTTACCGGCCGCGGTAAGCACCTCGCATGATCGAGACCCGTGCGGTGGCGGCCGTGGTCCTGGCCACCACCGCGGCCGGGCCAGCGGGCCTCACGGCTTCACGGGGACCGGGTCCTGTCCGGCCGGCAGGGCCCTGATGGCGGCGAGCAGCTCGTCGACCTTGCCTTCGACCTTCTGCAGCCGGGTGTACATGTCCGCCGAGGCGCCCCCGGCGGTGACCGCGCCGGTGGTGTCCCAGACCTTGCCGAGGTCGTCGTTGATGGCGTTCACGGTGGCGTAGACGGCACGTGACCCGGAGCCGCCTCCGCCGTAGAACGCACCGAGGTACAGGTTCGCCAGTGCGTCACCGATGGTGATGTCGGTGCCGTCCGGCCGTTTGCCGATGACGTCGTTCGCTGACATGTCGTCGCCCTTCATGATCGGGATGAGCAGGTCGTTGATGTCGCACTTGATACCGCCGACCTGGGCGGTTCCGTTGTTGCGCTGGTAGACGTGCACGCCGGGCCGGACGGCCGAGCGGGAACCGCACTGCCAGAAGAACGCGGCCCGGCCGCCGTCCCTGGCGGGGTTGATGAACTCGGAAAACCCGTAGGCGCCAACGCTTTCCCTGCCGAGCACCGAGGCGGCGCCGTCGAGGTAGGTCAGCGCGGTCCCCACCTCGCCGGGTGCGAGGTGCCGGTCCGCGCAGAAGAAGATCGGCCCGTTCGGGTAGCCGATCGCGTCGGCGTCCGCCCGTGCGGCACGGGCGGCGGCCACCCCGCCCCGGAAGCCGCCCATGGCGTCGTTGATTCCGTTCTCGTAGACGAGCCATACCGTGACGCCGCTGGCCACGAGATCGGCGTACTCCGCTGCCTTGATGTTCTTGGTACGGCCGGGCGTGCCGGCGTACCGGATCGCGAATGAATGACCGGCACTACGAATAGCCCGGCCCGGGATCCGGCCGGCGCTGTAGTCAAGACCGGTTGTCATGACATCACTCCTCAGATTGGGCGCAGACTGAAGAAGCCCTCACCCAGGTTGAGGCAGCGATGGCGGCGACCGCAGGTACGGCGGTACGTCCTATGAGGCGATCGCACTAGCCCGATCGGGCGTCCCACAAGGATTCCGCGGCGGAAGACCCCCCATCTAGCACCTGATCAACCACCGCCACCCCGGTTCCCGAGCACGGGCTGGCCCCCTTTCCCGCCGCGGAAGCCCCGATCCCACGGCCAGTGCCCCCGGTCGTCCGCGTACACCAGCTGCACGGCACGGACCCCGTCGCCGTACAGCTCGATGGCCGTGAACAGGTGCGCCGAGGGTTCGGCGACCTCGACGATTTCGATGAGCGGGCCGCCGCGCAGCGGAATCTGCGCACCGGGGGCCGGCGCGTCGTCGTGCAGGACGTGCTCGGCCACCGAATTGAGCAGCGCCCCCGCCCTGTCCGGCGGCAGCCCGGTCGCCACCAGCTCCGGTCTGCCGCGCGAAGTCAGCCCGACCGTATACGCCCATGGCGGGTACAGCCGGTCCCGCGCGATGCTCTGCACCGCCCAGCCGCACGAGATGATGGTCTCGCGCAGATGGTCGAGATAGTCGAGCCTGCTGCCGCCGGGGTTGTCGCAATGCCAGCACATCGCTCCTCCTCGCAGTTCGTGGACACTCGGCCACTATGCAGAGGGGCACCGACAGAAACCGGGTCGATACGGTCAGTGCTCGCGAACAACCGAGGATCGGCCTGGTGAGCTGCGGAGGATCCAGGATTCGAACCTGAGCCGCACGCTTCAGGAGAGCGCCGCACGATTCGAACGCGTGCCGGGACGAGTGTCCCGGACCTCGGATCGGCGATCCGGTGCCCGGCCCTCCCTGAAAGTGCCCCCGCCAGGACTTGAACCTGGGACCTCCGCGTTCGTAGTGCGGCGCTCTGTTCCGGCTGAGCTACAAGGGCTTGACCTTCGGCGATATCGAACCGCAAGGGAAGAAGCAGCATCAAAAATCGGCGGAATGGTCCGAGAAATCACTCCACACCTGGGTTCGTCGAGAAAACTGCCGCGTCAGTACGGGGCAAAAAACGAAAGCCGCCCGGATCGGAAACCCGATGGGCGGCTCCCTCGCGATAGCGGGTTCTCCGTCAGGACGGAGGACTCGCGCAGCTCGGAATGCCTTGCCCAGGAAAGGAACTGGGTGCACGGCGGCCGCTCGACGAGCACGCGGCGGCGGTCGCGGCCGCGTGCCGCATCTCTCGCTTCCACAAGGCTGTCATGCCCGCTCCTCCGATTGACCGTGCGCATTCATCATTGCCCGCCGGAGCGAATGCGTCAATCCTATTAGAAATCACCCAGCCGTCTCCGCGTGGCAGCGAGCATTCCTACGGCGGCGAAGGTCAGCGTGCCCCGGCGATCCGCGGGCTTCGACGGGTTCGGGCGGGGCCGCCAACCCCAGGGACGGCCCCGCCCAGACGCGACCGGACCCGTCCCGTGACGGTGCGGGACGGGTCCGCGTACCCGTCCGCGCGACGGGGGGCCGCAGCGGGGGATGCCGACGGGCGCACGCGGACGAGCACAGGGCAAACCTAGGGTGCGCGCTCAGGCGCGTCTTCTCCAATCTTGCGCAATCTCGGACGCCATCGCGGGCAGCGCGGCCAGCACCGGTGGCCGCCACCGTTCGACGAGTTCGAGCGGGAGGTCGCAGACGTGCTGTTCGCCGGGGCGCAGGTGCAGCACGATCGGTGACGCCCCGATCACCGACTCCCCCGGCACGAGGAGACCGTCGTAGTCGCGGCGCGTCGACAGGGCGGTGGCGAGCACCCAGAACGCGCCGGGCGGGGCGTCGGTCAGCAGGAAGTCCCCCGCTCCGGTGAGCATCGCGCCGACGGCTGGCTGTCCGCGCGCCGAGCGCGCCGGGTACAGGCCGACGAACACCAGCGGGCCGGTGCCGAGCGCGACGGCGGCGGACGAGCCGATCCGCACCGAGCCCGCGACGACCGCGCCACCGCGGACCGCGCCCGGCGTCGAAGCCGGGATCGGTGGCGCGTCCGCGAGATCGTGCGGGAGCCGCCGGAACTCGGTCGGGCTCGTGCCGACGGCCTCGGCGAAACGGGTGGTGAAGGTGCCGACCGAGGAGAACCCGACGGCGTGGCAGATGTCGGCGATCCGGTCGTCGCCGTCGAGCAGGAGCCGTTTCGCGCGGTGGAACCGGTGCGCGGCGAGCGCTCTCGCCGGAGAGGTGCCGATCTCCCTGGTGAACGCCCGCGTCAGGTGGAACGGGCTGTAGCCGACGTGATCCGCCACGTCGCCGAGCCGGATCGGGTCGCAGGCGTGCGCGTGCAAGAACACAGCCGCGGCCACGACGGCATCGCGCACGGTCGCTCCCTCCCCAGGGTTGGACGGGCCCATCGTGCCGCACGGGGCACACGCCGTCCAATCCGGCGGAGTTGACCGCAAGGCGCTCTGAGGCGGCGCCGTGTTCCCCTCGGCGAAAACCCGAAGAGTACACAGTGGACACTGAGGCACTGGTGGCAGGCGCGGGACCGGCCGGGCTCTCCGCCGCGTTGTTCCTGTCCGGCCACGGCGTGCGGTGCGTCGCGGTGGAGAAGCGGTCCGGCCTCGCCAGGATCGAGCTGCCTGCCCGGTGCGCGCCGCGGGCAGCCCGGTCCCGCTCAAGCTGGTGGCACAGGACGAACTGGAGTCGCGCGTGCTCCGCGAAGACGCCGTGACGACCGCCGTCACCGGAACCGCGGCACGGATCACGGCGCGCTTTTCCGGCCAGCCGGACGATCTCGGCCCCCGTGCGCCCGGACGGGTTCGTCGCCCCGCGCGGCGGATCCGGGGGCCCTGCACGAGGCGCTGCACGCGATCCTGCGGCCCGCGTAGCCTCGGCACGTGAGCGAAGAACCCGAATACCGCCAGCACCGGTTCACCCCGCCGCCAGGAGCGACCGAGATCTTCCTGGTGCGCCACGGCGAATCCGCGCCTGCCCGCGCGTCGGAGCCCTTCCCGATGGTCGAGGGCCAGGCCGATCCCGATCTCGCCCCGGAGGGCCGCGAGCACGCCGAGCGCGTCGGCGAGCGGCTCGCGAACGAGCGGTTGGACGCCCTCTACGTCACGACGCTGCGGCGCACCGCGCAGACGGCCGCGCCGCTCGTCGCGAAGCTGGGCATCGAGCCGGTGGTGGCGCCGCTGCTGCGCGAAGTCCACCTCGGCGAGTGGGAGGGCGGGCTGTTCCGGCGCAACACCGCCGAGGGGCATCCGGTGGCGCAGCGGCTCTGGGCGGAGCAGCGCTGGGACGTGATCCCCGGCGCGGAGAGCGCGGCCGCGTTCGCCGCGCGCGTCAAGGCGGGCCTCACCGAGGTGGCGGCGGCCCATCCCGGCCGGCGGGTCGCGGTGTTCACCCACGGCGGCGTGATCGGGGAGGCGATGGCGCAGGCCAGCGGTTCGCAGCCGTTCGCGTTCCTCGGCGCGGACAACGGCTCGATCACGCATCTCGTGGTCACCGCGGAGAACTGGCTCGTGCGCCGGTTCAACGACACCGCGCACCTGGCCGCGCCGCTCGGCTGAGGCGGCCCGCGACGGTCGCGGGGTGGCTCAGTCGAGCACCTTCGCGCACATCACGACGCCGTAGTCGGTCGCGGTGCTGCGCTCGCTGACCACCTTGCCGTCGACGAGGATGCGGCAGTGCAGGGTGCCGTGGCCGCCGTTCTGCGCGGACACGGTCACGTAGTGCGGCCCGTTTTCGGGGTCCGTGCGCGACACGGTCTGGGTCCACGGGGTGGCGACCCCGTTGAGCTGCTGGACGTCGGCACCCTTGGCGACGAAGGTGACGTGCACGGCGCCGCTGTCGCCGGAGAGCTCGTAGGTGACCTCTCTGGTGGTGACCACGGCGCCGGGGATCTCCGGCGCCGAAGTGAGCACCGGAAGCGTGGGCAGCGCGTGCGCGGCGGGCACGGCGGAGCCACCACCGCCCTGCTGGCTCCGGTTCGCCGCGATCAGCACCGAGATCACGACGACCCCGAGTACCGCGAGCGAGCAGGCCAGCAGCACGCCCGAGCCCGATTTGGGCCGCCGGGTGCGGCTGGTTGTGAAGACCCCCCGTGGATGCTCTGCCATCGGCGGCCGACTCCCCTCGTCACGCTCGGCTATCGAACGCGTCGACTACTTCTCGCCCAAACGTATGACACCGTTACCGCTGTCGAACGCGATTAATCGAGTTTCACCCGATCGGCTCACGTCGTGCGCGGGGAATACCGGCCGGTAGCAGGGAAATTCGCGCTCCGGGCAGTTCGGATCGCCACGATTCTTACAACTGACGCCACGCGGAACCGCGCACACGGCACGTGACCGACGTTCATCCGATCAGGCCAGCCTCGCCGAGCATCGCGAGCACCTTCCGGCCCGCGGGCGGACAGGAACCGGCGTCGGCCGTGGTCAGCCAGCGGTGCTCGGCGATCTCCCGCGCGGGTGCCAGCTCGCCGCGGTGCTCCGCGGTGAAACACGTCATCCGCACCTCGCGGCCGTCGGCGTACCCGTCGGCCCGCTCCCGCAGCGCGGCGAAGAACGAGAAGGACATCGGGTCCAGTTCGACACCGAGCTCTTCGCGGATCTCACGGCACAGTGCGGCGACGTCGCTCTCGCCTGGCTCGCGTTTCCCGCCCGGCAGGTAGAACTTGTCCTTTCCCTTGGTGCGCACGGAAAGCAGGGCGCGATCCTGGACGAGGATCCAGGCGAGGCTGTCGACGTACGGTGTCTCGGACGAACGCGGGGTCACCCGATCACCGTATCGCCGTCATTCGCTGGTGTCGTCGATGTCCCCGATGTCGACCGAGAGCACGCCGCGCTCCTCGGCGAGCGTGCTCACCAGCACGGTGAACGTCTTCGGCGGCCCGTGCAGCCGCATCCGCAGGTCGATCACCTGCGCGGCGCGGATCTTCGTCCGGCCCTCTTCGTCGTCCTCGTCCACCTGGCGCCGTTCGGTGTGCACCTGCTCGACGGCGTATCCGGCGTTCGTCGCGACTTCGAGGATGCCGCGCAGGGCCCCTTCGCCGTCGCGGTAGCTCACCCGCACGACTTCGCTGGCCGGCCTCGACCTGGTGAACGCCCTGATCAGCGGCGGGTACCCGTAGACGACCAGGAAGTGCGCCGCGGTGACGAACGCCGCGAGCAACGGCAGCCCCGCCGCGCAGGCGCACCCGACCGCGACGCTCACCCACACCACGGCCGCCGTGGTCAGCCCGCGCACCACGTCGCGGCGGACGAAGATCAGGCCGCCGCCGATGAACCCGATACCGGACACGATCTGCGCCGCGACCCGCGACGGGTCGAGCACGATCCGGTCGTCCACCAGCACGTCGGTGAAGCCGTACTTGCTGATCAGCAGGAACAGCGCCGCCCCGAGCCCGACGAGGGTGTGCGTCCGCAGCCCGGCGCTCTTCTGCTTGAGCTCGCGCTCCAGCCCGATGAGCGAGCACAGCACGAGCGCGATCAGCAGTTCGACGATCTGCGTCCAGCCCTGTCCCGACGGCTCCCCGAATGAGAACGCGAGTGTCATGGCCTGGCTGCTCCCTTCGCGACGGCGACCCCTTAGTGTCGGTCCCGCCGGGCATACTCGCAGGGTGTACCGCGAAGTCCCACCACCGACGCACCTCGCCTGGGCCGTGCGGTGCGTGTGGCGTTCGACACCGAACGCGCACGAGCGGGCGAAGAGCGTCGTGCCGGACGGCTGCCTCGACCTGATCGTGAGCGAGGACCGGGTGTTCGTCGCCGGGCCGGACACCCGCGCCTCGGTACCGTCGGCCGGTGCGCGGAGTGCGCGGCACGGCATCCGGTTCAGCCCCGGTCACGCGCCGCTGGTGCTCGGCGTCGCCGCGGACGAACTGCTCGACCAGCGCGTCGAGCTGAGCGAGCTGTGGGGGCGGGAAGGAGCGCGCGCGGCGGAGCGCCTGCTCGCCGATCCGCGCGGCCTGCCCGGCCTGGTCTCCTCGCGGCTGGACGGCGCGGAACCCGATCCCGAGGTCGCGCTGCTCGTGCGACGGCTCGAACTCGGCGTGCCGAGGGTCGCCGACGCCACCGGCGGGCTGGGGCTGAGCGAACGCGCGCTGCGGCGCCGGTTCACCGTGGCGGTCGGCTACGGGCCCGCGACCTACCTGCGGGTGTCCCGGCTGCAACGGGCGATCGCGATGGCACCGCACGCCGGTGGCCTCGCCGCGCTCGCCGCCGCGGCGGGCTACGCCGACCAGGCGCACCTGAGCCGCGAGTGCCGCGCGCTCACCGGCCGCACGGCCGCCGCCTACTTCGGCCGTTCTGTTCAAGACCGCGCCGCGCCGCGCGAGCTAGTGTCGGCACCATGACCAGTCAGTCCACTGTAGGCAACAAGGCGCTCGAGTTCCTGCGCGGGCACGCGAGGATCCTCGAACGACGGCTCGGCGAACTGTGGCTCCGCGATCCCGCGCCCGCCACCGCCCACGCGGTGCTCGACGCGCTCAGCGCCTACCGCAACGCCGACGGCGGGCTGGGCAACGGCCTCGAAGCCGACGTGCTCGCCGAGGAAAGCCAGCCCCTCGCGGTGGACTTCGGGCTCGAGGTCGTCGAACAGGTCCTCGACCGCGTCGGCACCGAGGACGTGCGGGCGCACGCACGCGAACTCGGCGAGGGCGTGCTGCCGTTCCTCGCCTCGGTCGCCGCGCCCTCCGGCGCGCTCCCGATCGTGCTGCCGTCGTTCGCGTCCGCGCCGCACGCCGCGCACTGGACCGAGAACGCCTTCCCGCTCGGGCTGAACCCGACGGCGGGCATCGTCGCGCGCCTTCGCCTGCTCGGGCTGACCTCGGACTGGCTCGACGAAGCCGAACGCTTCTGCCGCGCCGAAGTCGATCGCGCGCTCGACGGCGGCCCCGACGGCCACACCGCGTTGAACATCGTCCGGTTCCTCGACCTGACCCCCACGGACCCGTGGGCGGTCGCGCACGCGGAGAAGCTGGCCGCCGGGATCGACGGCATGGCGCACTTCCACCTCTACCCCGCCAAGGGCTACGGCGTGACGCCGCTGCAGTTCGCGCCGAGCCCGCGGAATCCGCGACGGCCGCTGTTCCCGGACGCCGCGATCGAGGCGCACCTGGCCGAGCTGGCTGGCGGGCAGCAACCCGACGGCGGGTGGACGGTGCCGTGGCAGCCGCCCGGCCCGGCGTCGGAACTGGCGTGGCGCGGCGTGGTCACCGTGCACGCCGCGCGAGTGCTCGCGGCCTACCGCGGTTAGCCGACAGGTTCTTCGGCGCGCTGCTTCTTGTTCGTGAGCAGGTAGCCGACGACGATGCCGACGCCGACGATCGGGGTGACGTACAGCGCGATCCTGGTGTCCTCGGAGAAACCGAGCAGCACCACGACGAGCGCGAGGAACGCGAGTCCGAAGTAGGCGGTCCACGGCGCGCCCGGGAGCCGGAACCCGGCCGAGGGCAGCTCGCCCGCGTCGACCTTGCGGCGGTACCGGATCTGGCACACCAGGATCACGCCCCAGGTCCAGATCACGCCGGCGGTGGCGATGCTGGTGACGTAGCTGAACGCCTCTTCGGGCACCACGACGTTGATCAGGATGCCGATGGCCATCACGGCCGCCGACATCGACAGGCTCGCCGCGGGCACCTTGCGGGGCGAAAGCTTCCCGAACGCCTTGGGCGCGGATCGTTGCAGCGAAAGGGTCCTCAGCATGCGGCCGGTCGAGTAGATGCCCGAGTTGCACGAGGACAGCGCGGCGGTGAGCACCACGAACTGGATGATGCCGGCCGCGCCGTGGATGCCGACCGCGTCGAAGGCCTGCACGAACGGGCTCTTGCCCTTGTGGAACTCCGTCCACGGCACCAGCGACAGCAGCACGACGAGCGCGCCGACGTAGAACACCGCGATGCGCACGACGACGTTGTTGATCGCCTTGGGCAGCACCTTTTCCGGTTTCTTCGCCTCGCCCGCGGTGAGGCCGATGAGCTCGACGCCGAGGTAGGCGAACATGACGCTCTGCAGCGCGAGGAGCGCCGCGTTGCCGCCGTTCGGGAAGAACCCGCCGTGCTGCCACAGGTGCGCGAACGAAGCCTGCTCGCCGGCGGGGCCCCAGCCGAAGATGATCACCGCGAGGCCGAGCAGGATCGCGCCGACGATGGTGATGACCTTGATCATGGAGAACCAGAACTCGAACTCGCCGAACACCTTCACCGAGATCAGGTTCGCCAGGTACAGCGCGCCGAGCACGACCGCGGCGGTCACCCACTGCGGGATCGACGGGAACCAGTACTGCACGTAGAGCCCGGCCGCGGTGATCTCGGCCATCGCGGTGGTGATCCACATGAGCCAGTACACCCAGCCCGTCGCGAAGGCGGGCATCCGGCCGAGGAACTCCTCGGCGTAGTCGACGAAGCTCCGCGAAACGGGCCGGTAGACGAGCAGCTCGCCGAGCGCGCGCATGATGATGAAGATGACCGCGCCCGCCACCGCGTAGCAGGCGATCAACCCGGGACCGGAGGTCTGGATCGCGGCACCGGCACCGAGGAACAGACCGGTGCCGATGGCACCGCCGATCGCCATCATGCTGATCTGCCGGTTCTTCAGGCCCCGCTCGTAGCCCTCGTCCAACACTGGCTCGCTCACAGCTTCCCCTCCACCGGTCCAGTGGTCCTACACCATCTGGGTGACACGCACCATAACGGCCGGACCGGTGGAGCGTTCACCTGGTCCGGCCGTATCTGGTCCGAAAGGTCACCGATCGGTAGCGCGCTGCTGTCCGGCGAGGAAGTGGGCGATCTCCGCGGTGGCCGGGTACAGCTCGCGGTAGCGCCGGTAGAACCCGTCGTACACGCCGGTCCGCGCCGGATCGGGGCGGACGACGGTGTGCACGGGGTTCCACGCGGCGATGTCCGGTTCGAGCCCGACGGCCACGCCCGCGAGCAGCGCGTCGCCCAGCGCCGCGCCGATCGTCTCCGCGGGAACCTGCTGCTCGGCCCCGGTCACGTCGCTGACGATCTGCGTCCACAGGCCGCCCTGCGTGCCACCGCCGACCGCGACGAGGCGGCTCGACGCGCCGCCCGCGGACGCCATCACCTCGAGGTTGTGCCGCACGCCGTAGGCGATCCCCTCCAGCGTCGCGCGGTACAGCTCGCCCAGCCCGTGCGAGGTCGTCAGCCCCGCGATGATGCCGCGGGCGTCCGGGTCGAAGACGGGGGTGCGCTCGCCCGCGAAGTACGGCAGCGTAAGCAATCCCCTGCTGCCCGCCGGCACCTCGGCGGCACGGCCGACGAGGTCCGCGAAGTCGCCGCCGACGAGCCTGCGCAGCCAGTCCGTGATCGCCCCCGAGGTCGCCATGCCCGCGGCGAGCGAATAGGTGCCGGGGAAGGCGCCGCGGGTGGTCCACAGCCCCGGATCGGGGCGCGGGTCGGCGAGCACCTGGACGAGGAACATCGTGGTGCCGTACATGACCATCGTGTCGCCGGGATCGGCCACACCGACGCTCGCCGCCTCCGCCCACGCGTCGACTGTGCCCGCGGTGACCGGAAGCCCTTGCGGCAGACCGGTTTCCGCGGCCGCGGCGGCGGAAACCGTGCCCGCGACCTCGGTCGGCCACAGCAGCCGCGGCAGCCGGATGCCGGGCGCGGTCAGCTCGGCCCAGTCGGCGGCCCAGTCCGCCGCGCGCAGGTCGTACATCGGGTCGCACTGGCTCGCCGAGTGGTGGTCGAGCACGTACTCGCCGGTGAGCCGGTGCACGAGGTAGGAGCTGGCCATCAGGAACAGCTCGGTGCGCTCGTACACCTCCGGCTCGTGCCGCGCCAGCCACCGCCACTTCGGGCCGACCGCCTGCGAGGACAGCGGCGTACCGCCGCGCTCCACAATGGACTCGGTCCCGAGTTCGGCGGTCAGCTCCTCGATCTCGCGCGCGGCGCGGGTGTCCACGCCGTACAGGATCGCGGGCCGCAGCGGGCGCCCCGCCGCGTCCGCGGGGAGCAGCACGGGACCGATCCCGCTGACCGCGAGCCCGGCGAGCGCGCGGTCGCCGGCCGCGCTCGCCAGTTCGCGGGCCAGCGCGAGGAAGTCCTGCCACCACACGGTTTCCGCGTCGTGCTCGACCCATCCCGGGTGCGGGTAGGAGGTGTCGTGCGCGCGGCTCGCGCGCGCCAGCACCTCGCCGCGCGGGCTGACCAGCACGCCCTTCGAGCTTGACGTGCCGATGTCGATCCCGAGCAGCAGCCCGTCAGCCACGGGACCACTCGTCGAGGCGGACGCCCATCAGCTTCGCCGCGGCACGCAGCTCGGCACGGCGGTCACCGGGGATCGCGTGGATGTGGTTCGCGCCGAACTTCGACAGGAACAGCTCACCCGGCGCGTCGAGCCGGGTGAAGGCGTGCGGCCATTCCGGAGTGGACTGCCGGATCAGCTCTTCGTTCGTGGCGTCGTCGTAGCTTTCGAACTCGCCGAGCATGAGCTGCAGCCGGTACTCCCCCGCCTCGCGGGTGAGCCTGCCGAGCGTCATCTCGCCCGGTGCGGCGATGTGCTGCACCGACGCACCGCCCGCGGGGAAGAAGAACACCTCGGGGTAGAAGTTGACCTTCGCGAGGTTCTCCGCCGGGTCGTCGCTGCGCGCGGCGTACCAGGTGGCGTGCTGGCCGGAGTTGCACAGGTCCCAGATGTCGCGGTCGGCGTGGTAGTGCCGGACGTCGGCGAAGAGCACCGGCGTGCCGGAGATCTTGTGCATCAGCTGCATGGTCAGCGCGCCGTCCATGTCCGCCTCGGTGGCGGTGACGTGCACGTCCTTCGGCCCGTTCCAGTCGTACGGGTCGTTGAGGAAGGCCTCGGTGACGTCCATCGTCGCGAAGTGCTCGGTCAGCTCGGGCTGGCCCTTGATCCCGGAGAAGTCCAGGTTCCGCTCGGCGATGATGTCGCGGATCGCCTGGTACGAACGGATCTGGCGTTCGAGCAGCTCCGGTGTGAGCTTCTTGCCGTCGTAGTGCACCCCCGCCGCGTGCGCCTCGATCCACTCGCGCGCCTTGGCCGCCTCGCCCGCGTCCGCCTTCTCGGCGCGCAGCACCAGCTCGTACTGGTCGATCTCCTCGACGTCGATGCCGAACTGGCGCATCCACTGGTCGGTGTTGGCGACCGCGGTGTTCATGCCCATCGGGCGCCCGCCGAACCGGCCGAACGTGGAGCCCCGCAGCGAAGCCACCGCCGAGGCGGCCCGCGCGTGCGCGCCGACCTGTTCGGCCAGCTCCGCGTCGTCGGGGGCGCCCCACAGGCGGGTGTGCTCCCGGCCGATCTGGTCGAGCGCGCCACCGGCGGCGAGCATCCCGACCAGCCCTGGCTCGGTGGGATCGGTGCTGGCCACCAGCACCAGCGGGCTGCGGGTGGCGTCCGCGGCGAGCATGGTGAAGTGCGGGAAGCTCCACACCGCGTAGTAGAAGATCGTGACGTCGACGTCGGCGGCGGCGACGCCCCTCGCCGCCGAACTGGCCGCCGCGTTGGTGGCGACCAGATCGGCGCCGGTCACCACCTCGTGGCCCGCGGCCTCGAGAGTGCGCACGAGTCTGTCCTGTTTGGACTGAATGAACTCGGCGTTGCGTGCGTGCACATGATCACGGCCATCGGAAATACTGAGCACACCGATACGGGCCACGAGTCCTCCAGGCAGCCAGGGTCGCGGACAGGATGAGTAATCGTTTACCCGAGACGCTATTCTGCACGGTGGGCAGTGTCAATAGCCCGGGTCGGCGGCCGGCGGAGGCCGTTTGGTCGCCACCGGTCCGGTGGCGGAGGATGAGGGGAGGTCGCCGTGGCGACCATCAGCGATGTCGCGGAGCGGGCCGGTGTCTCGACCGCCACGGTTTCCCGCGCGCTCAACGGCAAGTCCACTGTGGACCCGGCACTGGCCGCGCGGGTGCAGGCGGCGGCGGCCGAGCTCGGATATCACCCGAACGGCCTCGCCCGCAACCTGCGCCGCCAGGAGACAGCGGTGCTCGCGCTGATCATCTCCGACGTGGAGAACCCGTTCTTCACCGCGATCGCGCGCGGCGTCGAGGACGTGGCGCAGACCGCCGGATACTCGGTGGTGCTGTGCAACTCCGACGAGAGCGCGGAAAAGGAACGCCGCTACATCGACGTGGCGCTCCAGGAACGCGTCGCGGGCGTGGTGCTCTCCCCCACCGGCGCGTCGACGAGCGTCCAGGTGCTGAGCCAGCGGGGGACCCCGGTGGTGGCGGTCGACCGCCCCCTCACCACCGAGGTCGGCGACCAGGTGCTCGTCGACACCCGGCTCGCCGCGCGGCAGGCCACCGAGCACCTGATCGCCGCGGGCTACCGGCGCATCGCCTGCCTCACCGGGCCGGCCGGGGTCCGCACCGCCGACGACCGGCTCGCCGGTTACCAGGACGCGGTGCGCGAGAGCGGCGCTTCGGGTGCTTCGGATGACGAGCTGGTGCGGCGCTCGGAGTACCGGGCGACGGGCGCGGCGGAGGCCACCGCGGACCTGCTGGCGCTCACCCCGCCACCGGACGCGCTGCTCGTCGCGAACAGCACGATGGCCGTCGGGGTACTGGAAGTGCTCGCCGCGCGCGGGCTGCGGCTCGGACGGGACATCGGCGTGGTCGCCTTCGACGACGCGCCGTGGGCGACCCTCGTGGACCCGCCGCTGACGGTCGTCGCGCAGCCCGCCTACGACATCGGCACCAGGGCGGCGCAGCTCTTGCTCGCGCGCATCGGTGACAACACGAGGGAAACCACCTCGGCCACCCTCGCCGCCCGCCTGATCCCCCGAGGCAGTTCCTCCCGCACCGCCTGAGCACGTGTGCTCGATGCTGTTCCTCCGGCGGGGTTTGCTCCCTGCCGGAGCCACCACGAGGGCGCGGCGTTCAGTGCCCTCGTGGTGGCCATCGGGGAGAAAGCAGCGCGCCGGGTGCGCTATCCCTGCTTGTTCATTTCGGCATACACCTGGGCGGCGTTGTCCTTGGTGACGAGCTTGGTCGGCAGGGTCTGGGTCTTCTCGACCTTGCCGCAGTCGACGAGAAGCGTTTTCGCGGCGGCGACGGCTTCCTTGCCACCGGTCGGGTAGACGAAGGTGGCCGAGAGGCGGCCCGCTTCGACGGCCTTGATGCCGCCCGCGTCGATGGGGAGGCCGTCGATGCCGATGATCTTGAGATCGGGTTTGCCCGCGTTGGTGGCGGCGATCCTGGCGCCCTCGGCCATCGGGTCGTTCTGCGAGTAGATGGCCTGGATGTCGGGGTGCGCCTTGATCAGGGCGTCGGCCTGCGCCTGGCCCTTGTCGCGCAGCCAGTCGCCGTCGGCGGTGGCGACGATGTCGACGTTCTTGCCCGTGATGCCCTGCTGGAAGCCGTCGGCGCGTTCCTTGGCCGGGGTGGATCCGGCGAGGCCGCGGATCTCGGCGATCTTGCCGCCGCTCGGCAGGAGCTTCGTGCCGACGAACTCGCCGGCCTGCTTGCCGATGTCGACGTTGTTGGCGCCGATGAAGGAGGTGTAGGCGTCCCCGTCGACCTTGCGGTCGAGCACCAGCACCGGGATGTTCTTGCTGTAGGCCTCCTTGACCACGTTGGTCAGCGGGGTGGCCTCGTTGGGGCTGATGATCAGCAGGTCGATCTGCTGGGTCAGAAAGGTCTGGACCTGCTCGACCTGTTTCGAGTTGTCCTGCGCCGCGTCGGCGAAGTTGACCTTGAACTGCGGCACGCCCGCGGCGGCGGACCTGATGTCGTCGTCCATGCGCTGGCGGTACGGCTCGGCGACGTTGGCCTGGCTCATCCCGATGGTGTAGCTGCCGTCCTTGCCGCACTTCTTCGGCGCCGACTGCTGGCCGCCGCTCTGCGGGGCGCCCGAGTTCTCGCTCGTGGTGCCGCAGGCCGAGGTCGCGACGAGGGCGCAGGCCGCCAGCGCGGTGCCGGCGACCACCCTCCGTGTCCGCACTGTCATGGCAGTTCCCTTCTTCGTTGTCGGCGAGGTCGGCACGATCAGCCCGCGGATGCCGGGCGGAGCCGCTGCAGGCCCGCGGCCAGCACGATCACCAGCCCGATGATCAGCAGCTGGATGTTGGAGTCGATGTTGTTGAGCGCCAGGATGTTCCGGAGCACGCCGACGAGCAGCGCACCGGCGACGGTGCCGACGACCGATCCCCTGCCGCCGGTGAGGCTGGTGCCGCCGATCACCACGGCGGCGATGGCGTCCAGTTCGTACATCGCGCCGTCGTTGGGGCCGCCGAAGTTCAGCTGACCGGCGTGCACGATCCCGGCGAGCGCGGCGAGCAGCCCGCAGATGCCGAACACCAGGATCTTCACGCGGGTCACCGGCACACCGGAAAGCCTCGCGGCCTTCTCGTTGCCGCCGATCGCGTAGATGTGCCGGGAGAACGCGCTGACCCGCAACAGGATCACGGCGAGCGCGGCGACCACGATGAAGATGAGCGCGGGAATCGGCACGAGCCCGTTGAAGGTGCGCTCGCCGAGCAGGGAGAAGGTCAGCGGGGCCTGGTGGGCGCCTTCGCCGTAGGTGATGGTGATGCCCTGCCCGCCGGACCAGATCCTGGCGAGCCCGCGCGCGATCTGCATGCCCGCCAGCGTCACGATGAACGCCTGGATGCCGAACTTCGCGATCGCCACGCCCTGCAGCAGCCCGAACGCGAGCCCGATGGCGAGCACGACCAGCACCGCGGGCACGAGGCCGAGGTCGTCGTTGACGAGCAGCACGGCGGCGCCGACGCTGGCGAGGCCGAGCACCGAGCCGACGGAGAGGTCGATCCCGCCGATCAGGATCACCAGCGTCATGCCGACGGCGAGGATCCCGGTCTCCGAGGTCGCCCGCACCACGTTGAAGAGGTTGCTGGAGTCGAGGAAGAGCAGTTCGCCGTTCTTGGCGGGCGAGAACACGATGGCCGCGATGAACACCACGACGAGCCCGAACACGCTCTGGAAGCGGAACACGGTGGACACGAGGTCGGTGCCGCGGGCCCGCTTCAGCTCGGGGTCGAGCACCGTCGACGGGCCGGGCCCGCCGGTGTCGTTCTTGGTCTGCTCGGTCATGACCTCTCACCCAGTTCTTCGCTCACGGCTCCCTCTCCCATCGACGCGGCGAGGAGATCGGCTTCGCTGACGGAAGCGGTGTCGATCTCCTGCACGCTGCGCCCGTCCTGCAGGACGATCACGCGGTCGCACACGCCGATCAGCTCGGCGGGCTCGGACGAGGCGAGCAGCACGCCGACGCCGCGGCTCGCGGTTTCGCCGAGCAGGCGGTAGATCTCGGCCTTGGCCCCCACGTCCACGCCGCGGGTCGGTTCGTCGAGCAGCAGCAGCGACGGCTCGGTCAGCAGGTTCCGCCCCAGCACCACCTTCTGCTGGTTGCCGCCGGACAGCGAGCCGACCGGGCTGGCCAGCGACGCGAGCTTCACGCCGAGCCGCTCGGTGGTCTCGGTGGCCAGCGCGCGCTCCTTGGCCCTCGGCACCGCGCCGAGGCGCGCGATCCGTTCCACAATGGACAGCACGGTGTTGGCCAGCACGGAATGCTCGAGCGAAAGGCCGGCGATCCGGCGGTCCTCCGGCACGAACGCGATGCCGAGCTTGATCGCCTGCCTCGGCCCCGACGGCGCGACCTCCTCGCCGTCGAGCAGGATCCGGCCGCCGGTCGGCTTCCCCGCGCCGACGCCGAAGAGCGTTTCCAGCAGTTCGGTGCGCCCGGCGCCGAGCAGCCCGGCGAGCCCGACGATCTCGCCGCGCCGCACCCGGAGGCTGATACCGGCGGGGTCGCGGCGGCCCGGCCTCGGCCGCTTGTGCCGCACCACCAGGTCCTCGATCCGCAGCAGGTCGTCGCCGTCCGGTTCGTCCGACAGGTGCGCGCTGTCCGGCTCGGCCTCGGTGCGGAACATGAGGTGCACCGGCCTGCCCACCATCGCCTCCGACGCCTGCGCCGCGGTCATCGCGCGCGCGTCGAACTCGGCCACGACGGAACCGTTGCGCAGCACGGTCGCGCGGTCGGCGACCTGGCCGATCTCGTCCATCCGGTGCGAGATGTAGACGATCCCCGCGCCGCCCCGCCGCAGCTCGGCGATCACCGTGAACAGCTGCTCGACCTCGTGGGAGGACAGCGCCGAGGTCGGCTCGTCCATGATCAGGATCCGCGCGTCGAGCGAGAGCGCCTTCGCGATGGTGACGAGCTGCTGCTCACCGGTCCGCAACTGCTCGATCGGGCGGCGCGGGTCGAGGTCGACCCCGGCGCGATCGAGCAGTTCGCCGGTCTCGGAGAGCATGCGGCCGCGGTCGACCACGCCGTAGCGGGTCTTGAGCTCCTTGCCGAGGAAGACGTTCTCGGCCACCGACAGCGCGGGCACCAGGTCGAGCTCCTGGTGGATCATCGCGATCCCGGCGCGCTGGGCGTCGACGGGGCGGGTGAAGTGGACCGGCTCGCCGGAGACCCTGATCTCACCGTCGTAGCCGCCGACCTCGCCGGAGAGCACCTTCATCAGGGTCGACTTGCCGGCGCCGTTCTCGCCGAGCAGCGCGTGCACTTCGCCTTCCCGCACGGTGAAGTCCACTCCGGAGACCGCCCGCACCCCGCCGTAGGCCTTGCTGATCCCGGCCATCTCGACCAGCGCGGCACCCCCCGCAGCCTCACTGTCCATCCGCATCCTTCGTTGGCGACGGTCGGCGTCCCGGCCTGCGCTGGTGATGCCGGACCTGGCCCGGCACCTTCGGCGGCACCCGAGAAATCGATTACCCGAGAAAGTTAGAGTGACCGGGACTACGTGTCAAGCATCACCCGATCGGGTTCTTTACCCCAGGTGCGCCACGGCCGTGGAGCCCGCGTACGGCCCGCACTGTACCGACCACGCGGTGCGCACACGACCACTTTGGAACCGGGACCGCCGGATCGGAGCAGGCTCGTGACACGCCCGGACCCGGCGCCGGAGTGGGACAATGCAAGAAGCGGTCACCAAGGCCACACGGCCCTGGACAACGCCACCCTGACGAGGCAGACTGACCGGCGATCGCCTACAGCATGTGTTTGATTATGTGCGTTCCGTGTCGATCTTTGGTGAATTCACCCACATTTGCGGTCAGAAATCGCACGAACCCGCACACGCGGGCTAGTCTGGGCGCATGACTATGGCGCTGGAAAACGTGCTCGCGAAGGCAGGGCTCCGAGTGGATGCCACCGAGTTCCTCACCCTCATCGAGGATGCCGCACGCAGGCTGTCCCCGCTGGCGCCCAACCCCGCGGAGTTCTTCCCGTCCGACACGCGCGCCGCGCTGACCGACGTCGGGCTCGATCTCTCCCCGTACCAGGAGGACGAAGCGGACTTCCGGGCCAGGACGGTGGCCGCGCACGCGGTGTTCGCCGAATCCTCGCTCACCGCGAACGAGGTGGCCAAGAACCTCGGCGTCGACCGCAGCCGCATCCGGCACAAGCTGTCCGAGAGCAGGCTCACCGGCTGGAAGGACCAGAGCGGCTGGCGGTTGCCGTCGTGGCAGTTCACCGGCAGCGGGGTACTGCCCGGCCTCGAGGTGGTGCTGGCGGCCGTGCCCGCGGACCAGCCCGCGCTCGTGGTGGCCGCGTTCATGAGCACACCGCAGGAAGACCTCGTGATCAACGAGCGCCCGGCGACGCCACGGCAGTGGCTGCTGGCGGGTGGCGACCCCGAAGCGGTCGTGGCACTGGTGGAGGTTCTGGGCACGCCCTTCTAAGCTGTCCTCCCGGCCCAAGATCACGAGAAACAGGTAACAGCACGAATGGCAAGGCTCCCCCTGCCGCCTTCTCGCGCCGTCCTGGTCAACGAGCTGAACCGCACCGAGGACGTCGTGGCGGTGCACCCGGGGACCAGGCTGGTGCGAATCTTCACCGCGCACGGCAACCATCCGCAGCAGTGGAACTCGTTCCGCTACACCGGCCCGCTCCCGCACGGCCGGTTCGACCAGCAGCACCCCGCGCGAGGGGGCAAGCCGGTCACCGACCCCGGGAACGGGGTGCTCTACTTCGGGCTCACCGTCCGCACGAGCGTCGCCGAGGTGTACCAGACGACCTCCACCGTCGACCGCAGGACGCGCGGCCCCCGGCTCGTCGTGGTGCGGCCGACCAGGACGCTGCGCCTGCTCGACCTGTCCGGCCTGTGGCCGACCAGGGTCGGCGCGTCGCAGGAGATCTCGAGCGGCCCGAAGCGCATCACGCAGGCGTGGGCGCGCGCGATCCGCACGGCCTTCAGCGATCTCGACGGGCTCTGGTACCGGTCGTCGATGGACTCCGGCGGCCCCGCGCTGTGCCTGTGGGACCCGCCCGCGGGTGCGGCGCTGCCCGTCGAGCCGGACGTGCTGCTCTCGCTCGACCACCCCGGGCTCGACGTGCCGCTCGGCAGGGTGTGCGCGGAGCTGAACTACGTCCTGCTGGACTAGCGGCTGTAGAAGTTCTCCTAGACGTGCTCCCGCCCCGGTAACCACTCCCTTCCCGTGCCCGATGCTGCGCGTGACGGACAAAGCTTGTCTGTCACATCGAGGGAGGGAAATCCATGAAGCTCAGAGCTCTGGGATGCGCGGTGGCCGCGGGCGCGGCGGTCGTGACGGCACCGGCGGCGGCTTCCGCGGCGGCCGCGTGCACGTGGACGCCATCCGCGCTGGGGCTGCCTGCCGGAGCCAGCGACGGCGGCATCACCGCGACCGACCACCAAGGGGGCTACGCGGGCACCGCCGCGTTCTCCGACGGCGCGCACGTGGTCACCTGGAAGAACGGCAAGGTGACCGACCTCGGCTCGCGGGTGTCGTACGGCTCCGCGTCGGCGGTGCTGGGCGAGAACCGCGCGGGCACGGTGGTCGGCTACGCCACCGCGGCCGGATTCCCGACCCCGACGCACGCCTACGCGTTCCGCTCCGCGGGCACCAGGCTGGAGGCGCTGCCCGAGCTGCCGAACACCTGGCTGGCGAGCGCGCAGGGGATCGACGACAAGGGCAACATCTTCGGGGTCAACGCCGTGCAGGGGGCGGGGGGCGGCTCCTACACCGTCGAATGGCCTGCCGACCAGCCAGGGCAGGTGGTGAAGCTGGCCGGGATCCCGGCGGCCAAGAACGCGCTGCAGGTCGACCACGACGGCTCGCTGCTGCTCTCCGGTGAGGGCGGGCCGTGGATCTGGCGCGACGGCAAGGCGACCCCGCTCGCCAAGGTCCCCGGCGCGACGAGCGCGACGGGCAGTGCGATCTCGAACGGCCGCGTCGCCGGTACCGCGACCATCGGCGGGGCCAGCGTCGGCGTGCTCTGGAACCCCGACGGCTCGGTGGTCAAGCTGCCGAAGAGCACGGGCGCGTACCACCTCAACTCCGCCGGCCTGACCGCGGGCGTGAACAGCGACGACACCGAAGCCCTGTGGCGGCTCGGCCAGTTCGACCACACCTTCCCCGGCTCCCGGTTCGACACCTTCGTCGAGGTCGTGTCCGACGACGGCACGGTGGCGGGCAAGCACGGCGGGGACAAGCTGCAGCCCACCGTCTGGCGCTGCCGCTAAACGAGAACAGCGCACCGCCACGCAAACCAGCCACTGCCCGACACTGGCTAGAGGTGGCGTGCCCACCAGGCGAGCACGGCCTCGAACCGCCGCACCCGGTGCCTCGGCCTGCCGGACCGGCTCAGCTCGTGCCCTTCGCCGGGGAACAGCAGCAGCTCGGTTTCGGTACCGGCGCGCTTGAGCGCCACGAACATGCGCTGCGCCTGTTCCACCGGGCAGCGCCAGTCGAGTTCGGAGTGCACCACGGCGAACGGGATGCCGATGCGGTGCGCGTGCGTGAGCGGGCTGCGGGCGCGCTGCTCGGCGGGATCGTCGCCGACGTAGCAGTGGGAGAACTTCCAGCCGATGTCCGAGCTGCCGGTGAACGAGTCCCACGCGTTGACCGCGCGCTCACTCCACGCGGCGCGGAAGCGCTCGCCGTGGTGCGCGGCGAGCCAGCCGGTCATGAACCCGCCGTAGGACCCGCCCATCAGGCCGGTCCGGTCGCGGTCGAGATCGGGCCGCTCCAGCGCCGCGTCGAGCAGGGCCAGCAGGTCGTCGGCGTCGACGGTGCCGAGCGCGTGCAGGATCGCGCGGCCGTGCGACTCGCCGTAGCCCGCCGAACCGCGCGGGTTCGCGAGCACCACCGCGTACCCCGCGGAGGCGTACACCTGCGCCTCGTCGAACAGGCCCCAGCCGTAGTCCGCGAACGGCCCGCCGTGCACCACCAGCAGCGCCGGGTGCGGGCCGTCGCCGTCGGGCAGCACCAGCCAGCCGTGCACGGGATACCCGTCGGCCGCTGTCGCGGACAGCTCGACCAGCGGGTGAATTCCCTTGTCGCGCAAGGGTTTCGACCAGTCCGTGAGCGGCCCGGAGCCGAGCAGGACGAGATCCCCGCGCGAGTCCGGGGTCGCGATCGCGGCGACGATCCTGTCCCCGTCCGCGGCGAACGCGGTGACCCGCGCGCGCTCGCCGCCGACCAGCCGGAGCCCGGCCAGCCCGGTGCCGTCCGCGGTGCGCGGGACCGCACGCAGTTCGACGGCACCCCTGGTGCGGACGGCGACCAGCAGTTCGTCGCCGAAGGGCACCGGCGGCCCCGCGGCGGGGTCGCAGTCGACGGTCTCGGCGTCGGTGAGCCGCCGCAGCCCGGCGACGGAACCCGGCTCCGGCAGCGCCGCGGCGAAGAGCCCGACGTTGCGGATCTCCGGTTCGGGACCGGGAAACTCGGTGCCGTAGAAGAAGAGCGTCCCGCCGTCGAGGCAGAGCCGCTCGGCGTACCCGCGCATCCGCACGACCAGCTCCGGCGCTCCGCCCGCGGCCGGAATCGCGTAGACGTCGCACTGGTCGCCGTCCTCGCCGCCCCAGTCGCGCCGCGCGACGACGAGCACCCGCTCGCCGTCGGGGGTCCACACGGGGTGTTCGACGTCGGTTCCCCCGTCGGTGAGCGGCTCAGCGGGGACGGGCCCGCCGAGCGCGTCGACCACGAAGAGCCGCAGCCGCCGGTCGGCGAGGAACCCGACGTCGTCGAGCCGGTAGTCGAGCCGGGTGATGCGCCGCGGCGGCTCCGCGTCCGCCGTGACGGTTCCTCCGGAAGAGTCCGCGGTGCCGTAGCGCCCCGGTTCCGGTACCCGCGCGGTGAAGGCGATCCGCCGCGAGTCCGGCGCCCACACCGGCTCACCGGCGCCGAGCGGGAGATCGGTGAGCCGCTCCCCCTCACCGCCGTCGGACGGCATCACGTGGAGCTGGGCGGGATCACCTTCGACGCGGCGGAGGAACGCGACCCACCGGCCGTCCGGCGAGATCGACGGCGCCGAATCGTGCCGGCCGCGCGCACCACGGGTCCACGCCCGCTCCGTGCCGTCGAAACCGATTCTGCGCACCGCCCCGGTGTAGCGGTCGGTGTCCAGGCAGGGCCGCGAGACCGCCGCCAGCAGGAGTTCACCGCGCAGCGCCAGCCGCCCCGGTACCGCCAGCAGTTCGATATCCGAAGGACGCACCGGCAGACCCTATCGGCAGCGGGTCAGCGCGCGTTCTCAACGCCGGTCAGCGCGCTTCTTCCCGCGCTTCCCGCGCTTCCCGCTCTTCGGGGGCCTCGGCGTGCAGGTCGAGGCCGGTGGCGTGCACCGATTCCGGGTCCCGCTTCGCCTTCATCAGGCTCGCGACCGTGGTGATGGTCAGCACCACGACGATGACGCCGAGGGACACCCAGTTGTTGATGTCGAGCCAGTCCGGCACGGCGTCGTACTCGTGCAGGGCGTGCAGGAACAGCTTGGCTCCGATGAAGCCGAGGATCACCGCGAGGCCGTAGGACAGGTAGACCAGCTTCGAGACGAGCCCGCCGAGCAGGAAGAAGAGCTGCCGCAGGCCCATCAGCGCGAACGCGTTGGCGGTGAACACCAGGAACGCGTCCTGCGTGATGCCGAAGATCGCGGGGATCGAGTCGACGGCGAAGAGCAGGTCCGCCGACCCGATCGCGACGATCACCACGAACATCGGGGTGATCCAGCGCCTGCCCTCGCGCTTCACGAACGACTTGTGGCCGACGTAGTCCTCGGTGACCGGGAAGACCTTGCGCACCAGGCGGGTGACCGCGTTCTCTTCGTACTCCTCGTCCTCGTCCTTGTTGCGGACCATGCTCACGGCCGTCCACACGAGGATCGCGCCGAAGAGGAAGAACACCCAGACGAACTGCGCGATCAGCGCGGCGCCCACCGCGATGAACACGCTCCGCATCGCCAGCGCCAGCAGGATGCCGACCAGCAGCACGCGGTGCTGGTGGATCGCGGGCACCTTGAACGAGGACATGATGATCATGAAGATGAACAGGTTGTCCACGCTGAGCGAGTACTCGGTGATGTACCCGGTGAAGAACTCGACCGCCGGGTGCTGCCCGGCGAAGAACCACAGCCCGATCCCGAACAGCACCGCGCACGAAATGTAGAAGATGACCCAGCGAGCTGCTTCACCCGTGGTTACCTCGTGCGGCTTCCGGTCGACGATGACGAGGTCGAGCGCGATGAGCGCGAGCAGGCCACCGACCGTGGCGACCCACAACCACAGGGGAACAGTCATGAAACGAAACCTCCGGATAGTGCGCAGCAGCAGCTAACCGGAGGTCTCTTCCGCCGGTGAAAAACCGGCCGGCGGTACCGGGCGCCCGGGGGCAGCCGTGCTGACGACACCGCCGCGGAGGAATACTCCCCTCACAGCAATGTCCATTTTGACTGCTCAGCGCCGTGAACGCCAGCCGGGGTCACCCGCGTCACCGGGATGTCGGACGTAATGTCGGTCACGTCCGGCCGGCGAGCCTTGTTCCGGCGCCTTCGTCCACGCTGCGTGCGCGCCCGGTTGCGCCACCCATGGGGAGTTCTCAGGAAAGGTCACATACGGTCAACCCGTGCCCCGAATCCCGCTCCCCCGCACCCGCGGCGGCAAGCTGCTGACGCTGGTGCTCGTGCTCGTCGTGCTGGCCGGTGCCGGTGTCGTCTGGGTCCGCTCCGGTGACACCGCGCCGCCGGTCGCCACCGAGGACGCGATGGTGCCCGTCCCGGCCGCGCCGGGCTCCGCCGACCGGATCCAGCTCGACACGACGCTGTACCGGCCAGGCACCTCCCCGGCGCCGGCGGTCCTGCTCCCGCACGGGTTCGGTGGCGACAAGAACAGCGTACGGACCCAGGCCGAGGAGCTGGCCAGGCGCGGGTTCGTCGTGCTGACCTACTCCGCGCGCGGATTCGGCCGCAGCACGGGGAAGATCTCGCTCAACGACCCCGGTTTCGAAGTCGCCGACGCGCAGCGCCTGCTCGACCTGCTCGCCGCGCGCCCCGACGTGGTCCAGGACGGCAAGGGCGATCCGCGCGTCGGCGTCACCGGCGGCTCCTACGGCGGGGCGCTGGCGCTGCTGCTGGCAGGCACGGACAAGCGCGTCGACACGATCGCGCCGGTGATCACCTACAACGACCTCGCGCAGGGGCTGGTGCCGAACGCGGCGGGCACCGGCGCGCCGACCCCGGCGGCGGGCGCGTTCGCCCCCGACGGCGTGTTCAAGAAGTCGTGGGCGGGCATCTTCTTCTCCGCCGGGTCCGGCGCGGCCGGGCTCGGCGGCTCGGGCGGCGCCGGGAACGAAGCGCCGGAACCGGGCCAGCAGGGCGGTGACAGCGGCTCGCAGGCGGGCGCGACCGGCGGGCAGAGCGGCGGAGCCGCCGCCGCGCAGCCGCCGAGCCAGGCGATCACGCCGAGGCCGGGTTCCGGCGACCCCTGCGGCCGGTTCAGCGCGGAGGCCTGCGCCGCCTACACCGAACTCGCCACCACGGGGCGCATGAGCGAACGCACCGCCGCACTGCTGCACCGGGTGTCCCCGGTTTCGGTGACGAACCGGATCACCGCGCCGACCCTGCTGGTGCAGGGCGAGAACGACACCCTGTTCGGGCTCGACCAGTCCGACGCGACCGCGCGCCAGATCACCGCGGCGGGCGGGCGGGTGAAGACGATCTGGTACACCGGCGGCCACGACGGCGGCCAGCCAGGCCCGAAGCTGCGCGCCTCGATCGGCGACTGGCTTTCGTTCCACCTCGCCGGGAAGGGCACCGACCCCGGCACCGGGTTCGCCTACGACGTGCAGGGCACGCTGCGAGCCAACGGCGCGCCGTCGGTGCGCAGCGTGGAAGCGCCCGCCTATCCCGGCCTCGCCTCCGGCGCCACCGAACGCCGCGAAGTGGCGTTGTCCGGGCCGCCGCAGACCGTGGTGAACCCGCCTGGCGGGAGCCCGGCCGCGGTCAGCGGGATGCCGGGGCTCAACGGCGTCGCGAGCAGTTCGTCCCGGCTGGCCGGGCTGTTCGGGATCGACCAGCCGGGCCAGTCCGCGCGCTTCACCTCGGCTCCGCTCGACGCGCAGTTGCTCGTCGCGGGCGCCTCGACCGTCCGGCTCACGGTGTCCGCGCAGCAGGCGGGCGGCACCGCGCCCGGCGAAGCCGTCCTGTTCGTGAAGCTGTACGACGTCGGCCCCGACGGCACGCGCACGCTGCCGTCGAACAACCTCGCCCCGATCAGGGTCACCGGCCTGCCCGCCGACGGTTCGCCCCGCGAGGTCCCGGTGACGCTGCCCGCCATCGTGCGGCCGGTCGAATCGGGCCACGCGCTGCAGCTGTCCGTCAGCACCACGGACCAGTCCTACGCCGGGTCGGCGACCGCGGCGGCCTACCGGATCGGGCTCGCCGGCGCGCCCGCGGTTTCGGTGCCCGTGGTGCCGGGTCGCGCGGTCAGCACCGGCTGGCCGGCCGGGAAGGTGCTCGGGATCGCGGGCATCCTGCTCGCCGCCGTCGCGATCGCGCTCGTCGCCGCGTTCCGCCGCCGCCGTTCGCACCGCGTCGACGGGGAACTGGCCCCGGTGCCGCTGGTGATCACCGGGCTGACGAAGTCCTACCCCGGCGGTCTGACCGCGGTGAACGACCTGTCCTTCCGGGTGGAGCCTGGCCAGGTGCTCGGCCTGCTCGGGCCGAACGGCGCGGGCAAGACCACCACGCTGCGCATGCTGATGGGCCTGATCACGCCGACTGCGGGCGAGATCAAGGTGTTCGGGCACACGATCTCGCCCGGCGCGCCGGTGCTGTCCCGGATCGGGTCCTTTGTGGAGGGTTCGGGCTTCCTGCCGCACCTGTCCGGCGAGGCCAACCTCCGGCTGTACTGGGACGCCACCGGGCGGCCGGGCGAGAAGGCCCATGTGGCCGAGGCGCTGGAGATCGCCGGGCTCGGCGACGCGGTGCGCCGCAAGGTCCGCACCTACAGCCAGGGCATGCGGCAGCGGCTCGCGATCGCACAGGCGATGCTCGGCCTGCCGGAGCTGCTCGTGCTCGACGAACCGACCAACGGGCTCGACCCGCCGCAGATCCACCAGATGCGCGAGGTGCTCCAGCGCTACGCCGCGACGGGCCGCACGGTCGTCGTCTCCAGCCACCTGCTGGCCGAGGTCGAGCAGACCTGCACGCATGTCGTGGTCATGCACCGCGGGCGGCTGGTGGCCTCCGGCGAGGTCGGCGACATCGTCGCGGCCGGCGGCGAGGCGACGTTCCGGGTGGACCGCCCCGAAGCGGCCGCGACCGCGCTGCGCGGGGTCACCGGGGTGTCCGAAGTGGACGTCGAGGGCGATCTCGTGCACGCCGATCTCGACGGGCTGCCCAGGGCCGACGCGGTGGCCGTGCTGGTGCGCGCCGGGGTTTCGGTCTCGCAGGCCGGTCCGCGGCGCCGCCTGGAAGACGCGTTCCTCCAACTGGTCGGTGAGGACACGACATGAGTAGAACGGAATCCGGGGACAACGCGGCGCTGGACCACGGGGTGCACACCGATCCCGCGGCGCTCGACGAGCTGACCGAGGCGGCCGAGCACGAGCGCACCGAGATCAGGCAGGACGGCGCGGTCGCGGGCTACCGGGCGGGGCGCACGCTCCGGCTCAGCGTCGAACTGCGGCGCCAGCTGAAGCGGCGGCGAACCCAGCTGGTGCTCGGGTTCGTCGCGGTGCTGCCGTTCATCCTGGTGGTCGCGTTCTCGGTCGGGCAGTCCAGCCCGAACCGGCGTTCGGGCGGTTTCGTCGACCTGGCGACCGCGAGCGCGCCGAACTTCGTGGTGCTGGCGCTGTTCGTGTCGGGCACGTTCCTGCTGCCGATGATCGTCGCGCTGTTCTTCGGCGACACCATCGCGAGTGAATCGTCGTGGTCGAGCCTGAAGTACCTGCTGGCGATCCCGGTGCCGCGGCACCGGGTGCTGCGGCAGAAAACGGTCGTGTCCGGGCTGCTCTCGGCGGCCGCGCTCGTGCTGCTGCCGCTGGTCTCGCTGGGCGTCGGCGTGCTCTTCTACGGCGCGGGCGACGCGATCAGCCCCACCGGCGACGCGGTGTCCTTTCCGGACAGTCTGCTGGCGATCGCGATGGCGACGGTGTACGTCATCGTGCAGCTGGCCTGGGTCGCCGGGCTCGCGCTGCTGCTGAGCGTGTCGACCGACGCGCCGCTCGGCGCGGTCGGCGGCGCGGTGCTGGTCGCGATCCTTTCGCAGATCCTCGACCAGATCACCGCGCTGGAGGGCCTGCGCGACTACCTCCCGACGCATTTCTCGTTCGCCTGGATCGATCTCATCTCCACCGACATCGACTGGACGAACATGGCCAGCGGCCTGCTCTCGTCGACGATCTACGCGACGGTGTTCCTGCTGCTGGCCGGTCGCCGGTTCGCCACGAAGGACGTCACGAGCTGATCCCGCCGCCCGGTCCGCCCCTGGGCGGGCCGGGCGGGTCCGACCGGAAGGAGCGCCGACGGCGATGTCCTCGACCACCCTCGAAACCGCGGGCGAGGTCGCCGTGCTGCGCCTGGCGCACGGCAAGGCCAACGCACTCGACACCGAACTGTGCACCGAACTGGTGAGCCGGTTCGGCGAGTTGCAGGCGTCCTCGTGCACCGCGGTCGTCCTCACCGGCCGCGACGGCATCTTCTCCGCCGGGGTCGATCTGCGCCGCCTCGACGACGGCGGTCCCGGCTACGTCCGCGAATTCCTGCCCGCGCTTTCGGATGCGTTCCTCGCCGTCTTCGACTTCCCGCGCCCGGTCGTCGCCGCGCTGAACGGGCACGCCATCGCGGGCGGCGCGGTGCTCGCCGCCGCCTGCGACCGCAGGGTGCTCGCCGGCGAGCGGGCCGGGATCGGGGTCACCGAGCTACTCGTCGGCGTGCCGTTCCCGTTGACAGCGCTGGAAATCCTGCGCTGCGCGTTCGGCACGAGCGCGCTGCGCGGACTCGTCTACCTCGGTGCGGTCCACGACGGGGAGGACGCGCTCCGGCTCGGTCTCGCCGACGAACTGTCCGATCAGGACACCGTGCTGCCGCGCGCGATCGACCTCGCCGAGCGCCTCGGGTCGCTCGGCGCCGACGCGTTCGGCCACACCAAGGCACAGCTCCACCGGCCGTTCATCGAGCGCATCGGCGAACAGCGGCCAGGCGACGACGCGCGCGTCGAAAAGATCTGGACCTCCGATGAGGCGCTCGCGTCGATCTCCGCCTACGTCGAGCGCGTGCTCAAGAAGAACGGCTGAGCACGATCTCGCCGAAGGACCACGGTTCGAACGGCTGCCCGGCCTGCACCGGCCATGCTTCACCGGTGCGGCCTCCGGCGAGCACCGCGTCGGCCGCCTCGCCCACCAGCGCCGGTTCGGCCACCAGCACGCCCGCCTCTTCCAGGCGCGGCGAGAACGGTTCGAGCATCGGCGTCCTGACGAACCCGGGGCACAACGCGTTCACGGTGATCGGCGAATCTTCGAGCATCGCCGCGCAGGAGCGGACCAGCCCGATCGCCGCGTGCTTGGCCGCCGCGTAGAACACGTCCCCCGAGAGCGTCAGCCCGGCGATGCTCGCGGTCACGAGAATCGCGCCCCCGCCGCGCGCCCGCATGCCGGGCAAGGCGGCCTGGATGCCGAACACGACCGCGTCCAGGTTGACCCCGATCCCCCGCCGGTAACGGTCCACGTCGAAGCCGTCCCCGAAGGACGTCCCGCCGGGGATGCCCGCGTTGAGGTGCAGCACGGCGATCCCGCCCAGTTCCTCCGCCGTCCGCACCGCGGCCCCGGTACCGTCCGCTGTGGACACATCGGCGTCGACGAACACGCCGCCGGTCTCGTCCGCGACGGCGGCACCGCTTTCGTCGATGTCCGCGATCACCACGGTCGCGCCCTTGGCCGCGTGATGGCGGGCCAGCGCGGCACCGATCCCCCGCGCCCCACCGGTCACCAGCACCACCCGGTCAGCCATCGGTTTCCCCGGCCTTGAAGTCGATCCCGGCGCGGCGCGCCATCCGCTTGCCCGCGAAGTTCACCGCCACCAGCAAGGCGATCAGGAGCACCGTGCTCAGCACCGGCACCACGTCCAATGGCAGCGTGCAGGCCATCACGACCCGCGCGATCGCGTCGGCCACGAAGGCGACGCCCCATGCCGCGGTCATCCACCGGAGCGCGCGGCGGAACGGTGCGCTCGTCCGCCACTGCCCGCGCCAGTGCTCGGACTGCGACGCGGGAAGGACGCGGTAGAGCGCGGAAAGCAGGAACGGCTCGCCCGCGCCGAGCAGGGTGCTGAGGATCCACAGGCCGAAGACGCCGGTGCCCCAGCTTTCCCGCGCCATCAGCAGCCGCGGGCTGCCGGTGAACACCGAGAGCACCGTGCCGAACACCATCATCACGAGCACGGCCCCGCCGATCCGGTCGATCGTGCGGGTCCGCGCGAAGGTGCGCACCGTGCGCCAGAGCGGGATGATCCCGCCTGCCAGCAGCGCCCACCAGATGCTCACGTCCAGTGCGCGCAGGGCGTAGTAGAGCCCGATCGGCACGATCACGTCGCTCGCCCAGCTCGCGCCGAGCCTCAGCCAGGCTTCGCGTTTTTCCTGTTTCGTCGTCACCGGTGCGGTCACGTCTGTTCCCTCCGCCGTCTTCCCGACTTCGAACCTAGGAACCGGCCGCGGCTCGCGGGATCCACCTGGGAACCCGGCCGGGGTGCACAAAAGTGCACCCCGGCCGTGCGCCCGGATGCCATGCGGCAGCGGGCCCGCATGGGTCACACTCGGGCGGGCGAGGAGGTGGGATGGCGACAATCGGACAGCGCTTGCTCAGCGGTCTGCGGCGGCAGGGGCAACACGGGCGGACCAGCCTCGAACTGGCGGGCCTGTCGCTGGTGACCCTGCTGTCCGCGCTGATCACCCTGCTGGGGCTGCTGGGGCTGTTCTTCGGGCTCGTCTCGATGACGACCTCGGTGATCGAGAACAGCAGGGAGCTGACCAACGGCTACCGGCGCGGGGCGAAGGCGTGGGCCGGGATCACCATCGAAGTGCCCTACCGCGCCCAGCCAGGACGGCAGGCGTCCGAACCGGACTGGGTGCGGAAGCTGCGGTCCTTCGGCGGGCCCGCCCTCGCCGGGCAGCGCAGGCGGGCGCACCACCTGCTCGGCGATCCCGCCACCTGGCGCGACCTGGTGTGGATGCTGCTGAACCCGATCGCGGCCGTGCTGTGCGGCCTGCTGCCGCTCGCACTGGTGATGTACGGGTACGCCTTCCTCGCCGGGCCCGCGGTGTGGGTGCTCGTCAGCGGTCACCAGCCCTACGCCGCGCCCACCGGGTTCTGGGACGCCGTGCGGTGGCCGACGTCCGGGATGGGTGACCTGGTGTGGCTCGCGATCCCCGCGGGACTCGCGCTCACCTTCGGTCTCGGCGCCGCCTCGGGGCCGCTCCTGCGCGCGCAGTTCCTGTTCGCGAAGTCGTTGCTGGGACCGACGGGGAGCACCCAGCTCGCCGAGCGCGTGCAGGAGCTGACCGAGACCCGCGCGCACGCCACGGACGCGCAGGCTGCCGAACTCCGCCGCATCGAACGGGATCTGCACGACGGCGCGCAGGCGCGGCTGGTCGCCGTCGGGATGACGTTGCGCACCGTCGAACGGCTGCTCGACACCGATCCGGCGGCGGTCCGCGACCTGGTCGTCGAAGCGAGGGAAACCTCGGCGGCCGCGTTGCAGGACCTCCGCGATCTCGTCCGCGGCGTGCATCCGCCGGTGCTCGTCGAACGCGGGCTCGTCGACGCGGTGCGCGCGGTCGCGCTCGACACGCCCGCAGACGTCACCGTCGAGGCGGATCTGCCGGGTGCGCCGGAGCCGCCCATCGAGGCCGCCGTGTACTTCGCGCTGTGCGAGCTGCTCGCGAACATCGCCAAGCACGCCGACGCCGACCACGCCACGGTGGGCCTCGGCCACACCGGTGCCGTGCTGCGCGCCTGGGTGACCGACGACGGCCGCGGCGGCGCGACCGATCAGGACGGCGGTGGCCTGCACGGCGTGCGACGGCGGCTCGCTACCTTTGACGGCACCCTGACCGTGGCGAGCCCGCCCGGCGGCCCCACGACCGTGACGCTGGAGGTTCCGTGCGTGTTGTCCTCGCCGAAGACCTCTACCTCCTTCGGACCGGGCTCGCGCGGCTGCTGAGCGCCTACGGCTTCGACGTGGTGGCCTCCGTGGCGACCGGCCCCGAACTGCGCGCCGCGCTGGCCGAGCACGAACCCGACGTCGCCGTGGTCGACGTGCGGCTGCCGCCGACGAACACCGACGAGGGGCTCAAGGCCGCGCTCGCGGCACGGCAGGAGCGCCCCGGCTTCCCCGTGCTCGTGCTCTCCCAGCACGTCGAACAGCTCTACGCGCGCGAACTGCTCGCCGACGGCGTTGGCGCGGTCGGGTACCTGCTCAAGGACCGGGTGTTCAACGACGACCAGTTCATCGACGCGGTGCGCCGGGTCGCCGACGGCGGCACCGCGATGGACCCGCAGGTGATCTCGCGCCTGCTGACCGGCAAACCGCGCCGCGGCCCGCTGGCCGAACTGACACCGCGCGAACGCGAGGTGCTCGAACTGATGGCGGAGGGCCGCTCCAACGCCGCGATCGCCCAGCGCCTCCACCTGTCCGGCAGCGCGGTCACCAAGCACACCGCGAGCATCTTCGGCAAGCTCGGGCTGCCGCCGTCGGACGACGACAACCGCCGCGTGCTGGCCGTGCTCACCTACCTCAACGGCTGACCTCGCGAACCAGCACGATCGCGCGCGCCAGCGTGGAGAGCCGGTCGTCGACGGTGTCGCCGGCCGGGTACAGCCGCACGGTGTCCACCCCGGCCTGCCGCCAGGCGCGCAGCCGCTCCTTGACCATCGGCTCGGTGCCGATCAACGTCGTCGCGAGCACCATCTCGTCGGGCACCGCGGCGGCGGCCTCGGCGCGCCTGCCAGCCACCCACAGCCGCTGCACGCGCTCGGCGACCTCGGAAAACCCTTGCCGCGCATAGGCTTCGTTGTAGAAGTTGCTGGTGGCCGAACCCATCCCGCCGAGGCTGAAGGCGAGTCCCGGCTTCCTCGTCGCCACCATCTCGGCCACATCGTCGCCGAACGCGACCTCGGCGCCCTGGCAGACGTCGAGGTCCGAAACGGCCCGGCCCGCCTTGCGCGCCCCCTCTTCGAGATGGGTGAAGTACGCGGGCGCGCCCTCGGGGACGAAACTCGTGCCGAGCCATCCGTCGGCGATCTCGCCGGTGAGCCGGAGCATTCCCGGGGAAAGACTGGCGAGATAGATCGCAATGTCGGAATTCGTTGGCTGACTAAGCCGGATGGCCTTGCCCTCTCCCCCCGGCAGCGGAAGCTGGAAATGGCGGCCTTCGTATTCCACGCGTCCTTCCGCGAACACCCGCCGAATGATTTCGACGGTTTCGCGGAGCCTGCCGAGCGGATGCGCGAACGGCGTGCCGTGCAGGCCTTCGATCACCTGCGGGCCCGAGGCGCCGAGCCCGAGCGCGAACCGGCCCCCGGAGATCCTGGCCAGCGTCAGCGCGGTCATCGCCACCAGCACCGGCGACCGGCTCCCGATCTGCAGCACGGCCGATCCCAGCGTCATCCGCTCGGTCTTGGCGGCGAGGTAGCCCAGCGGCGACGGAGCGTCGCAACCCCACGCCTCCGCGACCCAGCACAGGTCGACGCCGAGCCGTTCCGCCTCCACCACGTAGTCGACCAGTTCCGGCCATGGCGCGGCCTCGGCGGAAAGCTGGATCGAAACACGCATCAGCGCGCGGCCCGCTCGGCTAGCTCCTTGATGCCCGCGACCGTGGCCAGCATGTTCTCGCGGTGCTCGTCGAGCCGCCGCTGGATGATCTTGTCCTCCTTGTCCGGCCTCCGGTCGATGGCGACGGTGAGCCCCGACCAGCCGGGGCCGAGGCGGACCCACTGGCGCAGCAGCGTGCCGTCACCGTCCGGTTCGAGCTCGAACCGCCACGACGCGGCCGGGTTCGCGGGGTCTTGAACAGCCCATTCGAGCACCACCGGCTCCTCGTACCGGACGACGTGGCTGGTGGTCTCCCACTCGCCGATCTGGGGATGGCGGTTCCGTCCGACGAACCGGGCGCCGACCGCGGGCGCCGCGGTGTCCGGGTGCCAGCTCGCGCCCTGGAACTCCTTGGAGAACCGCGCTGGCAACTCGATGTCGCAGACCCATCGCCACACCTCGGCCGGTGCGGCTTCGATCCTGACCTCGACCTCGGTGGTGGGTCCTTCCGCGAGCTTCATCGCACTCTCTTTCCCCGACCGGTACGCCTGTACACTGACCGTACCGCCACGAACGCGTGAAGTCGCCAAAACTCCCTCGCGCGGACGCCGGAAAATCGATCACGAAGGCAATTCGAAACGTTCGTAGGGTGTCTGCGTCCGTCCAGCCCATTGCCCGCCACCGGCCATTCTGTGAGGATGCTTCGATCCGGGGGAAATCGACCCCCGTTGAGTGAAGGTTCCCGGAGGGGTTCATGCGTAGGTGGTTGACGAGGTGCTTGACGGCCCTGATCGCGGTGCTCGCGGTCGCCGGGCTCGTCCAGCCCGCCGCGGCGGGCGCGGCGGGTGCGGTGAAGGAAGACATCAAGGACGCGCTCGCGCGCATCCCCGGTCTCAAGATCGTTTCTGAGGGGCCCGCGCCGACCGGGTACCGCTTCTTCAAACTGACCTTCACGCAGCAGGCCGACTACACGAACCCCAAGGCGGGCACGTTCGAGCAGCGGCTCACCCTGCTGCACCGCGACACCGACGCGCCGACGGTGATGTTCACCAGCGGCTACAACGTCTCCGAGTCGCCGAACCGCTCGGAGCCGACCCAGATCGTCAACGGCAACCAGGTCTCCATGGAGTACCGCTACTTCGCGCCCTCGCGGCCCACCGCGGAAAACTGGGCGAAGCAGCTCACGATCTGGCAGGCCGCCGTCGACGAACACCGCATCGTGCAGGCGTTCAAATCGGTCTACCACGCCAACTGGCTCGCCACCGGCGGCAGCAAGGGCGGCATGACGGCGACCTACTTTCGTAGGTTCTTCCCGAACGACGTGAACGGCACGATCCCCTACGTCGCCCCGAACGACGTGATCGACCCGCTCGACTCGTACGACAAGTTCCTGTCGAAGGTCGGCAACGACCCCGGCTGCCGCGACGCGCTCAAGGCCGTGCAGCGCGACACCCTCAAGCGCCGCGACGAACTCGGCGCGCTCGCCGAGCAGGCCTCGAAGGAAAACGGCTTCACCTACAAGATCGTCGGCTCGATCGACAAGTCGCTGGAGCTTTCCACCATCGACTCGTACTTCGCGTTCTGGCAGTACCAGACCCAGGCCGACTGCGCGACCGTGCCGAAGCCCGGCGCGCCCGCCAAGGACCTCTACGCCTGGTTCGAAAAGGTGGGCGCCCTGACCGGGTACTCCGACCAGGCCCTCGTCGGCTTCGTGCCCTACTACTACCAGGCAGCCGTCCAGCTCGGCGCGCCGGAGGCGTACGACAGCTACCTGCGCGACCTGCTGCGCTACCCGGGCGAGGACGTGCCGAAGACGTTCGTGCCGAAGGAAATCAAGCGGCCGAAGTTCGACTACCTCGCGATGCCGGACATCGACTTCTGGGTCCGCACCCAGGCGAAGCAGATGCTCTACGTCTACGGCGGCAACGACCCGTGGAGCGCCGAGCGGTTCGCACCGGCGAAGTTCCCGTGGAGCGACAACCACGCCTACACCGTCCCGGCCGGCAACCACGGCTCGAAGATCGCGCAGCTGCCGGCCGAGCAGGCGGCCGAGGCCACCGCGACCGTCCGCAAGTGGGCGGGGCTCCCGGCCCAGGCCCCCGACGCCCGCGCGTTCTCCACGCAGAGCGCGCCCGCCGGGTTCCCGCTGTTCGACGCCGATCTGATGATGATCGACCGCCCGAAGTTCTGATCGCGGCCGGGGAAGGGGGCCCGCCTTCGCGGGCCCCCTTTCCGCTGGCTCACCCGTTTCCGGAGATTCTCGGAGAGGACCCATGCACAGCTGGTTCAAGAAAGGCCTGACGGCCGCGGTCGCGATGCTCGCGATCACCGGCCTCGCCCAGCCCGTCGCGTCGGCGGCGCCGGGCGGCGCACCGGAGGACATCACCGTCGCGCTCAAGAAGATCCCCGGGCTCAAGATCGTCTCGGAGGACCCGGCACCGACCGGGTACCGCTTCTTCAAGCTCACCTACACCCAGCCCGCCGACTACACCAACCCCAAGGCGGGCACCTTCGAGCAGCGGCTCACCCTGCTGCACCGCGACGTCACCGCGCCGACGGTGATGTTCACCAGCGGCTACAACGTCTCCGAGTCGCCGAACCGCTCCGAGCCGACCCAGATCGTCAACGGCAACCAGGTCTCCATGGAGTACCGCTACTTCACGCCGTCCATCCCGGCGAAGACGGACTGGCACAAGCAGCTCACGATCTGGCAGGCCGCCGTCGACGAACACCGCATCGTGCAGGCGTTCAAATCGGTCTACCACGCCAACTGGCTCGCCACCGGCGGCAGCAAGGGCGGTATGACCGCCACCTACTTCCGCCGCTTCTTCCCGAACGACGTGAACGGCACGATCCCCTACGTCGCCCCGAACGACGTGGTCAACGAGCACGACTCGTACAACAAGTTCCTGTCGAAGGTCGGCGACCCCGGCTGCCGCGACGCGGTGAAGGCCGTGCAGCGCGACGCCTTGAAGCGCCGCGACGAACTCGGCGGGCTCGTCAAGCAGGTGTCCGACCAGAAGGGCTACACGTACAACGTCGTCGGCTCGCTAGACAAGGCGATCGAGCTGATCATCACCGACACCTACTTCACCTTCTGGCAGTACCAGCCCCCGACCGAATGCGCGAACGTGCCCAAGCCCGGCGCGCCCGCGAAGGACCTCTACGCCTGGTTCGAGAAGGTCGACAGCCTGACCGGGTACGCGGACCAGGAGGGCGCGAGCACCATCGCGTACAACTACCAGGCCTCCTACCAGCTCGGCTGGTACGAAACCTACGACGCGCACCTGCGTGACCTGCTGCGCTACCCGGGCACGTTCGTGCCGTGGACCTTCCTGCCGAAGGAGGTCAAGCGGCCGAAGTTCGACCACTTCGCGATGCCGGACATCGACTTCTGGGTTCGCACCCAGGCGAAGGACATGCTCTACGTCTACGGCGAATACGACCCGTGGGGCGCGGAGCGGTTCGCACCGGCGAGGTTCCCGTGGAGCGACAACCACGTCTACACGGTGCCGAAGGGCAACCACGGCGCCAAGATCGCACAACTGCCCGCCGATCAGGCGGCCGCGGCCACCGCGACCGTCCGCAAGTGGGCGGGGCTGCCCGAACAGGCCCCGGACGCCCGCACGTTCTCCGCGCCGAGCGCGCCCGCCGGGTTCCCGCAGTTCGACGCCGACCTGATGATGATCGACCGCCCGAAGTTCTGACCGCGCGCAGAAGAAGGGGCCCGCTGCGTAGCGGGCCCCTTCTTCGCGCCAGTCATGGCCACGTTCAATTGGCCGTGGCGACGAGCTTCGTCGAGCCGTCGGGCCGCTCGAGCTTCATGGAATGCGTTCCGACGAGGCCGCTCATGATGCACTCCTTGAACTCGTTGCGGCTGAACGGTCCCGAGAACAGGTCCTTTCCGCCCTGGACACGGCCTTCGCACTTCCACCCGTCCGGGCTGTTGGCCTTCACCTGCTTCACCTCGGACTTGTTATAAGGCCATTTGCCCGAGCAGACGTTGTCGGCGTCGGTCACGATGCAGATATCGGCCACGTACGAGCCGAACTGGGAGAACCGGAAGTTGTACGTCGTCGCCGCCTCGCTGGTACCGGAGCCAGCGAGCGCGCTCGCGCCGATGGCACCCGAGACCGCGACGGTCGCGAACACCTTGGAAAACACACTCATTCCGCACGCGCCCTTCGAATTTCCGCGAAACCGCCGGGCCGCGCGGGGTCGAGCAGAGCTCTTCCGCCACGCGGCATCGATCTCCACCGTAGGGCGCGCTTCCTGGTTCCGGCCCGGGGATGAACCCTTCGAGCGAAAACCGGGCACGTTAGGGCATCGGTCCAGCGCCGAAACCCGTAGCGGAACGGCGGCCACGGTGGGAGCACCACGAGCGGGGAACGCACACGACCGGCGGCGGGCGCGTCCTCGTCCGGCTCCGGTCTACTTGATGCCCGCCGCGTCCATACCGCGAAGCTCCTTCTTCAGGTCCGAGATCTCGTCGCGCAGCCGGGCGGCCAGCTCGAACTGCAGGTCTCGCGCGGCCTGCATCATCTGGTCCGTCATCTGCTGGATGAGATCCGCCAGCTCGGCGCGCGGCATCTTCGAAACGTTCTTGTCCACCAGCACACCCGAGCTGCGGCCGCCGCCCTGCTCCGGCTTCTTGCCGCGCGAGGCGTTGCGGCCGGACCCGCCGACCGCGACCTCCTCGGTGTCCTCTGCCTCGGTGTAGACCCGGTCCAGGATGTCGGCGATCTTCTTGCGCAGCGGCTGCGGGTCGAGCCCGCGCTCGGTGTTGTACGCGGTCTGCTTGGCGCGCCGGCGGTTCGTCTCGTCGATCGCGTGCTGCATCGAATCGGTCATCTTGTCCGCGTACATGTGCACCTGGCCGGACACGTTCCGCGCCGCGCGGCCGATCGTCTGGATCAGCGAGGTCCCGCTGCGCAGGAAACCCTCCTTGTCGGCGTCCAAAATGGACACCAGCGACACCTCGGGGAGGTCGAGCCCCTCGCGCAGCAGGTTGATTCCGACGAGCACGTCGTAGTCGCCGGCGCGCAGCTGGCGCAGCAGCTCCACCCGGCGCAGAGTGTCCACTTCGGAATGCAGGTACCGCACCCTGATGCCCAGTTCGAGCAGGTAGTCGGTGAGGTCCTCGGCCATCTTCTTCGTCAGGGTGGTGACCAGCACGCGTTCGTCCTTCTCCGCGCGCTCCCTGATCTCGTGCACGAGATCGTCGATCTGGCCCTCGGTGGGCTTCACGATCACCTCGGGGTCGATCAGCCCGGTCGGCCGGATCACCTGCTCGACGAACTCGCCGCCGGCCTGCCCCATCTCGTACGGGCCGGGCGTGGCCGACAGGTACACCGTCTGGCCGATCCGGTCGGAGAACTCCTCCCAGGTCAGCGGCCGGTTGTCGACCGCGCTCGGCAACCGGAACCCGTGCTCGACCAGGTTCCGCTTGCGCGACATGTCGCCCTCGTACATACCGCCGATCTGCGGCACGGTGACGTGCGACTCGTCGATCACGAGCAGGAAGTCCTCCGGGAAGTAGTCGATGAGCGTGGCGGGCGAGGTGCCCGCTTCCCGGCCGTCGATGTGCCGCGAGTAGTTCTCGATCCCGGAGCAGAACCCGACCTGGCGCATCATCTCGATGTCGTAGCTGGTGCGCATGCGCAGCCGCTGCGCCTCCAGCAGCTTGCCCTGCTTCTCCAGCTCGGCGAGCCGCGCCTCCAGCTCGGCCTCGATGCCCTTGATCGCCCGCTCCATCCGCTCCGGGCCCGCCACGTAGTGGGTGGCGGGGAAGATGCGGACCTCGTCGACCTCGCTGACGATGTCGCCGGTCAGCGGGTGCAGGTAGTACAACTTGTCGACCTCGTCGCCGAAGAACTCGACCCGGATCGCCAGCTCCTCGTACGCCGGGATGATCTCGACGGTGTCGCCGCGGACGCGGAACGTGCCGCGGGCGAACGCGACGTCGTTGCGCGTGTACTGCACGTCCACCAGCGCCCGCAGGAACGTGTCCCGGTCGACCTCGCCGCCGACCACGAGCTTGCTCGAACGGTCGAGGTAGGACTGCGGGGTGCCGAGGCCGTAGATGCACGACACGCTCGCGACCACGATCACGTCACGCCGGGACAGCAGGTTCATCGTGGCGGAGTGGCGCAGCCGCTCGACGTCGTCGTTGATCGACGAGTCCTTCTCGATGTAGGTGTCCGTCTGCGCGATGTACGCCTCGGGCTGGTAGTAGTCGTAGTAGCTGACGAAGTACTCGACCGCGTTGTTCGGGAACAGGTCCCGCAGCTCGTTCGCGAGCTGGGCGGCGAGCGTCTTGTTCGGCGCCATCACCAGCGTCGGCCGCTGGACGCGCTCGATCAGCCACGCGGTGGTGGCCGACTTGCCCGTGCCGGTGGCACCGAGCAGCACGGTGTCCTTCTCGCCCGCCCTGATCCGGCGCTCCAGCTCGTCGATCGCGGCGGGCTGGTCACCGGCCGGCTTGTAGTCGCTGACCACCGTGAACTTCCCGTCGGCGCGGGGCACCTCGGAGATCGGGCGGAACTCGGACTGGGCGAGCACGGGGTGTTCGGTTGCGAAAGCCACGAGGACCAGGGTAGGCGCAGGCACCGACAGTTTCAGCGGCCCACGGTCCGGACAGGCTCAGCAGTCGCACGCGCAGTCACAGCAGTCACACCCGTCACAGCAGTCCGGCCGGCTGGCGTCGATCGGCTTCCCGCTCCACGGGCCGGGGTACGGGTCGCGGCAGCAGACCTGGCACGTGCCGCACTGGTACGCCGCGACGGCGCAGCCGAAGACCAGGTTGCGCCGGACCGCGGGCACCCGGAACCTCGGCACCCAGCAGCCGCCGCCCTTCCCGTCGTAGTACGGGTCAGGGGCACCGCCGGACGGCGGCTCCGGCGGGCCCGTTGGCCCGGGTGCGCCGGGTGGCCCCGCCCACTGTCCGGGCGCCGGCCGCGCGCCCCGTGACCCCTGGGGCCCGTGCTGGGACGGCCCTCCCGGGTACGCGGCGCGGGCGAACGTCCTGGCCACCGAGTGCCGCAGCTCGTGGACGAGCAGGGCGTGCACGAGCGTGGCATCGGCGAACACGGCCTCGTCGAGCGCGAGCCGGACGCCGAGCACCGCGTCGTCGCACAGTCGCCTGGCCCCGGCCCGCGAAGTTCCGGTGGCCACCAGCGGGTTCCAGGCTCCGGTGCGTTCGTCCTCCGCCTGGTCCTCGACCGCGTCCAGCAGGTGCGCGACGCGCCCGAACAGGCGCCCCGCTTCCCGCAGCGGCGCCTCGTTCGCGGCGACCCCGGAGAGGACGGCGGTGTGCGCGAACGCGGCGGCCGTCGCGCGCTCGGTCGGCCCGGTGGCCACCAGCACCGGGTCCCCCGTCCCGATCGCGCGCTCGAGTCCGGCCTGCCCCGCGACCGCCTCGGCCAGCACCGCGGTGTCGAATCCCAGACCGGCTCCGGTGCGGCCGGCTTGCCGGGTCCAGCGCGCGGCCATCCTGCGCCCGGCGCCCGCGACGGCCCGGCGGCCGAACACGCCGTCACCGTCCTCGGCGTGGTCGCCGATCTTCGCGGACGCGAGCACGAGCGACACCGCCGCCGCGAGGCGCGCGCCGTCGCCGTGCGAGACCGAGGTGCCGCGCATGCCGCGCAGCGGGCACGGCCCGGCGCGCCGCCTGCCGCCGGGCACCTGCGCCTCGACGAGCGCGGAGACGACGAGTCCGTCGTGGTTGGTGACCACGCGCGCGAGCTGGCCGTGCTCGTCGCGCAGCGCGAGGCACAGCCCGCACAGGTGCGCGAGCCAATCCGCGTGCAAGCCTTCGGACAGCCGGTGACGGCAAGGACGGATGATCCCGAACACGAACTCCCCCAGAGGTCGATCCCGACGCGGACACCCTAGCGCCGGTTCACCCGTCGTCTCGGCGGTGCACGGCAGGATGGCGGCATGACCGACGTGCACCCGCCCAAGCTCGAGATCTTCGACCTGGACCGGCGGACCAACACCGATCCGAAGGGGATCTCCCGCGAAGTCGAAGAGTTCCGGGTGGAGCCGTTCGGCCTGTACCTCGCCCGCCCTGCCCCCGGCCGCGCGCAGTTCCACTACCTGGAGTCGTGGCTGCTGCCCGAGCTCGGCCTGCGGATCACGGATTTCTGGTTCTCCCCCGGCCACGAACGCGACCAGGACTTCTACCTCGACGTCGTCGAGGTGGCGCGGGAGGGCTCGCGCTGGTTCGCCACCGATCTCTACCTCGACATCGTGCTGCGCGAAGGCCGCGGCCTCGAAGTGCTCGACACCGACGAACTGCTCGCCGCCGCGCGCCACGGCCACGTCGACGACCAGCGCGCCACCACCGCGCTCGAACGGACCTACGCCGCGGTCGACGGGCTGGCGCGCCACGGCCACCGGCTCGGCGCCTGGCTGTCCACAATGGACATCACGGTGAGCTGGCGGCGGCATCCCCGCTCAGACCGGGACTGAGCGCGCGAGGTCGCGCCGCAGGAACTCACCGGTGTGCGAGCCCTCCGCGGCGAGCAGATCGGCGGGCGTGCCTTCGAAAATCACCTCCCCGCCGTGCCGCCCGGCCTCCGGGCCGAGGTCGACCACCCAGTCCGCGCGGACGATCACGTCCGGGTCGTGCTCGACGACCAGTACCGTGTTGCCCGCGTCCACCAGCCGGTCGAGCAGGCCGACCAGCGCGCGCACGTCGGCCATGTGCAGCCCGGTGGTCGGCTCGTCGAACACGTACACGGTGCCGGTCTCGCGCAGCCGGTGCGCGAGCTTGACGCGCTGGCGCTCGCCGCCGGACAGCGTGGACAGCGGCTGGCCGAGGGTCAGGTACCCGACGCCGACCTCGTGCAACGTGGCCAGCCGCCGCCGGATCACCGGATCGTCGAAGAACCCCAGCGCGTCCTCCACCGTCATGCCCAGCACGTCCACGATGGTCCGGCCGCCCACGCGGTGTTCGAGCACCTCGTCGGCGTAGCGGCGGCCTTCACACTGTTCGCAGGTGACGGTGACCGGGTCGAGGAAGGCGAGATCGGTCTCGAGCACGCCGCGCCCTCCGCAGCCGCGGCACGCGCCGGTCGAATTGAAGCTGAACATCCCGGGCGACACGCCGTTCACCTTGGCGAACAGGGCCCGCACCTGGTCGAAGATGTCGACGTAGGTCGCCGGGGTCGACCGGCTGGACACCCCGATCGCCGACTGGTCGACCATGACCGCGTCCGGGAACCGCGCGCGGAACTCGCCGGAGAGCGAACTCTTGCCGGAGCCCGCGACCCCGGTGACCGCGGTCAGCACGCCCTCGGGCACGCGCACGGAGACCCCTTTCAGGTTGTTCCGGCGCGCGTCGCCGATCTCGAACCAGCCACGCGGCGCACGGGGCTCGGCCTTGACCTCGGGCGTCCTGCCGAGATGACGCCCGGTGACCGTGCCCGCGGCGCGGAGCCCGGCCACCGTGCCTTCGAACACGACCTCGCCACCGGCGGCACCCGAGCCCGGGCCGAGATCGACGACGTGATCGGCCACCGCGATGACGTCCCGGTCGTGCTCGACGACCAGGACCGTGTTCCCCTTGTCCCGCAAGGCGATCAGCAGCTCGGTCAGCCGGTGGACGTCCCTCGGGTGCAGGCCGACGCTCGGCTCGTCGAAGACGTAGGTCATGCCGGTGAGGCTGCTGCCGAGGTGCCGGACCGTCTTCAGCCGCTGCCCCTCGCCACCGGACACGGTCGAGGTTTCCCTGCCGAGGGTGAGGTACCCGAGCCCGATGTCCTCGAGGCGGCGCAACGCGGCCAGCGCGGCGCGCGCCACCGGGGCGGCCACAGGATCGTCGAGCGCGGAAAGCACCTCGATCAGGTCGCTGACCTCCATCGCGCAGTAGTCGGCGATCGAGTGCCCGCCGATCTTCGACGCCAGCGCCGCCGCCGAGAGCCTGCCGCCGCCGCACACCGGGCACGGCCCCTCCGCGACCATCTCGCCGAACGCCTCGCGGTGCTTTTCCTTGACCTCGCCCGCGTCGCGGTTGAGGTGCAGGCGGGTGAACCGCCGGACCGCGCCCTCGTACTCGTTCTGATACTTGCCCGTCTTGCCGGGCCGCTCGACCTTGAACCCGCCGCCGTGCAGCAGCAGCTCGCGCTCGTCCGCGGTGAACGCGCCGACCGGCTTGTCCGGGTCGAACAGGCCCGACTGGGCGTAGAGCTGCCACTGGAAGGTGCCCGGCGCGAAGGTCGGGAACCGCAAGGCGCCTTCGTTCAGCGACTTCCGCTCGTCGAGGAAACGGCTCAGCTCGACGGTGGTGGTGCGCCCGAGCCCGTCGCAGCCGGGGCACATCCCGCTCGGGTCGTTGAACGAGTAGGCGTTCGACGGGCCCGCGCTCGGTGCGCCGTGCCGCGAGAACAGCACGCGCAGGATCGGGTTGATCTCGGTCATCGTGCCGACCGTGGAGCGCGCGTTGCCGCCGACCGGCTTCTGGTCGACCACGATCGCGGTCGTGAGGTTGTCGATCACCTCGGCGCGCGGGCGCTCGTACTTGGGCAGCCGGTTACGGACGAACCAGCCGAAGGTCTCGTTGAGCTGGCGCTGCGACTCGACCGCGATCGTGCCGAACACGATCGAGGACTTGCCGGAGCCCGACACCCCGGTGAAGACCGTGAGCAGGCCTTTCGGGATCTCGAGCGAGACGTTCTTCAGGTTGTTTTCGCGTGCGCCGGTGATCACGATGTGATCGCCCGCGGTGGGCGCGGGCGGCGGCAGTACAGGGGTGCCCATACGGCGGAACGTAGCGAAGACCCCCGACAGAATCCCGCCGCCAGTCGTCGGATCGGGTGACGGGGGCCACTCTTGCTATCTGCGTGAACCGAATCGCCTCTTGTTACGTCGGAGAGGGCGCAGGAGCAAGAGGGGAGCTCCCGCCACGAGGCTGGTCGGCATCGACGTGCTGGGGGTATGCCGACCAGCCGATCGTGGCCCCGGTTCCGCGAAGGCCGGTCAGCCTTCCGGCGTCCAGCCGGAGCGAGCGGCCCAGTCCTCGGCCCGGCGGAACGCCGCGTTGACCCAGCCCTGCTTTTCTTCCGCATACGGCTCGACCGTGCCGTCGTGGGCGTGCGCGTCGGCGAGGCCCTCCTTGACCGCGGCGTACGCATCCCGTTCGCCGGGGTTCTGCCGCAGCCACTCCGCGAACAGCAGCGCGAGCCGCCACGCCGGCGTCTCCGGCGAGCGGACGTGCAGGTTCACCGCGCGGCAGGGGTCGGCGCCGTAGTGGAACCGCTTCGGCCAGGTGCCGGTACCGTCCTGCGCGTCGTCCCGCCAGTCGCCCGCCGCGGGCGGGAAGCCCGCCGCGGTCAGCGCGTCGGCGAGTTCGTCGGCGCGGTCGAGCGAGTCCACGGTGAGCTGCAGGTCGAGCACGTCCTTGGCGAGCAGGCCCGGCACCGACGTCGAGCCGATGTGGTCGACGCGCCGGGCGCGGTCCCCGACCGCGGCGCGGATGCGGGCGATCGCGCGCGCGGCCTGCACGGGCCAGGCGGGGTCGTGGGGCACCAGGCGCGGTGAGCTCGCCGCGCGGGGGCGGTGCAGCCGGATGTTCGCCTCGAAGGGCACCAGCCGGTCGGCCCACAACGAGTCCACTTCGGACAGCACGGCGTCCTCGTGGCCGCCGTTGTCGAGCCACACGTCGGCGACCGCCCTGCGGTCGGCCTCGGTGGCCTGTGCGGCGATGCGGGCGCGTGCGTCGTCCTCCGCCATCCCGCGCGCGGAGACCAGGCGGCGCACCCTGGTCTCCACCGGCGCGTCGACCACGACCACCACGTGGTAGTGCGGCGCGAGACCGCCTTCGACGAGCAACGGGACGTCGTGCACCACGACGGCGTCGGGCGCGGCCTCGCCGATCAGCTCGGCGGTGCGGGCGCCGATGCGCGGGTGCGTGATCGCGTTGAGCGTTCGGCGAGCCTCGTCACTCGCGAACGCCTTCGCGGCGAGCGCCTGCCGGTCGAGCGCACCGGTGGCGGTGAGGATGTCCTCGCCGAACGCGGTCACCAGTTCGGCGAGTCCTTCCGTGCCCGGCTCGACCACCTCCCTGGCGATCCGGTCGGCGTCGACGACCACCGCGCCGTGCTCGGCGAGGCGCGTGGCCACCGTCGACTTGCCCGCTCCGACGCCCCCGGTCAACCCGACACGCAACATGGGCCGCATTCAACCAGCACGGTCGTGGACCCGCGGCGCGGGCCGCACCCACTGATGGGTGTTTCACAAGATCAACAAGGCCCGTGACTCAACTGATATGGGTGACACGCCGATGGGTTACCGCCGATTTTCGCGGCCGTTGCGTACCGTGCGGCGCGAAGGTAGCCCACACGGAGGAACGATGCCCTCGAGCAAGCACGCCGGAAGGCACCGGCTCGGCACGCCGGGGCTCGTGCACTGCGTCATGCATCGCCCCGTCGAGGACGCGCTGACCGAGTTCCGCCGCACTTGGTGGCGAGCGCTGCTCGTGCCCGCGAAGCACAGCCTCGCGGGCCTCCGCCGCCGCGCCGTCGTAGCGGCTCAGGAACGGGCCTGGGCGCCCGCCACCACCTGAGCCCCCCGCACTGTCACCACGCCCGCACGCGCGCGGGCGTGACCGCGATCGGCACCGAGTAGTCGCCGAAGAATCCTTCCACCGTCGTCTTCAACGCGCCGGTGATCAGGTGCTCGTACTTGGCGGCGTACGCCTCGCGGTACCCGTCCGCCGGGGTGCCGCCCAGTTCGGCCGTGCCGTCGATGGACACGATGGCGCCGCCGTGCCCGTCGCTGTCGAGGTGGAACGCCACCTTCGGGCCCGCTCCGATGTTGCGGGTCTTCCCGACGTCCGGCTGGCTCTGCACCCACAGCAGGCCGCCGTGCCACAGGAACCACACCGGCGAGGCCTGGGGCTGTCCCTTCGAATTCACCGTGACCAGCCAGCCCACCGTCTCCTTGGCCAGCCTGTCCGTGACGTCTCGGCTCAGCTCGATGCCGCTCATCGATCACTCCCTTCCGCGATGACGGGATCTTCGCGTTCACCGTGGCGGGCAAGATCTTCGCGATCCTGCGGCCCGCTCACGAACCGCCACGGATCAGCCTCAAGGGTGACCCCGATGAAGCCGAACGGCTGCGCGCCACCCACCCGGCGATCACCCCGGGCTACCGGCTGCACAAGCGGCACTGGAACACCGTGCTGCTCGACGGCTCGGTACCCGACGACCTGGTGCTCAGCCTCGTCGACGACTCCTACGACCTGGTACTCGCCTCGCTCACTCGCGCTCAGCGCGCGAGCCTCCGCTGACCGGCTCCCCCTCGTTAACAGGCTCTTCCTCCCCCGTGGCTGGTTCCTTCGGTGCTGCCGGTTCCCGGTGCTCGTCGGCACGCGAGAACCCGTCCCGGCAGTGCCGGGCGAAGCGCCTCGCTCCCGCTGTCATCCGTCCCACCCCGCTGTTTGGAGTAACACCGTTGTAGCACCGCGGTACGACACTCGCAGGCGGGTTTCCGCGGGCGGACGCCCCGTCGCGACGAGCGGCCACCCCCGCGCGGAAGAGGACTGCGCGGAGGCGGCTTCTCACGACGAACGGCTCAGACGAACGCGCTCTCCCCGGTGATCGCCTTGCCGACGATCAGGGTGTTCATCTCCCGGGTGCCTTCGAACGAGTAGATCGCTTCGGCGTCGGCGAAGAAGCGGGCGATGTCGTAATCGAGCACGATCCCGTTGCCGCCGAAGATCTCCCTGCTCCACGCGACGACTTCGCGCATGCGGGAGGTGACGAACGCCTTCGCCAGCGACGAGTGCTCGTCCTTGAAGATCCCCGCGTCCTGCAGCCTGGCGAGCTGGACCAGCATGCCCCACGAGGCGGTGATGTTGCCGAGGCTCTTCACCAGCAGGTCCTGCACGAGCTGGAACTTCGCGATGGGGCGGCCGAACTGCCTGCGCTCCTTCGCGTAGTCCAGCGCGAGCTCGTAGGCGCCGATCATCACGCCGAGGCCCTGCCACGCGACACCGCCGCGGGTGGCGCGCAGGATCTCCGCGACGTCGCGGAAGGAATCGATGCCCTGCAGGCGGTTCGTCTCGGGGACTCGGACGTCGGTGAGCGTGATCTCGGCGTTCTCCACGATCCGGAACGCGATCTTGTTCTCGATCTTGACCGGGACGAAACCCAGAGTGCCCTTCTCGACGACGAAACCCTTCACCTTGTTGTCGTCGACGTCGCGGGCCCACACGATCACAAGGTCAGCGAAGGTGGCGTTGCCGATCCACTTCTTGGCACCGTTGAGGATCCAGGTGTCACCTTCGCGCTTCGCCGTGGTGCGCATGCCGCCCGCGACGTCGGAGCCACCGAGCGGTTCGGTCATCGCGAACGCGCCGATCTTGTCCATCGCGGCCATCGGCGGGAGCCAGCGGTCGCGCTGCTCCTGGCTTCCGCCCGCGTACACCGAGTACATCGCGAGTCCGTTGTGGACACCGAAGAAGGTGGACACCGAAGGGTCGGTGCGGGTCAGCTCCATCGACATCATGCCGACGAGCAGGTTGCTCGCCGCGGGCCGGTGATCGCCGTAACCCTCGTAGGGCACTCCGGCGAGGCCCTGCTCGCGGAACTTGGCGATCAGCTCCTTCGGGAACTCCCCCTTCGCCCAAGCCTCGTTCACCATCGGCTTGATCTCGGTGCGCATGAAGGTGCGCGCCTGCACCAGTACCTTGCGCTCCTCTTCGGACAACAGGGTTTCGTAGTCGTAGAAGTCCGCGGTCAGCTGGTCTTCGAGCGTGGTCATCTCAGTTCTCCTCCCTTGTACCGTCCAAAGCGGACAGCACGGCGAGCTGCCTGCGGTCGCGCGCCTCGGTCAGTTCCGAGTACGTGGAGGAGCCGTAAGCGTTTTCGACGGCCTCGATGAGCCGTTCCTGTTCTTCCGGGCCTTGCGAGGGCTGGCCGAGACCGGCCCACATCTTCTTCATGGACACGCCGATGTGCTCGGCCATGTGCCGGTACCCACCGGGGCCGCCGCCGAGGTGCGAGCCGAGGAACGGGCCCACCGTCGACCAGCGGATGCCGAGCGAGTTCGTGATCACCTCGTCCAGTTCGGCCGGGCTGACGACACCCTGCTCCACCAGGTAGATCGCCTCGCGGTTGAGCGCGTTCTGCAGCCTGTTGCCGACGAAACCGGGGATCTCCTTGCGCTCCACCACCGGGGCGCGGCCGAGCAGGCGGTAGAACTCCACCGCACGGGTCACCGCGTCGGCGCCGGTCCGCTCCCCCGGTACCACCTCGACGAGCGGGATCAGGTGCGGCGGGTTGAACGGGTGTCCGATGAGGACCCGGGACGCGTCCGCCAGCTCGCCGGTGAACGCGGTCGACGGGATCGCGGACGACGAGCTGAGCAGCAGCGCGTGCGCGGGTGCCTCGGCGACGAGCGTGGCGAACAGGTCCTTTTTGAACTCGAGGTTCTCGGGACCGTTCTCCTGCACCACATCCGCGTCGCGGACGGCGTCGGTGACATCGGCCGCGAGGCGCACGCGATCGGCGATGCCGGTGACGTCGAGACCGCGTTCGGCGAGGTGCGGGGCGAACTCCTTCAGCGCCGCGTCGACCGCGTCCGCCAGGTCGGGCCGGGGGTCGGAGACCGCGACCCGGATGCCGTGCGCGGCGAACAGGACCGTCCAGGACAGCCCGATCGTGCCTGCGCCGATCACCGCCGCGTGCTTGAACTCCGCTTCCTCGAACACTGTCATGACCGGACTCCCTTCAGGTAGTCGTGCACCGGCTTGACGGGGGCGAGGGTCAGGTCGGTGAGGATGTGGCTGGCCGAAACGATCTCGCGCACCGGCAGGTCGGCCAGCGGCGCCAGCACGTGCTCGAAAAGCTGGAGGCGGGCGGGTCCCGCCCACGCCTGCTTCACCACGACGTCGGTGATCTCGGTGCGGACCAGCTCCGCGACGCGGGGCGCGCCGTCGTAGCCGGGGACGAACTTGAGCATGAACGTCGGCACGGTGATCTGGGCCGCCGCCTCGGCGAGGTCCAGCACGTGGTGCTTGTAGCCCATGGTCGCGGTGGCGACGCGCTGCGAGCCGTAGTCGAGGGTGCCGACGAGCGCTCCGTTGTCGGCGAACAGGCTCGGCGACCCGATCGTCTTCGGGTAGGCGCTGACCTCGCGCCCGGACGCGGTGGCCGGGAAGTTGTCGAGGTACATCGCGTGCAGGTACTCGCCGCGTTCGCCGTCGAAGGTGACCGGGATCGCCTGGCCGGATTCGGTGTACGGGCCGTACCCGCTGACGTCGCCCATCTTCATGACCTCGAAGCGCACCAACGGTTCTTCGATTTCGAGCGGCTCCGGCACGACGGCGCGCAGGGCGGCTTCGTCGGTGCGGTAGACGATGTTGAGGTACTCGCGATCGGTGAACCGCGGCACCACGGGTGCGAACGCCGGGTTGACCAGCGGGGTGGTCACGTGCTGAAGAACTTCTTCGGTCTTCATCGAGCTTACTTCCCTTCCCACTTCGGGTCGCGGCGCTCGGCGAAGGCGGTCATTCCCTCGCGAACGTCCTTCGACTGCATGAGCTGGGACATTTCCTTGCGCTGCAAGGAGAACGCCTCCGGTTCGGAGATGCCTTCGGCGGCACGGACGATCTTCTTGACCGCGGCGAGCGCGAGCGGCGCGTTGGCGGTGATCAGCTCGGCGAGCTGGAGCGCGACGGCGGTGGCCTCACCGCTCTCGACGACGCGGTTGACCAGGCCGAGTTCGCCCGCGCGGGCGCCGCTGACCGGCTCGCCGGTGAGCAGGAACTCCATCGCCAGGTGGTGCGGGATCCGCTTCGGCAGCCGGATCACCCCGCCGCCCGCGGCGATCAGCCCGCGCTTGACCTCCGGCAGCCCGAACTTGGCGTCCTCTGCGGCGACGATGAGGTCGCAGCCGAGCGCGAGTTCGAACCCGCCGCCCATCGCCCAGCCCTCGACGGCGGCGACCAGCGGTTTCGTGGTCTCGGCCTCGGTCAGGCCGCCGAACCCGCGGCCCTCGATCGACGGGGATTCACCGCGTAGCGCGGCCTTGAGGTCCATCCCGGCGCTGAACGTGCCGTCGGCTCCGGTCAGCACCCCGGCGCGGAGGGCGGGGTCCGTCTCCAGCCGGTCCAGCGCTTCGGCGATTCCGGCGGCTGTGGCGGCGTCGATCGCGTTGCGGGCGTTCGGGCGATCGATGGTGATGAGCAGTGTCGAACCGATGGCCTCGGTGCGGACTTCGGGCGTGCTCATGGCTTTCTCCTTACTTCGCGAGTTCGCTCAGGACCTCGGCCGTGTGCTGGCCGGGGAGCGGGGCGAGGCTGCGGACCGACGCCGGGGTCGCGGAGAACCGCACCGGGATGCCGACCGAGCGGATGGTGCCCTCGCTGGGGTGCTCGACGCTGTCGAGCAGGTGCCCGTCGCGGACGTAGTCGTCTTCTCCCGCGCGGTCCAGTTCGAGGACCGGCGCCATCGGGATGCTGTGCTTCGCGCAGACCTCGGCCCATTCCGCGGTGGTCAGCGCCGGGGCGCAGTCCTCGATCATCGCGGCCAGCGCCTCGGTGTCGGCGTTGTCGATCGCGTCGCCGTTGACGCGCGGGTCCTCGGCGAGTTCGGGCCTGCCCGCGGCGGCGAAGAAGTCGCGGAAGTTCTGCGGGTTGTACGGGATCACGCAGGCGAGGCCGTCCTTGGTGCGGACCGCGCGGTGCCCCTTCGACATCGACAGCGGGAAGCCCGTTTCTCCCTGCGGGGGCTCGAAGACGTGCCCGGAAAGGTGCTCGACCAGGTTGAACGCGATCAGCGTGTCGGTCATCGGGATCTCGACGTACTGGCCTTCGCCGGTCTTCCGCTGGTGCAGCAGCGCCGCGAGCACCGAGTAGGCGATGGTCAGCGAAGACACCTTGTCGCCGAGGATCGTCGGCAGGTACACCGGCTCGCCGAGGGCGCGGTTCGCGATGTCGACCAGACCGGAGGACGCTTGCACGGTCTCGTCGTAGGCGGCGTTGCCGGCCTGGCCGGAGTCGCTGCGGAAGCCCTGGGCGTGGGCGTAGACGAGCTTCGGGTTGCGGGCGGCGATCTCGTCGTAGTCCAGGCCCAGCCTGGTCAGCGCGCCGGGGCGCATGTTCGTGATCATCGCGTCGGCGGTGTCGATCAGTTCGAGCGCTTGCTCTTTCTGCTGCTCGTCCTTGAGGTTGAGCGACACGCTCCGCTTGTTGCGGTTGACGTTGAGGTTGAGCGGGGTCATGCCGGGAGTGGTCCGGTACTGGCCGACGCGCACGGTGTCGGCGGGGGACTCGATCTTGATCACGTCGGCGCCGAGGTCACCCAGGATCTGTGCGGCGTAGGGGCCCATTACGACGGTGGAGAGGTCGATCACCCTTATGCCGGTCAGTGGTCCGGTGTTCATTCCGTCATCTCCTCGTGGTCTCTGCTCTGGTTTCGACGGTAATCGGGTCTTTCCGGGAAGGGAACGATCAAGAAGCGCATAATGGTGTGATTGGGGTGGTCATACCATTCCCAGGGGGACGGCGAGAGTTTGAAGCACGCCTGCGGCGCGCCGTGGGGAACGGATTTCCTTGATCGCCTTGACGTGCCATTCCCGACGCATTGTCGGTCCCGTTAGCTGTTTGCGTCGTTGTGGTCCCGCTGTGGCAAGCTGTGACCTTTCCTGCACCTGATTGGGTGACGGAAAACGTTTTGCTGGTTGACAGAATCGTGACATGTCTTCTGAAGAAGAGTTTTATCGGGTTCGCGTGCTTTCCGACTCCGCGGCTCGGCGGCTCGGCGGCTCGGCGGTTGCGGGTTATTCGGTATCAGCAGGCAACGCTGCTGCGCGAAATAGCGGAGATGGAGCAAGTGTCCTCACGAAGATCCACCGTGGGGCAGGTGGGGTTGCTGCATGCCGTGACGCAGGCTGCGGCGGAGCGGAAGGTGGCGCTCGCTGACGCGTTGACCTCATACCTGCCGTGCACCCTGGCCGCGATGGAAGCGGGGCTCATTGACGAGTACGCGGCCTCCCGTGCGTTCGAGGCGACCGCGTGCGCGTCGGAAGAGGTGGCCGCCGAAATCGACTCTCAGTTAGCGGGGAGGTTCGAGAACCGGAATCCGCCGCACTGCGGAGGTTGGTCGACTCGTTGTTGATGCGGGTCGACCCGGAGGGGTACGAGCGGCGGCGTCAGGAGAAGGTGGCGGCGCGCAGGTTGGAAATCCGGCACGGGGATCACGGATCGTCGCCCCTGTTCGCCGAACTGCCAACAAGCGCCAGGGGATAAGCGCACCATGGGTCAATTGCGCTTGAATGAAAACTACCGGCCACCCAGCGCCATGCGGAAGTACCTCCACGCACCGCGCCCAACCGGCGCAGCTACCCCGAAGATCCCACCGGATTCGGCTGATGCGCTCGGGGCGCTCAGGTCTCCAGCGGGTCGGCGAAGACCTCGCGTGCGCGGCTGACCAGTCCCTCCAGGTCGCCGCCATGACCGCCGCGGTCGGCGCGCCACACCAGGCCGGTTTCCAGGGTCGCCTCGAAGTCTTCCAGCGGGAGGATGGTCACGTTGTCCAGGCGGTAGAGCTGCATCGGCGAGCCGGGGTCGAGCATGGAAATCGAGAAGGCGATACCGGTGGAAACCAGCTCCGCGATACCGGCGTAACCGGACGAGGAAAGCTTGATGCGCTTCTTCACCCCGGCCGCGGCGAGCCGGCCGTCCAGCTCGTCGAAATAGACGGGCGTCGAATCGGCCGAATCGGCCACATAGGACAGTCCGGTCAGGTCGGCGACGGTGAGCGAGGTGCGGCCGGGGAACAGGTCCGCGGGGACGGCCGCGCCGAGGCGTTCGGTCATCACCGGCAGCACTTCGAGGGCGGGGTCGGTCACCGGGAGCCTGGCCAGCGCGAGCGCCAGCTTGCCGTCGCGCACGTCGGCGACCAGTTCGGCGGTGCCGCCGGGCCAGCGTTTCAGCTCGGCCGTTTCGCGGGTGCGCTCCTCCAGGTCCTTCACCCGTTCACGCAGCGCGGGGTGCACCCCGGCGGGCATCCCGACGAACAGGGTGCTGCGGCCGGGGCGGGCGGCTTCGCGGACCTTCCACGGGATCGACGAGACGCGGTCGAGCACATCCCGGGCGAGCGGGAGCAGCGCCTCGCCCGCTTGGGTCAGCGCCACCTTGTGCGTGCTGCGGTTGAACAGCTGCTGGTCCAGCTCGTGCTCGAGATCCTTGATCCGCTGGCTCAACGGGGACGCCGCCATGTGCAGCTTCTTCGCGGCCTGCGAGAAGTTCAGCTCCTCGGCGACCGCCACGAAGTAGCGCAGGTGCAACATCTCCACGCCGCGAGCCTACCCAGGGCGATGCCGTACGCCCTGAAGGGAGCCTTTCGGCATCGGAAGCTCCCTTCAGGGCAGGTGAGCCACCCCCGAGGAGCGCTTTCAGGACTCCTTGCTGGTGGCTTCCGCGTCGGTGGCGTCGACCCGAGTGCGCTGGGGCTGGCCGAGGAGGTTCGCGGCCCACTCGGTGACCCTGCGCGCGACGTCCTGCGCGGTCAGGCCGACCCCGGCCAGCACCTCTTCCCGCGAACCGTGGTCGAGGAACCGCTGCGGCACCGCGAGATCGCGCAAGGGGACCGGGCAGTCGGCGTCGCGCAGCACGGCGTCGAGACCGGAGCCGAACCCGCCGTGCCTGCCGCTGTCCTCGACGGTGACGACCATCCGGTGCTGCTCGGCCAGCTTGACCAGCGCCTCCGGCACAGGGAGGACCCAGCGCGGGTCGACGACGGTGACGCCGATGCCCTGGTCGGCCAGCCGGTCGGCGGCGGCGAGCCCGAGCGGGGCGAACGCGCCGACGGCCACCAGCAGGACGTCCGTCCCGGCGCCGTCGTGAGGGCGGTAGAGCACGTCGACGCCGTCGATCCGCTCCACCGCGGGGACGGATTCGACCACCGAGCCCTTCGAGTACCGCAGCACGGTCGGGCCGTCGGACACCGCGACGGCCTCGCGCAGCTCTTCGCGGAGGGTCTCGGCGTCACGGGGCGCGGCGACCCTGATGCCGGGCACCATGCCGAGCAGCGACAGGTCCCACATGCCGTGGTGGCTCGGGCCGTCCGGACCGGTGATCCCGGCGCGGTCGAGCGCGAAGGTCACCGGCTGGCGGTGCAGCGCGACGTCCATCAGCAGCTGGTCGAAGGCGCGGTTGAGGAAGGTGGAGTACACCGCGACGACCGGGTGCATGCCGCCCATCGCCAGGCCCGCGGCCGAGGTGACCGCGTGCTGCTCCGCGATGCCGACGTCGAACCACCGGTCCGGATGGGCCTCGGCGAACTTCTGCAGCCCGACCGAGCGCTGCATCGCCGCGGTGATCGCGACGACGTCGTCGCGCTCCTCCCCGATCTTCGCGAGCTCGTCGCCGAACACCGCCGTCCAGCTCCGCCCCTTCGGCTTCGGCTTGCCGGTGGCTGGGTCGATCGGGTCGGTCTGGTGCATCTGGTCGGCTTCGTCGGTCACCGCGGGCGGGTAGCCGTGCCCCTTCTCGGTGACGACGTGCACGATCACCGGTCCGCCGAAGGTCTTCGCGCTGTGCAGCGACTTCTCCAGCGCCACCAGGTCGTGCCCGTCGACCGGGCCGAGGTACTTGAGGCCGAGGTCGGAGAACATCACCTGCGGGCTCAGCGCGTCCTTGATCCCGGCCTTGGCCGCGTGCAGCGCCGCGTAGATCGGCTTCCCGACGACGGGGGTGTGCTGCAGCATCGCGCGCCCGCCGTCGAGGAAGCGCTCGTAACCGGGCTGCAGTCGCAGCGACGCGAGGTGGTCGGCGAGACCGCCGATCGTCGGCGAGTAGGAGCGGCCGTTGTCGTTCACCACGATGACCACGGGGCGGTCGGGGCCGGCGGCGATGTTGTTGAGCGCCTCCCAGCACATGCCGCCGGTGAGCGCGCCGTCGCCGACCACGGCGACCGCGTGCCTGCCGCCGCCGGAGAGCTGGAACGCCTTCGCCAGACCGTCCACATAGGACAGGGCGGTGGAGGCGTGGCTGTTCTCCACGAAGTCGTGCTCGCTCTCGGCACGGATCGGGTAGCCCGCGACGCCGCCGACCTGGCGGAGCCGGTCGAAGCCCTGGTGCCTGCCGGTGACGATCTTGTGCACGTAGGCCTGGTGGCCGACGTCCCAGACGATCGCGTCCTGCGGGGAGTCGAACACCCGGTGCAGCGCCATGGTCAGCTCGACGACGCCGAGGTTCGGGCCGAGGTGACCGCCTGCCAGCCGGACCTTGTCGATGAGGAACTCCCGGATCTCGTGAGCCAGCTTGGCGAGCTGGTCCGGGTTCATGCGTTTGAGTGCCGCCGGTCCCTGGACTGACGCCAGCAGTTCCACGCTTCCACCTCACCTGGTCTCCGCACCCGCGCGGTCCACGCGGGCATCGGCCCAGTCTAGGAGAGCCGCGCGCGCCATCGCCTCCCTCGGAGGCGTTGGTTTGGCGGCCGTCACGTTTCGGCATTCGGTCGAACGGCCGTTGGCCCGTTCAGGCCAACCCCCTGTCAAGTAGTCACTGGGAGTGGGAAATTAACAGTCGGATACCGAAGTATGTGAACTCACTCTCACTTAACGGAGTGGACTAGGCGCGCATGCAGTAACCACTCGTAGCGTGCCCCACGAACGGATGAACACAAAAGCGAGCCATGATACGCGGAGGTGAACCGACGCCGTGCCGTTCCTTCAGCCGTCGATCGAGATGACTGACCAGCGGAGGCTCGCCGAGCAAGCAGGCGAGCAGAGAAACGGCGGCGCCAACGAAGACGCCAGAGCCACACTTGTCCATCGAGAAGACACCCGGTACGCCAAGGCGGCGGAACCGGGAGCCGCCCACGCGGCGTTCGCGCCGAACGAGCGGTGGCACCAGCACACCCTGCGCGTGCTGAGCAGGCCGGCGAGCCACCGGAGGCCGCCGAACGTCGCGGTCGTGCGCTTCGTCGAAGCGCCCCGCATCGAATCCCGGTTCGGCAAGCACGGGCTGGACCGCGTGCTCGAACAGGTCGCCTGGATCCTGCGCACCGAGCTGTCCGAGCAGGAGCACATCACGCCCGACGAGCACGGCGGGGTGATCCTGACCCTGTGCGGCGCGGCGAACTGGCAGGTGAAGGCCAGGCTGGGGAGCATCTCCACCCGGCTCGCCAGGCTGCCGATCGAGCTCGGCGACGAGCACCTCACCATCACACCGGTGATCGGCTGGGCCGACGCCGCCGACCGGCCGGTGAGCATGGACCCGCACAAGCTCGTCGAACGGGCCACCGAGGCGGCCGAGCTGGCGACCAGCCAGCTCGACCTGATCCCGCGCAAGTGGGCACCCCCGTCGACGCCGAAGCGCAAGAAGTCGACGGGCCCGCTCCGCACGACACTGCAGTCGCTGGCCACCCTGGTGCTCGGCATCGCGGTGCCGTTCGCGCTGCTCGTGTCCTTCTACGCGGACGGAATCGACCTCGCGACCCCGGTGTACCTGGTGGTCACGGCCTCGCTCGTGGTCACCGCGATCGTGATCTGGACGGAGAACTTCTTCGCGCTGGACCCCGATCGCCCGCCGAAGAAGGCGGCGGCACCGGAACCCGCCGCGTCCGCGATCATCCCGGCCTACCTCCCCAACGAGGCGGCCACGATCGTCGACACCCTGCACGCGTTCCTGCGCCAGGACTACGGCGGCCCGCTCCAGGTGATCCTGGCCTACAACACGCCGACCTCGATGCCGATCGAAGCGGAGCTGCACGACCTCGCCGCCCGCGATCCCCGGCTCGTCGTGCTGAAGGTCCCCTACTCCACATCCAAGGCGCAGAACGTCAACGCGGCGCTCGAACTCGTGACGGGCGAGTTCGTCGGTGTCTTCGACGCCGACCACCACCCGGCGCCCGACGCGTTCGGCAGGGCGTGGCGCTGGCTCTCGCACGGCGCCGACGTCGTGCAGGGACACTGCCTCATCCGCAACGGCGACGCGTCGTGGGTCGCCAGGACCGTCGCGGTCGAGTTCGAGTCGATCTACGCGGTCAACCACCCCGGCCGGGCGAAGCTGCACGGGTTCGGCCTCTTCGGCGGCTCGAACGGGTTCTGGCGCACGCAGGTGCTGCACGAGACCCGCATGCACGGCCAGATGCTCACCGAGGACATCGACTCGTCGATCCGCGTGCTGCTCTCGGGCCGGACGGTGGTCAACGACCCCGCCCTGATCAGCAGGGAACTGGCGCCGGCGACGCTGTCCGCGCTGTGGAAGCAGCGCGTGCGGTGGGCGCAGGGCTGGTTCCAGGTGTCGCGCCGCCACCTCGGCCCGGCACTGCGCTCGAACGCGCTGACCGTGCGCAACAAGCTCGGCATCACGTTCCTGCTCGGCTGGCGCGAGGTCTACCCGTGGCTGTCGATCCAGATGATCCCGGTGGTGGCGTTCATCTTCTGGCGCGACGGCGGGTTCGGGAAGATGGACTGGTTCGTGCCGGTGTTCGTGCTGTGCACCATCTACACGCTGTCCTCCGGCCCGAGCCAGGTGCTGTTCGCGTGGCGGCTCGCCGCGCCGGACGTGCGGAAGCATCCCCGCTGGTTCCTCGCCTACCTCGTGGTGTCCACGTTCTTCTACACCGAGTTCAAGAACCACGTGGCCAGGGTCGCGCAGATCAAGGAGCTCACCGGCGAGCGCAAGTGGGCGATCACCCCGCGCCAGGCACCGTCCACGCGGGAGCGCACGGCGTGACCGCGGTGCTGCCGTCGGCGAGGAAGGTCACGCGCGAGGCCGCCCCGCCGCGCCGGTTCCAGCTCGACGTCTACCGCGCACTCGCGGCGATCGCGGTCGCGACGTTCCACGCCTACCAGTTCAACCGGAACGAAAAGTGGCCGCTGGAAGGCACCGTCTGGCACGAAGTGATGATGAGCACCGACCTGTTCGTCGCACTGTTCTTCGTCCTGTCCGGGCTGCTGCTCGGGTTACCGGTGGCGAAGGCGGCGCTCGGCGAATCGGGGCCGAGGCCGGCGAAGGTGTTCCTGATCAAGCGCGTGTCACGGCTGATCCCGGCCTACTTCATCGTGGTGCTGGTGGTCTGGTTCGTGTCCAACCCGGAACTGCCCGGCCACTGGCAGGACCTGCTGCTGCACCTGACCTTCACGCACGTCTACAGCGACCAGTACATCTTCTGGACCGACGGACCCGCGTGGTCGCTCGCCGACGAGATGCACTTCTACCTGCTGCTGGCGCTGCTCGGTTCGCTCGCCTACCGCGTCTGCGCGCGGCTGGAAAGCAAGCGGGCGAAGCTCGCGGTCCTCTACGGCGGCGCGGGCACGCTCGTCGCGCTCAGCCTCACCTACAAGCTGCTCGCGAAGTTCGTCTGGCACCGGCCGTCCTCGTCGTGGTCCACCTGGTTCGGCCCGATGGCGAAGCTGGACCTGTTCGCGATCGGGCTGCTGATGGCGGTGCTGGCCGCCGCCGGCGTCAAGCTCGCCCACCGGTGGTCGCGGTGGACCTCGGCGCTGTTCGGGCTCGGCGTGATCGTGCTGGCGCACTGGGTGCGCTCGAACGGGTACCTCCCGGACCCGTTCCTGCACCCGGTCGTCGCGGTCGGCTGCGCGTTCGTGGTGGCCAGCACGACGCTCACGACGGTTCCCCCGCCGCGGATACTGAGCTGGCGGCCGGCGGTGACCGTCGGGCTCGCCAGCTACAGCCTGTACCTGTGGCACGAGCCGGTGCTGCGCGTGCTCGACACGCTGGGCGTGCTTCCGTCGACGGGGTCGCCCTCCGCGTTCGTCGTGACGGCGGTGGCGCTGCTGGCGCTCGCCATCCCGGTCGCGCTGCTCAGCTACCAGGCGATCGAGAAGACGGGCATGAAGATCGCGGCGGCCTTCGATTCGAAGGGCAGGCCCCGCGAGTACTACGCACCGGAGCCGCTCGCCGTCTGAACCGTACGGAACGTCACGGGCCGCACCGCTGAATGAGCGGTGCGGCCCGTTTTCAGCGTAGGATTCCGATCCGGCGCGGGCCGGGCCCGCGCTGTGGCACGCACTGTCCAAACTGGAGAGGTTGATGGCGGACTTTTTCATCAACGGCAATTGGGTCGGAGCGAAGCAGGGCGGTACCCGCGAGATCCGGTGCCCCGCCAACGGCTCACTGGTGGCCGAGGTCGCCGAAGGCACCCGTGAGGACACCGAGGCGGCCATCGCGGCGGCACGGAACGCCTTCGACAACGGCCCGTGGCCTGGCACCCCCGCGGCCGAGCGCGGTGACGCGCTGCTGCGCGCCGCTGACCTGCTCGTACAGCGCAAGGACGCGTTCGCCCGCGCGGAATCGCTCGACACCGGTAAGCGGCTGGTGGAAAGCGAACTCGACATGGACGACATCACCGCGTGCTTCCGGTACTTCGGCAAGCTCGCCGGAAACGACGCCGGCCGCGTCGTCGACACCGGGAACCCGGACGCGTTCAGCCGGATCGTGTACGAACCGGTCGGGGTCTGCGGGCTGATCACGCCGTGGAACTACCCGCTGCTGCAGACCGTGTGGAAGGTCGCGCCGGCGCTGGCGGCCGGGAACACCTTCGTGCTCAAGCCGAGCGAGCTGACCCCGCACACCTCGATCCTTCTGATGCGCCTGCTCTCCGACGCCGGCGTGCCCGACGGGGTCGCGAACCTCGTGCTGGGCGCGGGCGGCGAAGTGGGCGCCCCGCTCTCCGAACACCCCGACGTCGACCTGGTGTCGTTCACCGGCGGGCTCGCCACCGGCAAGGTGATCGCCGCCTCCGCCGCGGCCACGGTCAAGAAGGTCGCGCTCGAACTCGGCGGCAAGAACCCGAACGTGGTGTTCGCCGACGCCGATTTCGAAACCGCCGTCGACTACGCGATCACCGCGATCTTCCTGCACTCGGGGCAGGTGTGCTCCGCGGGCGCGCGGCTGATCGTGCAGGAGGGGATCCACGACGCCTTCGTCGACGAGATCGTCCGCCGCGCGGAGCTGATCCGGCTCGGCGGGCCGTTCGACCCGGACGCCGAGACCGGGCCGCTGATCTCCGCGCAGCACCGGGAAAAGGTCGAAAAGTACGTCGCGACCGCGATCGAAGAGGGCGCGGTGCTGCGCACCGGCGGCAAGCGTCCGGAGGGCGAGCGGTTCGCGGGCGGCTACTACTACCTGCCGACCGTGCTCGACGGCGTCCGCCAGGGCAGCACCGCGGTGACCGACGAGTCGTTCGGCCCGGTGCTGACCGTCGAGACGTTCACCGACGAGGACGACGCGGTCCGCATCGCCAACGACACGCACTACGGCCTCGCCGGCGCGGTGTTCACCGACGACGCTTCGCGCGCGCAGCGCGTGGCGAATCGCCTCCGCCACGGCACCATCTGGATCAACGACTTCCACCCCTACCTCCCGCAGGCGGAATGGGGCGGGTTCAAGCAGTCCGGATTCGGCCGCGAGCTGGGCCCGAGCGGGCTGGCCGAGTACCAGGAAGCCAAGCACATCTACCAGAACCTGCGCCCGGTGCCGCCGAAGTGGTTCTCCGGCGAGCAGGGCTGAACTCGTAAATTCCATAGTGGACTGATCAGGAGGCGCCTTGAGCACACAGGGTGGCGGCGACCAGGAACTCAGCGATTTCGGCTACACCAACCAGTTGAAGCGGACACTGGGCAGTTTTCACACCTTCGCCGCGGGCATCAGCTACATCTCGGTGCTGACCGGCGTGTTCCAGCTGTCCTATCTCGGGCTCGGGCAGGGCGGCCCGGCGTACTGGTGGTCGTGGCCGATGGTGTTCGTCGGCCAGCTGATGGTGGCGCTGACCTTCGCCGAGCTCGCGGCGCACTACCCGGTGGCCGGTTCGGTCTACAACTGGGCGAAGAAGCTCTCCAACAACCACCTCGCCTGGCTGGCGGGCTGGATGATGCTGCTCGCGTCGATCGTGTCGATCTCCGCGACCGCGCTCGCCTACCAGCGCACGCTCCCCCAGATCTGGGGCGGCTTCCAGATCATCGGTGACGGCACCGGCACCAGCGACGCGGCCAACGGCGTGCTGCTGGCGAGCCTGCTCATCGTGTTCACCATGCTGGTCAACGCGTTCGGCGTGAAGCTGATGGCCCGGATCAACAGCGCGGGCGTGTTCATCGAGCTGGTGTTCGCGGTGCTGCTGGTGATCTTCTTCGCCGCGCACTTCGTCCGCGGCCCCGAGGTGGTCACCGAGACGCTCGACACCGGCGCGAACCACACCGGCGGCTACCTCAGCGCGTTCCTGATCGCCGCGATCGCGTCGTCGTACGTGATGTACGGGTTCGACACGGCCGCCTCGCTCGGCGAGGAGTCGAAGGACCCGCACCGCAACGCGCCGAAGGCGATCCTGCGCGCGCTCATCGCCTCGGCACTGCTCGGCGGCCTGATCATCCTGTTCGCGCTGATGGCGGTGAGCGACGTGAACGCGCCGCAGCTCGCGACCGAGGGCCTGCAGTTCGTGCTCACCGACGCGCTCGGCGGCACGATCGGCCGCGTCTTCCTGATCGTGGTGGGCATCGCGATCACGGTGTGCGTGCTGGCGGTGCACACGGCCGCGATCCGGATCGCGTTCGCGATGGCGCGCGACAACGCGCTCCCCGGCGGTTCGAAGCTCGCGAAGGTGAGCAAGAAGACCGGCACCCCGGTGCTGCCCGCGGTGCTCATCGGCGTGATCGCGATCGTGCTGCTGCTGGTGAACATCAACTCGTCGCAGATCTTCTCGGCGGTGACGAGCCTTGCCATCATCCTGATCTACATCTCGTACCTGATGGTCACCGTGCCGATGCTCATCAAGCGGCTGCGCGGGCAGTGGCCGCCGAAGAACGTGCCGGAAGGCCGGTTCTCGCTGGGGAAGTGGGGCCTGCCGGTCAACGTCGTCGCGGTGCTGTGGGGCGGGTTCTGGACGGTGAACCTGGCTTGGCCGCGCGCGGAGATCTACAACGCGACCCCGCCGTTCCACTGGTACCTGCAGTGGAGCTCGGTGCTGTTCGTCGCGGTCTTCGCGGCGGGCGGGTTCGCCTACTACTGGTTCGTGCAACGGAAGAAGGTGGGGGTGCTGGCCGATCACGCGGCGAAGGCCGCGGCCGACGAGCCCCCGTCCGAGGTCCAAGAGGTTCGAGAGGAGAGCGCTTAAGTGAACGAGGAGTTCGACTACGTCGTCGTCGGTGGCGGCACCGCGGGATCGGTGGTCGCGGCGCGGCTTTCGGAGGACCCCGGCGTCACCGTCTGCCTCCTGGAGGCCGGTCCGTCCGATGTGGACGACCCCGCGGTGCTCCGGCTGAACCAGTGGATGGGCCTGCTGGAGTCCGGGTACGACTGGGACTACCTGGTCGAGCCGCAGGAGTCGGGCAACTCGTTCCTCCGGCACGCGCGGGCGAAGGTGCTGGGCGGCTGCTCCTCGCACAACTCGTGCATCGCCTTCTGGGCGCCTGCCGAAGACCTCGACGAATGGGCTTCGTTCGGGCTCGACGGCTGGTCGGCCGAGGACGTTTTCCCGCTGTACAAACGGCTTGAGACCAATGACGGGCCGGGCGAGCACCACGGGCGCTCCGGCCCGGTGACGATCCGCTCGGTCCCGCCGCGCGACCCGGCTGGCGCCGCGCTGCTCGAAGCGTGCGAACAGGCCGGTATCCCGCGCACCGAGTTCAACTCGGGCAGCACCGTCACACACGGCGCGAACTGGTTCCAGATCAACGCGCGCGAGGACGGCACCCGGTCCTCCGCCTCGGTCTCCTACCTGCACCCGATCATCGGAAAGCGGTCCAATTTGGACATCCGAACGGGAGCGCGGGCCAAGCGGCTCACCTTCGAAGGCAAGCGCTGCACCGGTGTCGAGTACCTGGCGCCGGACCTGATCCACGGCATCGAACTCAAGGCGCGCCGCGAGGTCATCGTCAGCTCCGGTGCGATCGACACGCCGAAGCTGCTGATGCTGTCCGGTATCGGGCCGGCCGAGCACCTGCGCGAGGTCGGCGTCGAGGTGCTGCACGACTCCCCCGGCGTCGGCGCGAACCTGCAGGACCACCCCGAGGGCCTGATCCAGTGGGACGCGAAGCAGCCGATGGTGAGCGATTCCACGCAGTGGTGGGAAATCGGCATCTTCACCACCACCGAGGACGGCCTCGACCGGCCGGACCTGATGTTCCACTACGGCTCGGTCCCGTTCGACCTGAACACGCTCCGGTACGGCTACCCGACCACGGAGAACGGCTTCTGCCTGACCCCGAACGTGACGCGCAGCAGGTCGCACGGCACCGTGCGGCTGCGCACCAGGGACTACCGCGACAAGCCGAAGGTCGACCCCCGGTACTTCACCGACCCGCACGACATCCGCGTGATGACCTACGGCATCAAGCTCGCGCGGGAGATCGTCGCCCAGCCCGCGATGGCCGCATGGGCCGGCACCGAACTCGCCCCCGGCGCCGGCGCGCGAACCGACGACGAGATCGCCGACTACCTGCGCAAGACCCACAACACCGTCTACCACCCCTCGTGCACCGCCAAAATGGGCGGCGACAACGACCCGAACGCCGTCCTCGACGCGCGCCTGCGCGTCCGCGGCGTCTCGAACCTGCGGGTGGCGGACGGCTCGGCGATGCCGTTCCTGGTCGCGGTCAACCCGTGCATCACCACGATGGCGATCGGCGAGAAGTGCGCGGACATGCTCAAGGAAGACGCCTGACCGCCTGCCCTTCGGGGAGCATGAGGCCGCGCTCTCGGTTTTCGCGGGCGGGCCGTTCATGCCTTGAGGGCTCCCTTCAGGGCATGAGCCGGGGCCCGGTAGCTCGCCCCTCGTTTCCCGCTTCCGCGCTCGCGCCCCGAAGGGGCCCTTGAGGGAATCTGACGCCGCAAAGGCCCCCTTCGGGGCATGAGCTGCCCCATACGACCAGTGCCGACAAGGGCACTGAGCGTTTATTCGCGTGGTCACCCGGATCCGATGCTCTACGCTGCCGCGGAGATCATCGGCGAAGGGGGACACATGCGCGGCATCAGGTTCGACGGGCAGGGTACGAGGCAGCCGTTCGAGGTGGCGGAGCTGGCCGAACCGGTGCCGGGGCCGGGCCAGCTGGTGGTGCGCACCGAAGCGGTCGGTGTCGGGATCGGGATCGTGCGCATGCTGGCAGGCGGCTCGATGCCGTCGAGCGGCCCCGGTGGCGAGATGGTCGGGCACGTGGCCGCCGTCGGGCCGGAGGTCACCGGGTACGAGATCGGCGATCGGGTCGGCGGCGTGGTGTTCGAGGGCCTCTACGCCGACGCCGTGCTCGCATCTCCGGCGCTGATTTCCCTTGTTCCGCGAGGAATCGACGCCGGTGACGCGTTGAGCCTGGTGCGCGGCGGGCTGATCGCGCTGTCGGTGCTGCGCGCCGCGCGCTTCGAACGGGGCGAGTCGGTGCTCGTCACCGCGGCGGCGAGCGGGACGGGGCATCTCGCGGTGCAGCTGGCGAAGGCCCTTGGCGCGAGCCGCGTGGTCGCCGCGGTCGGCTCGGCGGACAAGGCGGACTTCGCGCGGTCGTGCGGAGCCGACGAGGTGGTGACCTACTCCGGCGAAAGCTGGGGTGAGCCGGTGGACGTCGTCCTCGACGGCGTCGGCGGCGAACTGGTGCAGCGGGGCGTCGACGCGCTCGCGCCCCACGGCAGGCTCGTCGCCTTCAGCGCGGGCGGCGGGACCGTGGACGCGGGGAGCCTGCTCGGTGAGCTGAAGTCGGTCATCGGCTTTTCCATCGGCCTCATCAGCAGGCGGCAGCCCGAGCTGGTGGACGAGCGGCGTGCCGAGCTGTGGGCGCTGCTGGCCGGTGGCGCCTTGCGTCCCGCCGCCACGACGCTGCCGTTCGACCGGCTCGCCGAGGCCGTCGAGCTGATCGAGTCGCGTCGCAACCTCGGCCGCGTGCTGCTGCGGCACTGACGCTCGCGCGCTCCCATTCGGACACTCTGCCCTGAAACGGGTATGACCTTGCCCTGGTCACCCGCGCTCCCTAAACTGTGTGAACCTTACACAAATAAACTGGGGAAGCACCATGACCGAGACAGCGCCGCTGCTCATGCGGATGCTCATGTCCGAGCGGGTCCCGGCTTCGGCCGCCGACCGCGAGGGCGTCGCGAGCCGGCTCGCCCGCGCCCGAGAAGACGGCGCGCTCACCGAGCAGGAGGCAGGCGAGCGCCGGGACCGCCTGAACGCGGCAGGCACCCGTGACGCCGTGCGGCGGGTCCTCGACGGGCTGCCCGGCGTGCCACCCGCTGGTCTCGTCACCGTGCGCCGGGTGGTCACCTGGGCCTTGCTCGGGGTGAACGTCGTGCAGATCGCCGTCTGGCTGCTGATGTGCGTGATCGGCCTGCACTTCGCGCCGCCGTTCTGGCTGTGGTCGGTCGTCGGCGGCGGCCTCGTGGTGGCCGTGCTCTGGCGGCTCACCGAATCCGTCTACCGGGTGCGCGGCTGACATGACGAACTCTCCCGTCCGCCTCGAGGCGGTACGCAAGACCTACGGGCGCGGCGACAGCGCTGTCACCGCGCTCGACGGTGTCACCTTCGGCTTTCCCGCGGGCAGCTTCACGGCCGTGATGGGTCCGTCCGGCTCCGGCAAGAGCACCCTGCTGCACTGCGCGGCGGGGCTCGACCAGCCCGACTCCGGCACCGTGACACTCGCGGGCACACCACTGACCGGGCTGGGCGAAACCGAGCTCACCGTGCTGCGGCGCGACCGGGTCGCCTTCGTGTTCCAGTCGTTCAACCTGATGCCCGCGCTCACCGTGTGGGAGAACGTCACGCTGCCGACGATCCTCGCCGGGCGCGCACCCGACGACGCGTGGGTCGCGAGGGTGCTCGACCGGGTCGGCCTCACCGACCGCACGAAGCACCGGCCGGGCGAGCTCTCCGGCGGCCAGCAGCAGCGCGTCGCGGTGGCCAGGGCGCTCGCCGTCCGCCCGGCGGTCACCTTCGCCGACGAGCCGACCGGGGCGCTGGACACCCAGACCGCGCTCGAAGTGCTCGCGCTCCTGCGCGAACTGGCCGAGGCGGGCCAGACGGTGGTCATGGTGACCCACGACCCGGTCGCGGCATCCCACGCGGACTCCGCGCTGTTCCTCGTGGACGGTCGCATAGTGTCCGAAGTGGACCGTCCGAGGGCGGACGCGGTGGCCGCCGAGCTGGCCGGACTGACTGGGCGGGCGCGGTGAACCGGCCGATGACCAGGCTCGCGCTGGCGAGCCTGCGGTTCCGCGCGGCCGCCTCGGTTGCCACGTTCGTCGCGGTGCTCGTCGGCTGCGCGCTGCTGATCGCCTGCGGCGGGCTGATGGAGTCGGCCATCCGGCTCGGCGCGGTCCCGCAGCGGCTCGCGGGCGCGCCGGTGGTCGTGGCCGGTTCCGAGGGGTTCAAACTCCCCGACGAAGAGAGCGAGACCGTCGCCTACCCCGAGCGTGCCGGCGTCGATCCTTCGGTGCTGCCGAAGGTCGCCGCCACCTCCGGTGTGGCGAAAGCCGTCCCGGACATCACCTTCGCCGCCACCATCGCGGGAGACGAACCCGGTACCGATGTCCTTTTCGGACACAACTGGGCGTCCGCCGCGCTGACCCCGTTCACGGTGCGCGAAGGCGCCGAACCACGACCCGGCCAGGTGAGCCTCGACGAGGCGTCGGCGGACCGGCGCGGCGCCGAGGTCGGCGCGCCGATCGACCTCGTCGTCGGCGGGCGCGCGGAAACCTTCACCGTCGCGGGCATCCTGCACGGCGAGCGGGCCATCGACGCACCCGCGCTGTTCTTCGCCGAGGACGACGCGCGACGCCTGTCCCCCCGATCGGACAAAGTGGACGCGATCGGGGTCGTGCCCGCCGACGGTGTGGACGTGGACGACCTCGCGGAACGCCTCGGCGCGCAACTCTCCCCCGGCGCGAGCGTGCTGACCGGCGACGACCGCGGCGCGGCCGAATACACCGGCATCGGCGCCAGCAGGCTGCCGCTGATCCTGCTCGCGGCGGTGTTCGGCGGCATGGTCCTGGTGGTGATGGCGCTCGTGGTGTCGGCGACGATCAGCCTCTCGGTGCGCCAGCGCCAGCAGGAACTCGCCCTGCTCCGCGCCAGCGGGGCGACCCCGGCGCAGGCACACCGCATGGTGGTCGCCGAGACGATGGCGGTCGCCTTGCTCGGCGCGGTGTGCGGGCTGCCCGCCGGCGCGCTCGCCGGCGGCCAGATCTTCGATGCGAGCACCGCGCAGGGGGTGTTCCCCACTCAGCTCGTGTTCCACCAGGGACTCGTCCCGTTCGCGGGCGGTTTCCTGCTGGCGCTGGGGATTCCGTGGCTCACCGCGCATTTCGCGGCGAGAGCGGCGGCGAGGGCCCGGCCGATCCAGGCACTGTCCGAAGCCGCGATCCCGACCGCGAACCTCGGACCCGTGCGCAGGACGCTGGGCAAGGCCTTCGCGGCCGCGACCGTCGCGCTCGCCGTCGCCACGATGTTCCTCGACCCGGAGACGGCGTCCGCGGTCGGCGGTCCCGCGGTGCTCACCGGTTCCATCGCGGCCGGGCTCTTCGGTCCGGAGCTGGTGCATGTCCTGGCGGGTATGGCGGTTCCGGTGCTCCGGCGGTTTTCCGGCGGCGCGATCGCGGTGATCAACATCAGGGCGCGGGCACGGCAGTTCGCCGCGGTGCTGACGCCGCTGACGCTGGCCACCGCGATCGCGCTCGGCAACATCTACGCGCAGACCACCCAGAGCGAGGCCGCGACGGCGGCGCGCGCCGACGAGCTGAGCGCCGACGTCGTGGTGTCCTCCGGTGACAGGGTCGTCTCGCCCGATCTCGCGACCCGGCTGCGCGGCGTGCCGGGAGTGACGGCGGTGTCGTCGCTGGTGGTCAGCAAGGGCTGGGTCGAAGAGCCCTACGACGGCAACGGCAGCGACCCGAGCACCCTGCTCGGCGTCGACGCGCAGACCGCGGACCCGGTACTGAACACGCCGGTTGCCGAAGGGTCGTTGCGGGACCTCGGCGGCGCTTCCGTGGCGCTGCCCCGATCCGAAGCCGAGGACCTCGGCGCCGGGCTGGGCGCCAAGGTCACCCTGCGGCTCGGCGACGGCGCGCGCGTGGAGGTCGCGGTGGTCGCGCTGCTGGACGGTTCGTCGAACTACCCGAGCGTGGTGGTGCCCGCGGCACTGCTGGCACCGCACACGAGCACCGGCCTGGCGAGCGAAATCCTCGTCCGCGGCACCGGCGACCTGGCGTCTGGGGTACGCCAGGTCGCCGGGCCCGGCACGACCGTCGGCGACGGCGGCGTGCTGGCCGCCGAGTTCGCCACCGGCGTCGACGTGCAGGCGTGGATCAGCTACCTCCTCGCAGTGCTCGCGATCGCGTACGCCGCGATCGCGGCGGTCAACACGCTCGGGGTGGCGGTGCTGTCACGGCGGCGGGAACTGGCCTTGCAGCGCCTGGCCGGGGCCACCCGGCGGCAGGTGACGCGCATGCTGTTCGTGGAAGGCACCGTGCTCGGCGTACTGGCGCTGGCACTGGGCACGGTGATCTCGCTGTTCACCGTACTGCCGATCGCGATCGCCACCGGGTCGGTGCTGCCATCGGGGCCGATCTGGGTGTTCGTCGTGGTGGTCGACGCCGCGTTCCTGATCGTGTGGCCGGTCACCGCCATCACGGGCAGGCTCGCGATGAAGCGGAAACCCGTGGATGAACTGAGCATCGGCGGCGGGCAGTAGTCCGCTGTCCCCAGTGGACAGACTCGGCGGCGCCTGCGTCCGCCGGAGCCGAAAATGCTGGCGGCTGGGTGGTCCGGTGTGATGATCTGGACCCATGACGGATCCGCTCGGCGACCGCGAGCTCGCCACCGAAGCGTTCGAACTCGTCGCACAGGCGGTCAAGCCGTACCTGGACACGCTTTCGGACGCGCTGGTGCACGACACCCGCGCGGAGACCCTGCTCGCGGAACTGGACGGGACGCTCCCGGACGCCGGCGACGGCACGCTCGCCGCCGTCGACCGGCTCGTGCGGGTCGGCACGGGCACCGCGACCCGCTCGTCCGGCCCTCGGTTCTTCCACTTCGTGGTGGGTGGCGCGACACCGGCCGCGCAGGCGGGCGACTGGCTCGCGACGCTGCTCGACCAGAACTCCGGCCTGTGGCTGTCGTCGCCGCTCGCGACCCATGTCGAGACGGTGGCTCTGCGCTGGCTCAAGGACCTGTTCGGCCTGCCCGAAGGCCACGGCGGCGTGCTGACCCCGAGCGCGACCTTCGCCAACCTGACCGCGCTGGCCTGCGCGCGGTGGTGGTGGGCCGATCGCCACGGGGTCGACGTCACCGCCGACGGGCTCACCGGCCTGCCCCGCATGCCGGTGCTCTCCAGCGGATACGTGCACGCCAGCAGCCGCAAGGCGTTGCAGGTGCTCGGCCTCGGCAGGGACGCCGTCGAGACGTTCGCCCGCGACGACACGGGCGCGGCCGACCTCGCCGCGATGGAACGCAGGCTGGCCGAACTCGACGCGCCCGCGGTGCTCATCGCCAACGCGGGCGAGGTCAACGCCGGGGACTTCGACCCGATCGACCGGATGGCCGATCTCGCGGAGTCCTATCGCGCCTGGTTGCACGTGGACGGCGCGTTCGGGCTGTTCGCCGCGACCTCGCCGCGCACGGCACCGCTGGTGCGCGGCGTCGAACGGGCGGATTCGGTGATCGCCGACGGGCACAAGTGGCTGAACGTGCCCTACGAAAGCGGCTTCGCGTTCGTGCGCGACCCGCGAATCCTCGGCAGGGCGTTCGGCGGCTGGAACGCGCCGTACCTCCCGGAACCCGACGAGGTGCGGGTCAACTACAACAACCTCGGCCCCGAATCGTCACGCCGCGCCCGCGCGCTGCCGATCTGGGCGACCCTGCGGGCCTACGGCAGGCAGGGGCACCGCGCGATGGTCGAACGGCACCTCGACCTGGCGCACCACCTCGGCGAGCTGGTCGAGGACTCCCCCGGCTTCGAACTGCTCGCCCCGGTACGGCTGTGCGTGGTGTGCTTCCGCTACCGCCCGGCCGGACTGTCCGATGTGGACACCGACCTGCTGAACCAGCGGCTCGGCGACGCGATCGTCGCCGACGGCAGGGTCTTCGTCGGCACCACGCGCTACCGGGGTGTCACCGCACTGCGGCCCGCGATCGTCAACTGGCTCACCACCGAAGCCGATATCGACCTGCTGTTCGCCGTCACCAAGGAACTGGGCGAAAGACTCGCGGCACAACTCCCCGCTTTCCACAAAGGCTCGTGACAAGCACACCATACTCCTGCCTCGGAAATCGCCGACATTGCTCTGCGGTTACGGTGCCACAATACCCGTAACGACACCTTCACCCGCGGCGACGTGATCGTCATCATGCATGCGTACCTCGGACATCAGAAGGGAGCCGTCGTGGGCATCGCAGAGCAAACCCGAGCACTGGCCACCAAGATTCGTGAACACAAATCCACGGTAACAACCGAGGAAGCCACGAAAAATGCCTTCGTCCTCCCGTTTATCAGCGGCGTTCTCGGGTACGACGTATTCGACCCCGCCGAAGTCATCCCCGAATTCACAGTGGACGTTGGGATCAAAAAGGGTGAAAAGATTGACTACGCAATAAAACACGACGGCAAGGTTCAGCTGCTAATTGAGACCAAGAAGATCTCCGATCCATTGCGCCTCGAGCACGCTTCACAGCTGTACCGATACTTCGCAACCACCAACGCGAGGATCGCAGTACTTACCAATGGCGAGACATACGAGTTCTACACCGATCTCGATGCCCCCAACCGCATGGACGCCAAGCCTTTTCTCGTGCTCGACCTAACCGACATCGACGAAACACTTCTTCCCGAACTGGCAAAACTGACCAAGGAATCATTCGATCTCGATTCAGTGATCAGCGCCGCCGGTGAACTCAAGTACATCGGCCAGCTCAAAAAAGTCCTCACAACCCAGTTCAAGGAGCCAGAGGACGAGTGGGTTCGCTTCCTTACAACCAGGGTTTACGACGGATTCTTCACCCAGCGGATACGCGACCAGTTCTTGCCACTCGTGCTGAAAGCATCCCGACAGTATCTCAACGAGCAGGTCAACGATCGGCTGAAGAATGCACTCGGCAGCACAGATTCCTATGCCATTCCGGTTGACACTGAACCTCAAGCCGAAGCGGGACCCAAATCGCAACCAACCGAGAAAACTGCCACAGAAGACCTGAAGCTCGAAGTCGTCACCACTGACGCCGAAGCGGAGGGCTATCACGTCGTCCGCGCGATTGTCTGCAGTGAAGTTCCAGCGGCCCGAGTCGTCGCTCGAGACACCAAGACCTACTTTGGTGTCCTGCTCGACGACAACAACCGGAAGCCGATAGCCCGGCTCTGGTTCAACCGCTCGAAGAAGTACCTGGGGGTGTTCGACGAGCACAAGACCGAAACCAGGATCTTGATCAACTGCGTCGAAGACATCTATCGCCACGCCGATCAACTGCGCGCCACGGTAAACAGGTATCTCGCCGCACCCGCACGCGATTCCGTTCCGGTGGCCTATATCGCGTCCGGTTCGCAGGTTGTCACAACGAACACCCCGGAACACGAGCGGATGCCCGCAAACCAGGCCAACGGAATGGACCCCATAGTTGAATAGGACTCACGAAGGCACCACATAAGCAGCCTCGCCGCAGCTCACGGCCAGATGGACGTGACCCACTCCGGGTGGTCGACGAACGGGTTGCGGTTGTGCTGGAACTGGTCGTAGATGACCTGGTTCCGGTGCTGTTCGAAGGAGTCCGGCGGGTCCTGCGCGCTCCAGGCCTTCAGGACGGACAGGCGGCCGATCGCGGGGGCCGAGCCGTTGTCGACCTTGTCGTTCGGTTCGAGGTCCGGCGCGCCGTCGTAGCGCACCGCCATGTAGAGGATCATGCGAGCGACGTCGCCCTTGACCGCGTCGCGCGGTTCGAACGAGTCGTCGTCGGTGCGGTTGCCCGGTGCCCCTCCGACCTCGCCGCCGCCGTTGTCGAAGTCCTTGCTCCCGCGCTCGGAGTTGACCGTGACCTGTTCGGGGCGCAGGTGGTGCAAATCCGTACCAGGGCCCGTGGCGGTGCCGAAGTCGCCATGGGACTTCGCCCAGACGTGCTCGCGGTTCCAGTCGCCGGTGCCGCCGCCGTTGCTGGTCTTCGGCTGGGACTTGCCGGAGTAGACGTCGATGACGTTCGCGGAGTTGGCCGGGTCCTCGTCGGTCGCCTTGATCCCGTCCCACACCTGGTCGTAGCTCAGCTTGTCCATCTTCGAGATGATCGTGTGCAGCGCCGTCTTGAGCTCGGCACCGCTCTTGCCTTCGGCGTCCCGGTAGTAGTCGTCCGCCGCGGCGGCGGGTCCCGCGAGCACGGTGCCGGCGAGCGCGGCCCCCAGCAGCGCGACGGGTAGTTGACGGCTCAGGCGCATGATCGCGTCCTTTCCCCCGGTCGTCGCGACGGCCCTGCCCGGACACGACGCGACGAGATCGGCAACTTGTGAGAAAAACACTGTCATACAGCGACTTGTGTTGAACACCGACGATCGTCGGTTGACAAGCCCGCCGCGTGACGAGAAGTACGCAACCCACTGACAAAGTTCCCGTTCCCATTGCGCAGTGAATTGACAAACAATTCCGCTTCGGAAACTGATAGCGTTCATTTTCGCCTCGCGATGCGAGCGCTTTCCGTTGAAGGGGTCGACGATGATCAACCGGAATCGCAAGGTGTCCAGGATTTTGGCGCTGCTGGCGGGGTTCGCGCTGCTGACCGGCATCGGAGCGCCCGCACGGGCCGCCACCGACCCGGAGCTGCCGAGCTTCCCGACGGCATTGCTCTATTCTCTCGGAAACCCCGACGCGACCCCTCCTGGCGCGAACGACTGGTCCTGCACCCCGTCGCCGTCCCACCCGCGGCCGGTGGTGCTGGTGCACGGGACCTGGGAAAACCGCTACGACAACTTCGCCAAGCTGTCCCCGGCGCTGAAGCGCGACGGGTACTGCGTCTTCGCGCTCAACTACGGCGCGCGCGGCCCCGGGCTGATCGGCCAGGCGCCCGCGGTCAAGGGGTACGGCGACATCGGCGAGTCGGCCAAGGACCTCGCGGCGTTCGTGGACCGCGTGCGCGCGTCCACCGGATCCGGCGACGTCGACCTCGTCGGCCACTCCCAAGGCGGCATGCTGGCGCGCCAGTACCTGAAGTTCGAGGGCGGCGCCGGCAAGGTGCACACCCTGGTGTCACTGGGCGCGACGCACCACGGCACCACGCTCAGCGGCATCGCGACCCTGGCGGAAACCCTCCATCTGCTGGGGTTCTCGCCGCTGCTGCTCGGTGAGGCGGCACAGCAGCAGGTCGTCGGCTCCCCGTTCCTCGCGAAGCTGAACGCGGGAGGCGACACCGTGCCCGGCGTCGGCTACCTCGCGATCGCCACGAAGTACGACGAAGTCACCACGCCGTACTCATCGGCCTTCCTCACCGCCGGGCCCGGCGCCACCGTGCGGAACGTGACGCTGCAGGACGGCTGCGCGCTCGACCTTTCCGATCACCTGTCGATGACCTACTCCGCACGCGCGATCGGCTTGGTCAAGCAGGGCCTCGACCCGTCCGCACCGCCCGCGCCGTGCGGCGTGAACCTGCCCGTGCTCTGACCTCCGGTCCACTGTGGCCGGTGCTCAGGATTCGCCGCGGTTGCGCCGGATCGTGACTGCCACCAGTGCGCCTCCGAGTACCAGGAGCAGCCCGCCGACGGCCAGTGTGCCGCGGACGTCGGTCCCGGTCGAAGCCAGCGGGCGGCCACCGGTGGGGCCGCTGCCCGGCTGTGTCCCGGTCGCGACCGGCTGGCCGGTGGTGCTGGACGAAGGCACCACGGGGCCGGGCGTCGTGCTGGTCGTGGTGGCGCTGCTGGTGGGCCCGCTCGTGGACGTCGTCGCCGAGGTACTGGTGGTCGGTGTCGTCGGCGCCGTGCTGCTCGTGGTCGTCGAGCTTGTCGGCCCGGTACTGGACGTAGTCGTGGTCGGCCCGGTGCTGGAGGTGGTCGTGGTCGACGTCGGCGCCGTGGTCGTCGTGGGTTTGGTGGTCGTCGTGGGTTTGGTGGTCGGCGTGGTGACGCAGTCCGGCAGGTCCCCGGTGAACGGGTAGGCGTGGAACTCCTGCCCGCCGCCCCCGGTGGCTTCCGACGTGTGCAACAGCGACCCCGTGGTGAAGAAGCGGCCGTTCATGCCGGGCACCGTGATCGTCGCGAGGCTGCCGGGGTTGCCGATCAGCACGCTGCCCTGGAACTGCGCGCCCCCGGTGACCCGCACGCTGGTGGCGTCCGGGAAGTTCCACAGCAGCCGTTCCCGCAGCTTGTTCAGCGGGTCCTGGTCGCCGGGGTCGCCGGTGTAGGTGTTGATCGTCCGTGCCGCGCCCGTCATGTTGACCAGCACGGTCGCCCCTGCCGGGATGCCCTGGAACTCGATCCCCTGCATCCCGCCGCCGCGCCCGGTCAGGTCGAAGTCCACTGTGAACACCTGCAGCGCGGACTTCCCGTCGCCGGTGAACAGGGTCCGATGGCCTTCGTTGCGCGCCGTCCCCGTGGCGGGCCTCGGCTCGGTGTCCTGGCGGGCGTAGCAGTGGCTGGCCCGGCGCAGGTCGGCGCGCAGGCCGGCGTAGGGCTCGGCCGCGTCCGGATCCTGCACCAGCTTGCCCGTGACCGTCCCGCTGAGCGCCCCCGCGTATCGGACGACACCCCCCTCGGCGAGCAACCGCTGGCCACTCGCGACGCTCACGTCCCCGCCGGTGGTCAGGAAGTCCGCGCCGTCCGGCGGCGGCACCCTCGACCCGACACCGGCGATGCCGACGTTGTACGCGGCGGACGCGCCCGCTCGTTTCGCCATGTCGAAGTCGCCGAGGACGACGACCCTGCCTTCGGCTTCCGCCGCCGCGCCGCGCACCTGGAATTCGCCGCCGACGTAGACGTTGATGCCGTTGTCGCGGCCGGCGAACCCGCCGTTGTTGATCGGCGGGAAGGTACCGGGGCAGGCATCTCCCGCACACGGCCCCAGCCCGCCCGGCAACGGGGCAGCGACCGCGCCGGAGGTGGCCACGACAGCCACCAGGCCCACCGTGGCAGCGATACTGGCGGATATCGTGGCGAATCGCCTTGCGCGCATGCGTCCGATTGTTATGCCGTTCGGCGGAACTCGCTCACCCGAACAGCGGAAATACCCCAACCGGGCGATATCCGCAGGTGAACGGCACCGAGCAAGGGAGCCGACGCCATTCAGCGCCCCCGGATCGGCTATTTTTCCCAGCACGGCTTGGCTTTCCGTAGCACGGTGTGATGTGGACCATACTCGTTAGAGGCGCGGTCGCCGGTGCTCCTAATGTTTGCGGTGCGGGTTCTCGCCCCTGGGGTTTCACTTGTTCCGGTCACCGGCAACAACTGTCCGAGGCGTGCGCCCTGCATCTTTTCATCCCGATTTCCTCATCCGAGAGGGTGCTCGATGCCGCGATCCGGATGACTTCGAAGGCGCTCCCTGCTCTCCGCCACCACGGCGGTGACCGCGCTGGGAGCGTTCGCACTGGCCGCTCCCTCGGCCGACGCCGCCGAAACCAGCGTTCGCTGCGATCCCGCCGCCAACGCCTCCGGCGAACCGGACACCCTTTCACTGGCACCGAACTGCGCCTACACGCTCACCTCCCCGGCGGACACCAGGTGGGCACTCGGACTGCCCGAGACCAAGGGCAACTCGGGCGACCTCACCCTCAACGAAGTCACCATCACCGGCGGCCGCGCCCCCGATGGCGTCGGTACCTATTCCTTCGGCGGGGGAAAGCCGGGCGGCGGCATCGGCAAAGGCGCCGTTCTGCGCATCACCGGCAGCACCATCAGCGGCAACACCAGCGCCGACGGCGGTCAGGGTGGCACCGGGGGTCCCGACGGCGGCTGGGCGGGATCCGGTGGCAGTGCGGCATCGGTGCCGGGATCGCCGTGTCCACCAGGCAAGGCGAGCTGCTGGGCCCCGTCATCGCGAAGACCGAGATCTCCGGTAACCGAGCGGGTGAGGGTGGCGATGCCGGTGTCGCGGGCCCCGGCGGTTACCCGGGGCAAGCGGGCTACGGTGGCCAAGGTGGCGGACTCGGCGTGTTCTACGACACCGTCACCCTCGACGGAGGGACGATCCGCGACAACGCCGCGGGCGAGCCCGGAACAGGCTCCTATCCTTCACCTGCATCCGCCGGTGGCATCTACATCAACGGCGGGCATGTCACGCTGACCAACAGCGCGGTGGTGACCGCTGCTCAGAACCGCCAGGCCGAGGATCTCGCTGCCGCGGCCCGAGCCGCGATGCCCACTCGCTAAGACACGGCGAACCGGCGCTAGTGCGGGTTCGGGACGCATCCTGTGCCGGTGGTGAGGCTCAGCGCGGCCCGCGTAGCGTCGAGGTAGGCGCAGCCGTCCCGCTTGTTCGGTTCGATGTAGCCGCCTTCGTGCCATTCGTTCCAGGCGTACAACGAAACAAAGTTGTCCACTGTGGACGGCCTCGTCGATTCGGCGATATCGGTGCCGACGCCGGTGAGCAGCCGCCGGTACTGAGCCAGATCGGCGTCCGGGAACCACCGGAACGCCTTCGCCAGCGCGGCCGGGTCCGGGCCGGGATCGCCGATCAGGATCCCGATCCGGGGCCGCTCATCGAAGTCCGAAGTCGCGCAGCGCACCAGAATTCCCGGATATGCCTTGAAGAAGTCGCGCTGGCGATCGACGTACTGCTGGTAGGAACGGGATTCGTCGAACTGGCCGAGGCACTGGCTGCCGTCGAACCCGGTGTCCGCCGGGGGAAGCCCGCCGTTGAGGGTGATGAGCACGTCCTCGCCGAGCTTCTCCTTCGCCCGCGCCCTGATGGCGTCGTTGAAGCGCTTGGTATCCGCGTTGTCCATTCCGGACACCGAACCGTTTCCGATGCCGCGGGCGTCGCACACCCCGATGATCGGCCTGCCGTCGTTGGCTCGCAGGTAGTTCGGCTGCGTCAGGTAGGTGTCGACCAGGGTGTTCGCAGCCTTGGCGATCTGCTCGTCCGGGATGTTCAGGCCGACGTCGCCGTCTTTCCACGGGTGCATGCAGGGAAGCACGTTGAAGTCGATATCGGACCGGTTCTGAGCCTTCAAAAAGGACTTCAGACCGTCGATGTAGTTCTCGCCGCCGCCGTTCGCGGGGTTCCAGTACCAGTAGAAGCTGAAGTACCGCAGCCCTGCTCCGGCTGCCTGGGCGACCTGTTTGCGCAGCGTTTCGGGATCGGAGTCGTCGTAGTAGCCGATGGCGGGCTGGCGATCGGAGAAGTCTTCCTTCGGCCAGTGCCACGCGTTGCGCGGCACACCGGCGCCCGCGAAGTCGCGCAGCCCTCCCCACGGATCCTGAGCCCTGCCGTAAACCTGCTCTACATTGCGCATCATCGCCTGGTTGCCGTTCTTGTCCCAGGTGGCGAAGTAGATCGCACCGGTGCGGTGGAACGCGGTCCAGACGTAACCGAGCGGGCCGTCGGTGCGATACCCGTGGTCCGCGAACGCCTTCTCCTGCGCGGCGGGCACCACTCGCCACTCGGCGCCGTTCGACATCCGCAGCAGCGCGTCCGTACCCGGGAGCTTGGTGGTGGCCGCGTATCCCAGCACTCCCTCGTCGGCGAAACGACCGGACGCCACGAGCTTCTGGCGCTCGTCGGCGGATGCTGTCGGCAGGTACGTCGGCGCGGATGTGGAGCGTAGCCGGAAAACGGGCTGACTCCCCTCGAACGGCTGCCTGCGCAGGTATCCCAACTTGCTGCTCAGCGCCGTCATGCCGTACCGCGCGACCGCCGAAGACTGTTCCGCCTGCGACAGCGTCCAGAACCAGCCCTTCCCGCCCGCGGTGCGCAGTTCGAGGAGCGGCACCGGATCGACGACCTTCGCCTCCGGCGACGAACCGGCCGCTCGCGCTGGCACGGCCTGCCCCGCCGGCACGTGGACCAGGCTCACGGCAACGAGAACCACCGCGGCTATCGCTCGCAACGAACGCATGACTACCCCCTGGAGTTGCTCCGGGCAGCCTATCGGGGCAGCTCTTACCGATCCGATAAGGACCCGGACGGCTCCGAGGCCGCGTCGATCACTTCGCCGAGCACGTCACGGGAGGTGGTCAGTTCGATGATCGTGCGGTCGATCCGCCGCTGCTCGGCGATCAGCTCGGTGACCAGCTGGGGAGTGGCGATCTCGGAGGGGCCGCCGTCCGCGTCCCGCAGGCACGGAAGCAGCCGCGCGATCTTCTTGCTGTGCAGGCCCGCGGCGAACAGCTCCTGGATGCGAACGACCCGGTCGACGGCCCACTCCGGATAGTCGCGCTGACCACCGGCGGTGCGGTCGGCCGTGAGCAGCCCCTGCTGCTCGTAGTAGCGCAGCGACCGCTCGCTCACCGCCGTACGCCGAGCGAGCTCACCGATCCGCATATCGACTCCCACCGGGATCTCGGAGTTGAACCTGACACTGGTGTCAGCTTCTACGGTATCGGCATGACGAACCCGACGGACAACGCACTCTTCGACTACAGCCCGATCACCGAGCGTCCGCCGATCAGCTGGCCCGGCGGTGCCCGCGTCGCCGCCTACATCGGTCTCAACGTGGAGCACTTCCTCGTCGACCGCCCGTCCACCAGCATCTGGCCCGGCTCGGCGGATCTGGTCCCCGACGCACTCAACTACGGCTGGCGCGACTACGGGCCAAGGGTCGGCATCTGGCGAACGATCCAGAGCCTGGACCGGCACGGCATCCGGGCCAGCGCGCTGGTGAACTCGGCGGTCGCCGAGCACTACCCGCAGATCATCACGGCGGGCCTGGAACGGAACTGGGCCTGGCTCGCGCACGGGCGAACCAACTCCATCCTGCACACCGGCATGACCCGCGACGAAGAACGCGATTTCCTCACCGACGTCGTCGACACCATCACCACCGCCACCGGCAGGCGGCCACAGGGCTGGATGGGGCCCGGCCTGACCGAAACGTTCAACACCCCGGCCCTGCTCGCCGAACTCGGCCTGAACTACGTACTGGACTGGACCAATGACGACCAGCCCTACCGGCTGAACACATCCGGCATGCTCAGTGTCCCGTACTCGATCGAACTCAACGACCTGCTCTTGTTCAGCAAGGGTTTCACCGGACCGGAATTCGTCCAGATGGTCAAGGACCAGCACGAACAACTGCACGCCGACTCCGAACACAGCGGCCGGGTCATGGCGCTCGCCCTGCACCCGTTCGTGATCGGCCAGCCGTTCCGGCACAAGTACCTCGACCAGGCGCTGGAATACCTCGCCGCGCAACCCGACATCTGGCTGACCACCAGCGACGAGATCGCCGACCACTACCGAAGCACGGTCGCCGAACACTGACCCGGCACCGGCCCGGCCCCGCGTGGCCCCGAGGTGTCAGCACCAGAACCGCGATCGGGCGCTGGTAAATGACCAGCCGGACCACGCTGGGTCAGGCGAAGCTCGCACCGTGGGTCCGGGGCTCGGCCCCAGAGACAACACCACCCGATCTCGGCGAAGGCGCGAAGCACCGAGCAGGATCAGGCCAATCGGGTCAGGCGAGCAACGCACGACGTTCATTCGACACGGCAGACGCCCTGCAACCGGCCGAGGTCGTCCATCCCGAACTACCGTTCCTGTTCCTCGGCCCAACTCAACTCGACCGCTGGCGCGGGAACGCACTCGTCCACCTCGGCGCCGACGAAGCCATCAGCCACCTCGAAGCCCTACTCGACGCGATGCCAGCCGAGTTCGTCCGCGCCCGCGGCGCGACCTATGTGGACCTCGCGCTCGCTTACGGAGCGGCCGGTGACCGGGAGGCCGCCGAAACCTACGCGCGGCAGGCCCGGCGGATCATCTCCGAAGTCTGTTCCGTGCGCCTGCGCCGCAGGCTGGAGCGCTTGGTGCTGCCGGGCGCGTCACGCCTGGCGTGAACTGAGGTAGTAGAGCAACGACACGAGCGTGCCGGAGCCGAGCAGCTCTTGCCGCTGCGCCAGCTCGTTCACCCGCGACAACGGCACCCACTCCACGCGCCCGACCTCCTCCGTATCGGTCGGCTCGCTGACGTGCTCAGCCGCCCGCCACAAGTACACGTCCACCGGCGCGGTGACCTGCCCGGCAACGGCTCGAAGCTCACCAAGTGCTCAGGCTCGCCGACCAGCCGCCACCCGCTCTCCTCAGCCGCCTCCCGAGCAGCAGTCTGAGCGGCCTCCTCGCCGTCATCGACCATCCCGCCGAGCAGCTCATACCCCCACTGCTTCGTAGCGAACCGATACCGCCACAACATCAGCGCTTCGTCCCGCTCGTTCACGATCAGCGCGATAGCGATACGAGCCAGGTGCACCACGTGGTACTCCCAACGCTCCCCGTTGGGCGCCTGCACGTCGGTCAACCCGACCTTCACCCACCGGTTGTCGTACACCAACCGCTCAGCGAACGTCTCCCACGACCCATGCTTGTCAACCACAGACCACAGCTTACGTCGAAGGATCACAACACTGTGGTAGAAGTTGCATCTTGCGGTGCCTCTAGGAGGCTCAGACGGTCCGATCTGAACTCCTACCATACAGCCGACTCAGGGGAGAACGTGGCAAGTTTCGAAGACATCGAGAAGCGTTTCGAAGAAGCACAAAATGCACTTGTGCTTCAAGCTTCAGACTTATCTCTTGAGACCATCGCCTCAATGGTATCGAGTCAATCAATCGATGTAGCACCACAATTTCAAAGACGAGAGCGCTGGGATATATTCCGACAGTCCGCGCTCATAGAGTCATTCCTTCTAAATATTCCCGTTCCGCCAGTCTACCTTTCGGAAGAAGAATTTGGAAAATATTCTGTAATTGACGGAAAGCAACGCATAACCGCCGTGCACGATTACATGCGAGACAAGTTTCAACTCTCAGGGGTCACACGATTCCCCGAGGTCGAGAGACTTCGTTTTAGTCAACTTCCAGAAACCCTGAAGAACGCGCTCATGGTTCGTCCGTATATTCGAGCCATCACGATTCTACGTCAATCCAATAAGGGAACTAAGTTTGAAGTTTTCCATCGGCTCAACTCAGGCGGCCAACCACTAAATGCCCAAGAGGTTCGGAACGTTATTTTCCGAGGACCGCTAAACGATCTACTACTGGAACTTTCATCTGAAGAGTTTCTACGTAAGCAACTCAAAATTCGCGACAGCAGAACAAGCGCCTATCGCGACATGCAAGATGTTGAATTCGTTCTTCGATTTCTAACCCTGCGGGAGACGTGGGAAAACTTTTCTGGCGACTTCAAGCGCTCGATGGACAACTTCATGTCTAGACATCAGTACGCCACCAACGAAGAACTTGATCAATATCGCGCATCGTTTCAGCTTAGCCTTGCAATGTGCGCATCAATATGGGGCGACAACGCCTTCAAGCGACCAGAGAAGAAAGGCTGGCGAGACCAAACCCTTGCTGGAATGTACGACGCACAAATGGTAGCTGCCACCCTTTTGAAACCAGAAGAGATTCAAGTTGCCGTACAGCGTCGTAGTGATATCATCGAGATGAGTAGGCGACTCTTTGAAGACCCAGACTTTGAATCCGCAGTACGCGTCGCTACGAACACTCCAGCAAAGCTTGTTTTGCGAGTCAGTGACATGCTCAGGGTACTGAAGTTGGACAGCAAATGAGCGTAGCAAGTCCCGCGAGACAGAGATTTCTAGACCGAATTTCTTCCGTAAATGAGGCGGTGCAGCAGCCCTTGCTGATAGACGGCCCGCTTGTGGATGCGATCCATAATCAAAGAGCAAGCCTACTTCGAAATGGCTTAATGGTAGTTGCTTTCACTTCATTAGAGGATTTTATTCGAAATCGCACAGTCGAGTTATTTAAGATCATCAGTCGCACTGTTTTGCCTTTTTCTCAACTACCTAAAGAGCTTAAAGAAGCGGCAACAATAGGGGCCGCCCGGTCAGCCGTTTACCAGGCAGGGCTCGCCAACAGGGCAGGAAAAGATCCAATCGCGCTCGTACAGTCGGCCGCCCGATCAGTTGGCAGCACTCTTAGTGGAGCCTTAGAAATATGCGAGTACAGTCTCGCTTACAGCGGCCCCAACGTCACTAGCGCCGACTTGTCATCAGCACTTGGAGCATTTCAGATTTCTGACCCTTGGAACGAAATGTCTTCCATTGCTTCCAGATGCGGACTCGGTAGTCTTCCTCTGAAACAAGCCTACGAAACGATGCAACTTAACAGAAACCGGGCGGCTCATGACGTTAACGCGAATATACAGCCAGGCGATTTCTACTCGTTTGTCCAAGAAGCCAAGTCTATAGCCATCGGATTCGACCTACTGACAAGCCGGGCAGCACGCTTGCTGACGGAAGGCGATAAATCTGTACTCAACGGCAAGAAGAAGCTGAGCAGCTCAATTGCAATCAGGTACATACAGCCACGAGGCACTAAATACGTCGAGCACATTGAGAACCGCACACGCGCAGTTAAGGTAGCCAAAGACCGCGAAGAAGCGTGGCGTCTCGCCGTTGGAAACGCAAGACGCAAGAGGGATGCAGTAGTGGAATTAAACTCTAGGGGGGTCCCAATCGAGTGGTACACCAGCGAAGCTCCATGAACTATTTTAAAAGCAGTCAATCATTCCTCTTTATTTTCGGCATTCGTGCTCCAAGAAGTTCAGCAGCCTTACGGTCGGCGGCAGCTACCCATGCAGCATAGACTCGCAACGTCGTAGCACCGCCGCCACCGTGGCCGAGGCGTCCAGCGACGGTGCGGAGGTCGATTCCAGCTGTGAGCAACTCAGTCGTGGAGTCGTGCCGGAGCGCGTGAATGTGAGTCTCGATGCCGAGGCGCTTGGCCATCTTCTTGTAGCGGCTCGATACCGCATCGGGTGGGTAAGGCACAGACGGGTCGTTGCCGCGCGTGCCAGGAAAGACGTAGGAGTCCGCGTTCCACTCCACGCCCAAGTCTGCATAGCGCTGCTGACAACGCGCGAGATGTTCGCGTAGGAGCACGACAGCTTCCGTATCCAGCGCGGTGCGGCGCATCTGGTGTGTCTTGGTGTCCTTCTCCGCGCCGACGCCTCGGAGCGTCGTGTAGCTGCGGCGGATCTCCACGATCCCCTCGTCCAGGTCCACACGCGACCAGCGGAGCGCGCACACCTCACCGCGGCGGATGCCGGTGGTCATCACGAGCCATACGAGGGTGCCCCAGTCCTCGTCCAGCGCGAACGCCTTCTCCATCAGGCGGGCGGCCTCGGCCGGTGATGGTGGGTCCGGGTGTGGTGGCGTCTGCTTCGGCCGCTGAGCGATGCGCGCGTGCTTCGAGGAGATCCACTCCCAGCGAACCGCAGCGTTGAGCACGCCGCTGATGATCGAGTGAATCTGGCGCACGGTGGACGAGGCCATGGCTTTGCACTTGTGCGGCTTGCATTCCAGCTCGACGCAGTCGTGTTCGTTGTCGGCGTTGTGCTCGACGAACGGGCGGCCATCGCACCGGACGCGGCACCGTCGAAGTTCGTCGTAGAAGGTCTCAAGCATGCGTGCGGTCAACTTGCTGACCGCGATTTTTCCCAGTGCGGGGCGAATGCTTCGTTCGATGTACCCGACGTAGCCGTGCCGAGTTATCGACTCGATGTCGGCGGTGCGGAGCCACTCGTCTATGGCCTAGGAGAACGAGACCGAGGTGGACGCCGAGCGTTGCCCGTCCACGCGAGCTTGGAGCTTCGTCATCGCCTTCTCGGCCGCTCGCTACGCGGCTTTGTCCGTACCCCGCACGGTTTCGGTCAGGTACGACGGCTTTCCGGTCACCGGGTCGACGCCCGCGTACACGCGGACCTGGAGCGCGTTGCCCCGGGCACGGATGCTGCCTCGCTTGCGGCTGTTTTCGCCGGTAGATGACTTGGCCATAGCCTCAGGCTGAGCCGCGTCGGCGAGGGCTGTCAATGGACAGAGCCATGGACGAGCGCGTGACCGCTGATCTTGCGGGAGATAGTTTTCGCTGGTCAGTCGGGTGGGCCGGGCGGGGCTCGAACCCGCGGCCAAGGGATTATGAGTCCCCTGCTCTAACCAACTGAGCTACCGGCCCCTGCCACCGGAAGCGCCGCAGGCCACAGGCCAGCGTGGCGGGCTGACGGCGTGGCGGGGGTCCCAGTCGCGCAAAGTTATCACAGGGGCAACGGTGGTTCGTGGCGGTGGTCCGTTCGCGCGGAGGGCTTCTCCTGGCGCCGTCGGTCGTCTAGCGTCGATGCCTCAGCGCACACCTGGATGGTGGCCATGTCCGGTTCCGGCAGAACCTCCGGGGACAGAGCCCCGCGCTCTCTCGTGATGGCGGACGTGTTGGTGGCGGGGCTCGCGCTCGGGTACCTCGCTCGCGAGCATCGCGAGGTTCTCGTGGCGCATCTTCCGTTGCTCGCTCTGGTCACGCTCGTCGTCGCGGTGTTCGTGGTGGCCGCGGGACGGACGCTCGTCCGGGCGAGCGATTACGTGGACGACGTTCTCGACGCCGAGTTCGGACCGGATCGCCGGTGACGGACACAGGTGCGCCGACCTTGGCTGACGCTCCACGCTCCGGTTGAACCAGCAGGGCCGCAACCTCACCTAGCGAGCCGGAGCAATAGCGGGCACCCGACCCGCTCTGGAGAATTTTCGGCGCCGGGTCAGCGGTTCGCCGGGTCGTGGCCGTTGACCGGCCCGGTGCGGCGGAAGGGAACCCGCTCGCCAACCCGTTCACCCACCTTGGCCCGAGCGATGCCCGCCGCGCCCTGCACCGCCGGGTGGTCCACGACCTTCCGGTACGTGCGCACGATCTGCTCGTACCGGCCGCGCCCTGCCTTCGCCCCGAGCACGTAGCCCACGACGGCGCCCAGCAGGAACTTCTTCATGGTCGCCAGCTCCTTCCGGTGGTTCGGTGCCTCCCAGTGTCCCCCAGCGGCGGTCGCGGCGCTGGCGGCCGGAACCAAGGGGGGTGGTTGACCACCGCCGGAAGGGCGTGCGCTAAAGTTTCTCCTCGTTGGCAGGGAGACCGGCCGGAACACACAACTTCATTCCCCCATAGCTCAATTGGCAGAGCATTCGGCTGTTAACCGGAGGGTTCTTGGTTCGAGTCCAAGTGGGGGAGCATCAGCCCAGGTCAGTGCACCTGGGCTTTTTTGTGTCCGGAACTCAGAGGCCCCGAGTGTCCAGAAACCGTCCGCCCCCGCCGGTAACGTGAAGATCGGGGGCTCCCCCGTCGCACGAACGGGATAGTTCGTGCGACCTGCCGAAGGAAACCCGGGCTCAGGCGACAGTGGCCACGGCGAAGACGCGGCGGAACGGGAACCACGTGGTGCCGTCGGGACGCGGCGGGTAGACCTCGTCCAGCATCGGGGCCAGCTGGGCGCGGAACCGGGTCCACCCGGCATCGTCGAGCGCCGCTTTGACGGGCCGCAGCGCGGTACCGGTGATCCACTCGAGGACGGCGTCGGGACCGGTGAGCCGCTGCGCATAGGTGGTTTCCCAGGCATCCACCCGGCATCCGAGTTCGGCGAACAGGTTCGCGTAGTCGATCGGGTCGTCCACGGCGTCCGCGTCGCGGAGGTTCGCCCCGCGCAGCCGCTCCGCCCACTCCTCGCGCGCGGCGAGCCGGCGCATCAACACGTGCGACGGCGCGTTCAGGTTTCCGGGCACCTGCATCGCGAGCCAGGCGCCGGACGGGAGCGCGCTCACCCACTTGCGCAGCAGGTCGCGGTGCTCGGGGACCCATTGCAGCACCGCGTTGGTCACCACGACGTCGGTGTCGGCGCGGGGCGACCAGTCCAGGACGTCGACGTGCTGGGCGTCGATACCGGCTTCACGGGCGGCGGCGACCATTTCCGGCGAGTTGTCCGAGGCTTCGAGAACCGCGCCCGGCCAGCGGAGCGCGAGCGTCTTGGTGAGGTTTCCCGGTCCGCAGCCCAGATCGACGACCCGGCGCGGTGACGGGTGGCCGATGCGGGCGACCAGGTCGTGGAACGGCCGGCCGCGCAGGTCGGCGTAGTCGAGGTACTTTCCCGGATCCCACATGAGACCTCCCAAAAGCCGCAACAGTACAACCGTACTGCTGCAATCAGTACGAGCGTACTGCTAGCTTCCGGGATTGGCCAGCTTCGCGCTCGCGTCCCTGGCGATCTCTTCGACGAGCGTGGCGTCCACCCCGGGATCGGCGCGGACCTGCAGTACGACGCCGTCGCGGCCGGGCACCTTGCGCTGGACGAACCAGACCCCGCCGCCGTCGAGCTCCTGCCGGTGCCGCGACCGGATCGACCCGTCCACGCGCTGGCGGATCATCAGCGGCACCTTGCCGGGACTCGGCAACGAGAGCCGCAGCGGCTCACGATCGGTGAGCAGCACCGCGTCGCCCGCGGTGCCGGTCTCGTCGGCCTCGGTGACCGCGAGGAGGTCCGCCGTCCAGGCGGCCTTGCTGATCAGGTGCCAGCCGATCCGGCGCGCGCCGGATTCCGACGGCACCCACAGCCCGAGCGCGGTGACCACCGCGTGCCCGCCGCCGGTGACCGCGGCCGCCGCGAGCGCGTGCTCGTCGGCGTCCAGTGCCCCCGGGAACCCGTCGGGCAGCGGATCGCCCATGAGCCTGCGCAGCCAGCCCATCAAGCCATCCCGCCGTCGGCCTGCTCCCGCAGCGCCTTGCGGTACTGCTCGAGCGCCACGAGATCGCCGAACAGGGCGCGGTACTCGTCGGCCGCCTCGACCGGCGAAAGCCGCTGCAGCTTCGACTTGATCTCGCCGATCTGCCTGCCGACCAGGTTCTCCTGCACCGCGGCCAGCACCCCGCCGACATACCGCGCGTCGGCGTCTCCCCTGGCGCGCAACGGTTCCACGGACAGCTCGCTCATCACCCTTCGCGGTGTCCCCTGTGGACAGTGCGGGGTGGCCGCGTCGATCAGCGCGGGCCCGGTGAGCCCGCTCGCGGCGCCACCGGCGGCGAGCACGGCGCGGTGCACCGAGACGTAGACGGGATGGGTGAACGCTTCTTCGGGCAGGGCGTCGTACTCGGGCCCGGCGATCGCGGGCTCCTGCAACGCCGCCTTCAGCGCTTCCCGCTGCGCGATCAGCCGCGGGTCGCCGGGCGCGGGCCTCGGCACGTCCTGCGGCTCCGCCGGCGCGGGCGCCGCGGCCTTGGGCGCCGTGCGCTTCGGCGCGGCCTTGGTGCCCGAACTCGCCCGGACGCGGCGCACCACCATCGCCTCGTCCTGCCAGCCGACCCACCACGACAGCTTCGTCGCGTACCCGTCGCGCTTGGACCTGTCCTTGATCTGGGCCACCACCGGCACGGTGTCGCGCAGCGCGGCGACCTGGCCGTCGACCGAGTCGAGGTCGTAGCCGCGCAGCATGCTCCGGATCGCGAACTCGAACAGGGGGGTGCGCCGGGCGACCAGGTCCTTGACCGCCGCGTCCCCCTTGGCCAGCCGCAGCTCGCACGGGTCCATCCCGTCCGGCGCGATCGCGATGTAGGTCTGGCCCGCGAACGTCTGGTCGCCCTCGAACGCCTTGAGCGCGGCCTTCTGCCCCGCTTCGTCACCGTCGAAGGTGAAGATCACCTCGCCGCGGAACGCGTCGTCGTCCATCAGGAGCCTGCGCAGCACCTTCATGTGGTCCTGGCCGAACGCGGTGCCGGAGGAGGCGACCGCGGTCGGCACGCCGGCGGCGTGCATCGCCATCACGTCGGTGTAGCCCTCGACGACCACGACCTGGTGGCGCTTCGAGATCTCGCGCTTGGCCATGTCGAGGCCGAAGAGCACCTCGGACTTGTGGTAGATCGGGGTCTCGCTGGTGTTGAGGTACTTGGCCTCGATGCGGTCGTCGTCGAACAGGCGGCGGGCACCGAATCCGACGACGTCGCCGGAGAGGTCCTTGATCGGCCACAGCAGGCGGCGGTGGAACCGGTCGATCGGGCCCTGGCGGCCCTCCTTGACCAGCCCGGCCGTGATCAGCTCCTTGAGCTCGAAACCCTGGTTGAGCAGGACCTTCGTCAGCTTGTCCCAGCCTGCCGGCGCGAAGCCGCAGCCGAAGGTCACCGCGGCGGCCTGGTCGAAACCGCGCTGGTTGAGGAAGTCGCGCGCGGTCTGTCCCTCCGGCGTGAGCAGCTGCTCGGCGTAGAACTTCGCCGCGATCCGGTGTGCCTCCACCATGCGCGTGCGGGTGCCGCGGTCGCGCTGGACGCTGCCGCCGCCGCCCTCGTAGGTCAGCCGGAACCCGGCGCGGTCGGCGAGGCGCTCCACCGACTCGACGAACGAGAGCTTCTCGATCTGCATGAGGAACTTGATGACGTCGCCGCCCTCGCCACAGCCGAAGCAGTGGAAGGTGCCGTGGGTGGGCCGCACGTTGAACGACGGGGTCTTCTCGTCGTGGAACGGGCAGAGGCCCTTGAGCGCGCCCCCGCCCCGGCGCAGTGCGACGTAGTCGCCGATCACCTCGTCGATCCGGTTGCGGTTGCGCACTTCCGCGATGTCACTTTCCCGGATCCGGCCTGCCACGGAAGACAGTCTAGTCCTCGTCCGGCACACTCGATCCGGTGAGCACCACCGAACAGGGACTGGACGAGCTGGCAGGCGAGTTCGCCGGGCTGAGGACGCATCTGACGGCCGTGGCCTATCGCCTGACCGGCACGGTTTCCGACGCCGAGGACGCCGTGCAGGAGTCGTGGCTGCGCCTGACCGGCCTCGCGCCCGCCAAGCGCGCCGAGATCCGCGACCGGAAGGCCTGGCTGACCACGGTGGTCAGCCGGATCTGCCTCGACCGGCTGCGCTCGGCGGCGGTGCAGCGCGAGCGGTACGTCGGCCAGTGGCTGCCCGAGCCGATCGTCACCCCGCTCGAAGGCGCGCCGGGCGAGAACCCGCTGGAGGTGGCCGTGCGCGACGAGGGGATCCGGATGGCCGCGATGGTGGTGCTGGACAAGCTCACCCCGGAGCAGCGCGTGGCATTCGTGCTGCACGACGCGTTCTCCGTGCCGTTCGGCGAGATCGCGGACATCCTCGGCTGCTCCCCCGAGGCCGCGCGCCAGCACGGCTCGCGCGGCCGTCGCGCACTGGACGACGCCGCCCCGCCGCCGCGGACCTCGCTCGAAGAGCAGCAGGCGACGCTGGAGAAGTTCATGGTGGCGATGATGACCGGGGACGTCCAAGCCGTCGCCGAGGCGCTGCACCCGGACGTGGTGCTCATCGGCGACTCGAACGGCAAGGCGCGCACCTCGCGGCAGGTCATGGCCGGCGGCGACAAGATCATGCGCTTCCTGCAGGGCCTGCTGCGCAAGTACCGGCCCGGTTCGTTCGAGAGCGCGATCCCGGTGCTGGTCAACGGCGACCTCGGGCTCTACCTGCCGGCCAATCCCGGTGACGACGGCCACATCGCGCTCGACGCGCACGTGAACACGTTCGCCATCCGGGACGGCCGGATCGCCGCGATCTACGACTGCGCCAACCCGGACAAGCTGTCGCGGCTGCCGTCGGCAGGCACCGGGATCAGGCAGGCGTCCCCGGACGTGAAGCCCTGATCGGTGATTTCGAGCGCGCTGTTCATCCGGCCGCGCATGTTCTCCACCGCGATCATGTAGGTCAGTTCGAGCAGGCCCTGGCGCCCGAACACGGTTTCCAGCTCGGCGACCTGCTCGTCGGTGACCCGGACCGGGGATTCGGTCATCGCGTCGGCGTAGGCGAGCGCGAGCCGTTCCTCGCCGGTGAACAGCTCCGACGTCGCGTACTCGTCGATGTGCTTGAGCCGCTCGATGTCGAGGCCCTGGTGCTTGATCAGCATGGTGCCGAAGTCGACGCACCAGCTACAGCCGAGCTGGACGGCGGTGCGGTAGACGGCGAGGTCGCGCACGTTCGGCGGCAGTTTCTTCGCGGCGCGCTCGATCATCAGCTCGTGCACTGCCTCGGTCCACATCAGACCGGGGTGGTGCGCGCTCACCGTGACCGGCTCCGGCACGGCGCCGAACTTCTTGCGCGCGAAGCGGTAGGCGAGCCGGGTGAACCTGCTGGCGGCCTTGGTCGGGACGCCGGGAATGCGGGGCATGGATCCTCCTTCGGTGCTGCGGTCATGACGAGGACGAGCCGGCTTCCGCGAATGTGACAGGAGTGACGAGCGTCTCCCCTGCCCGGACGGCTCGCGGTTTCCCCGGCCACGGCGAAATCATTCAGGCCCGCCGCTCATCGGCCGCCCGGCCGGGACTTCGCCCGCGGCCTCCTCCTGCGCCCTGGTCGGCGCGCACCACCAGGCCGCGGCCATCGCCAGCGCGCCGGCGGCGAACACCACGGTCAGCCCGGCGTCGTCGAGCGAGCCGGTGACGACCAGCGCCAGCCAGCCGAACACGGCGAGCCCGAGCGCCCCGCCGCCCTGGCGGGCGAAGGTCAGCGCGCCGAGCGCGGCGCCGACCCGCTCGCGCGGCGCGCTCGACTGCACCAGCACCGTGTAGGCCGACGCGGTCAGGCCGAACGCGGCACCGGCCAGTGCCAGTCCGGCGGCCAGCAGGGCGATCCGGCCCGCGCCGCCGAGCTGGGGCGCCACCGCGAGCGCCACCATGCCCGCGGCGCCGGTCGCGCAGCCGGAGCGGCCCCAGCTCGCCATCGCGGGCCATCGCCTGGCGAGCACGGCGAACGACAACGAGACGACGAGCTGGCCGACGGTCATCGCGAGCAGGAGCGCACCGGCGGCCGCGGGCCCGTCCTCGCCCGCGGCGAGCCCGCCGAAGGTGATCATGGGGAACAATGCGCTGCCCGCCATCGCGGTCACCAGGACCGAGCGCGACACCGCCCGGTTCGCGAAGGCCTGCGGCGGGATCAGCGGGCTTTCCGCCCGCCGCTGCCGCACCACGAATCCGGCGCCGGCGGCCAGTCCCGCGACGACCAGCAGCGGTGTCCACAATGGACTGTGCGCGAGGTCCCCGGCGGTGCCGAGCGCGACCGCGACCGATCCGGCCGCCACGACGAGCGCGGCACCGGGTACGTCGAACCGCGGCCGCTCGCCGGTGGCGCGCCCGCCCGGCAGCGATCCGGCGCCGAGCACGACCGCGAGCAGGCAGATCGGCAGGTTGAGCAGGAAGATCCAGCGCCAGCCAGGGCCGGCCGCGAGCGCGCCGCCGACCGGCGGCCCGCCGAGCGCGGCGATCGAGAACACCGCCGTCTGCCAACCGGCCCTGCGCAGCAGCTCGGTCTTGGTGAACAGCTCGCCGAGGCCGCTGATCGCGCCGACGATCAGGCCGCTGCCGCCGACGCCCTGCACGGCCCTCGCGGCGATCAGCCAGCCGATATCGGGCGCCGCCGCGCAGGCCGCCGAAGCGACGGCGAACAGCAGCAGCGAGCAGAGGACCGTGCGGCGCCTGCCGAACAGGTCGCCGAGCCTGCCGTGGACGGGCGTGGAGACGGTGACGGTGAGCGCGTAGGCGGCGTTGACGCCGGCGATCGCGGGCCCGGCGCCGAGTTCGGAGCCGAGCGACCGTAGCCCGGCGGACAGCGCCGTGCCGTCGAGCTGGGCCATCAGCATCCCCAGCAGCAGCGCCGCGAAGGCGTGATTTTTCGTGTGCATAACGCACACATTAACATGCAAAAAACACGCTTTTGAGTTGACGGCACCAGCGCACGACGCCATTCGGGGGCGTGGCACTATGTCCGAACCATCCGCTCGGGTGAACCCGCTGGAGGGCACGACGCTGGAGGGCACAACTGCAGTGACCGAGCAACACGAAGACGCGGTGACCGACAAGGAGACACGCACGATGCCAGGCGCCGGTGCCGCGCTCTTCCGGTTGGTGCGGTTCTGGACGCGCCGGTGGGCCCCCGTGGTCGCCAGCGGTATCAGGGGGCACGACGAGAACGTGCAGAACGTCTACGTCGTCGAAGCGATCGCGAGCGCCGGTGACGCGCGCAGCGAAGTGACCGTCGCCGACATCGCGCACCAGATCGGCATCGACCGGTCGGTGGCGAGCAGGATGATCGCGGTCGCGGTGGCCGCGGGCTATGTCCGCCGTGACACTTCCGGCAGCGACGCCCGGCGCGCCAACCTCGCGCTGACGCCGTCCGGCGAGCAGTTCCTCGCCGACTCGCACGCGTTCCAGCAGCGGACGTTCGAGTCGCTCGTGGCCCACTGGCCCGCCGACGACCGCCGCCGCTTCGCCGGCTACCTGCGCAGGCTCGCGAAGGAAGTCATCGACGAGCCGCAGCCCAGCTCTACGAGCCGCTCGTGAGGGCCCGCACGTCCCACACCCACACGCCGCCGATGAACTCCCCCGGCTTGTGCAGCAGGTCGTCGACGGTCTGCTTCAGCGGCACCTGGTGCTCGTCCGGCGGCAGCACCAGTACGTCCGCGCGCCAGTAGCGCAGGTCGCGCAACGCCTTCGCGCGCGTTCTGTCGTCGATCGAGGCCGCGGCACCGGTCTGGGTCACCTCGTCGAGCAGCCGCGAGGTGGACGTCGTGACGGCGCCGTAGCGGCCGCGCTTGTCGTCGGGGCCGTTGGGGCCGACGAAGTAGCCTTCGGCGAGCGGGAACCCGAGTCCGGCTTCCACCTGCCAGTGCAACGGCTTCGCGTTGCCGGGACTGGCCAGCGGCACCGTCACCACCGACTTGCCGTGACCGACGAACTGGCGCCAGGTGCCGTCGGCGAAGAAGGCCGGAGTGGCGGGCCGCGTGCCGCTTTCGAGCGGGGTCGGCGCGATCGGCAGCAGCACGGCCGCGAGCGCGCCGCACCACAGCAACCGCACCGGGACGTCCGCTTCGAGCGCGCCGAAACGCGGGCTGGCGCGCCAAACCCGGTCGGTCGCCATCGCGAGCAGGATGCCGATCGCGGGCACGCAGCCCATCGCGAACCGGGACTCCAGCACGGATTCGAGCAGCGGCAGCTCAGCCAACAGCTTCCACGGCAACGAGATCCCGGTGTCGGTGTGCGCCACCGTGAGCGTCACGCCGAGCGAGAGCAGCGCCATCACCGCCATCGCGATCGCGACCGCGCGGGCCAGCGCCACCCGCCACAGCCAGCCGCTGATGACGACCACCAGCACGATGAGCGGCCAGCCGAAGAACGCGTTCTCCTCGGTGTAGTTCAGCGCGACGTCCTGCGCGACGTTCGCGTCGCCCGCGATGGACTGGGTGGGGAACCGGGTGAAGGCCGCGGTGTCGTTGCCGACCGGGCCGTGTTCGAGCGAGCCGTAGCTCTGCGGCCCCGCGAACTGCCACCACAGCGGGAAAGCGGCGAGCGCGACCGACACCACGACCGCGACGCCGAGCCCGATCGCGGTGGGGCGCACCAGTTCCGGCACCTCGCGCGGGCGCGTCAGCGCGTAGGCGATCGCGAACACCACGAAGCTGAGCATGCAGATCAGCAGCGGCTCCTCGCCGAGGAAGATCTGGTATGCCAGCAAAAGGCCGAGTATCACGCCGTCGCGCACCGGGCGCTCGCTGCGCACCAGCTTCACCAGCCGCAGCACGATGAACGGCAGCACGAACAGCCCGACGAAGTTCGGATGCGCGTTGCCGTGCGAGATCAGCGGTGGCGCGAACCCGCAGAAGAGCCCGCCGGCCGCGGCCGCGAACCGGGACGTCACCAGGTGCCGCGAGAGGACCCAGTACCAGGCGGCCGCGGTGCCCGCGAGGCCGCCGGTGAGCGCGATCGCCCAGGTGACGGTCGGGCCGAAGAGCAGGGTGATCGGGGTCAGCGGCACGCCGACGCCGAGCATCGCCGTGTTCGCCATGAGGTTGACGCCGAGCGGGTAGTTCTGCAGGTCGCTGGCGAGCGGGTTTTCCAGGTGGGACACGGCCTTCGCGGTCACCGCGAAGAACCATTCCCACATGTTCTGGTCCTGCGCGCTGTTGACGAGGTACCCGGTGCCGAGGTTCAGCCACTGTCCGCTGTAGACGAACAGCGCGAAGAACACGAAGCCGGCCACGATCCCGGTGTCGGCGCGGGCCCACCGCCGCCCGCGCGGCTCGGCTGCCGGTTCGCCGTCGAGCACGGCGGTCAGCTCAGTCGGAAAGTCGCTCACGCCGGTTACACGTCACCGGAGGGTGAAAAGGATGCACGCACTTCGCGATTCCTTCACGGTTCGACGACACGGGCGAAGAAGTAGACCACACCGGTGGCCGCGTGCCGCACGAGAAGGAGGAACGGGCGGTCGACCGACACGCTGACCTCGTCGATCGGCATGGACGTGAGGCGCATCATAGCCGCGGTCGCCGCCGCGCCCTCGAAACCGCTCTCGTCGACGCGCAGCACGGACTGGTGCAGTACGTCGGAGACCACCAGCCTGGGATCGGGGCTGAGCCCGCTCAGATCGGCGCCGGGCCCGAACAGGGTGCGCACGCCCAAGTGCTGGAGCGCGCCGGTGAGATCGGCGCGGACGTCGAGGTCGAGCTTCGGCAGCGCGAGGTTGACCTGCCTCGGCCGGAGCCCGTCGAGCAGCGCGGCCAGCGCCTCCGCGTCGAGCGCGGCCTCCTGCCCGGCCAGCTCGCCGTCGGGCAGCAAGACGACCGCTTCGGCACCGCCGACCGCGGGCATCCCGACCACCTGCCAGCCGCCGTCGGCGTGGTAGGCGAGCCGCTCGGACTGGTGCATCGTCGGTACTTCGCGCACACCCGACGGCGCCGCGAACGCCGCGGGGCCGGTCGCGCCGTCGGAGAACGGGATGGCCCACGGGCACCGCAGGTAGAGCGCGTTCACGACGCTGGCCACGGTGTCGTCGCCGACGATCCCCGGCGGGAGCAGCTCCGGGATCAGGCCGCGGGTGGTCTCGGCGATGTCCGCGTTGATCACCTGCCGGGCGCGCTCCGGCTCGGTCACGAACGGCGCTTCGGCGACCCGGCCGCCTGGCCAGGTGGCGAGTTCCCCGGCATATCCCGGTTCGATCGGCAACTGGTCCCACACCCACAGGGTGTTGGCGACCGCGAGGACGGGCTCTTCGCGATCCGGCCTCGGTTCCAGCGTCGCGGCCTCGCGCAGGGGGCGCGCGTCGAAGTCGTCGCCGAGCAGGGCGAGCAGCTCGTCGGCCGCCTTGCCCCGCGCGGCGCGCGCGACGAGGCCGAGCGCGCTGGCCACCGAATACGGCGAGAAGCACGAGTCGGCCGCTCCGGTGGCGACCGCGCGGTGCAGCGCGAGGCTGAAGGTCAGGTGCGATGCGGCTGTTCCGTGGGACACACCCGCGACCGTACTACCCGCGGGGGTCCTTCAGGTGCGCACCGACTTCCGGCGGCGGGACCGGCCGTGCCGCCGCGCCGGACGGACCGGACGGACGGGGGCGGCGTGGTTCACGCACACCGGCCGCACCGCCGTGGCCCGGGTTGTCGCGCGGTCCCGCCCCGGCGGGAACGCGCCTGCGCAGGAGCCGGCGCACCAGCGCGCCGAGCAGGCGTTTCGGACTCATGCGCCCAGTGTGGCACCGTGCGCGGCCGTTTCCGCCGATTCCGCTCCCAGCGGAACCCGGCCGCGGCCCCTTCAGCCGTGCCGTCCGAGGTGCCACGAGTGCCAGGCGTGGGCCTGCGCGTCGGTGAGCGAAGCGACCTGGTCGACGACCACGCGCAGCCTCGCGTCATCACCGGCGGCGGCATCCCATGCGGTGCGGTAGGCCACGTCGAGCGACTCCGGGGCGCGGACGGCGAGCACGCGCACCAGCTCGGCGAGCACCTGGCGCTGTCCTTCCTGCATGGCGAGGCGGCGGGGGTCGCTCATCACGTACCGGACGGCGAGCGCCTTGAGCAGCGCCACCTCGGCCGCCACCTGCCCTGGCACCACGAGCCGCGCGGAGTACCTGGTCAGCGGACCCTCGCCGCACTCGTCCCTGGTCGCCGTCACCACCGCGGAGGCGAACCGGCCGACGAGCTCGCTGGTCAGCTGCTTGAGCGCGACCTGCGCGCCGAGCGAAGCGTCGTACCCGGTCTTCGCCAGCGCGGCCACCACGGGCAGCGCCGCCAGCTCGCGCGCCGCGTCCTCCACAGTGGACACCGACTGCGCGGAGAAGTGCTTGGTGGCCAGCTCCGCCACCGCGGCGCGCTCCTCGAAGTCGGCGAGGACGTGCAGCGAGATCCGGCCGGCGAGCACGCCGTCCTCCACGTCGTGCACCGAATAGGCCACGTCGTCGGCCCAGTCCATGATCTGCGCCTCGAGGCACGTCCGCCCGGCGGGCGCGCCGTCGCGCAGCCATTCGAAGGCGCCGGAATCGTCGGTGTAGGCGCCGAACTTCCGGCCGGGCCGCTCACCCCGCCGCCAGGGGTACTTCGTCGTCGCGTCGAGGCACGCCCTGGTCAGGTTCAGGCCCACCGCCGTGCCGTCGCCGGTGAGCGCCTTCGGCTCCAGCCTGGTGAGGATCCGCAGCGTCTGCGCGTTGCCCTCGAACCCGCCGCAGGGCTCGGCGACCTCGTCGAGCGCGTTCTCCCCGTTGTGCCCGAACGGCGGGTGCCCGATGTCGTGCGCGAGCCCCGCGGTGTCCACCAGGTCGGGGTCGGCGCCCAGCTCCTCGGCGATCCCCCTGCCGATCTGCGCGACCTCGAGCGAATGCGTCAGGCGCGTCCGCGGCGCACCGCTGATCTCGGTGCCCTCGCCAGGCCCGACGACCTGGGTCTTCCCGGCGAGCCGCCGCAACGCGGCGGAATGCAGGACACGGGCCCTGTCCCGTGCGAAGGCGCTCCGCCCGTCGGCGCGCGTGCCCGGCAACGCGGCGCCCTTGGCGGCCTCGGCGAGGCGGCGCCGCAGATCGTGCTCGGTGTAGGTCACCGGGCAAGCCTAGGACTCAGCCGACCGTGGTGCCGCCGATTTCGTCCGCGGGGCTCCTGGTGAGCAGGTAGAACAGCAGCGCACCGGTCTCACGGTAGATGTACATCGCCTGGCGTTCCCTGGTCTGCACCATGGGCCCGCTGTGCGTCGGCGAGCTCCGCGTGTCAAGCCCGGAGTCGTCGGCCATGGTGACCGCGCGCAGCGAATGCCACGGATCGCTGACGACCACCGCGCTGTGCCAGCCCCGCTTCTCCACCGCGGCGGCCACCGCGCGCAGGCTGCCCAGCGTGTCGCTGCCCTCGCCGACCACCATCGTCGACGCGCGGGGCACACCGGCCTCGCGGAGCCATTTCGCACCGGCGTCCGCCTCGGTGAACCGGTCGCCCGCCTTGTTGCCGCCCGTGGTGACGACGGTCTTGGCGACACCGGTTTCGTACAGCATCTTGGCGTGCAGCAACCGCGCCTGGAACACCTCGGACGGTTTGCCGTTGTACTGCGCGGCACCCAGCACGACGATCACGTCGGCGCTCGCCCGGTCGTCGACGCGGGCGACCTGCCACACGCGGAACGCGGTGCCGCCGATCACGAGCGCGAGGACCACGACCGTGCCGAACACGGCGCGGCGCACCCAGGTTGCCTTCGTGGGCCGGATCGGCGGGGGCGTGCTCATCGGGGTGATTCTCGCAGAGGCACGTCACCGGCACGGGAAGCGGGCGGCCACCCGCCCCGGGTCGCGGGGCGGCGCGGCGCACGAGGAATTGATCCGCCCGGCGGTGACCGGTGGCGCGCACCGATAAACGATTACTTCGACGACTGCTTCAAAGACCGCTCCAAACAACTACTTCAACAAAGCACGACAGCCAGCCGGTGCGCGGCGGAAATTCGCCGGAACCGGACCTACTCTCGCGTAAAGAGTGCGCCTCGACCTGTGCGAACGGCGAGAATTGCCAGTATCCGCCACGATGTCCCCCTCGACGCCGGGATCCGCCGAATCCCGTAACGCCGGATTCCGCCAACAACAACCGTGAAACAGAAAACCCTCCGTTGGTAGGTACCGGACCGGGTTCGTCGAGCGCATCCTTTTCACACCTCCGGCTCCCATTCATGGTCAGCGAAACGGAAACCATTCCTGGAATGGTCGGCCGGACTCCCCTCCCTGCTCACGTGAAGGAGTTTCGGTGTGAAGACCAAGATTCCCGTCCTGCGCGGACTGGCGGTGAGCTGCGCGGCCGTCACCGCACTGCTCGTCGCACAGGCCCCCGGCGAGGCGGCGCCATCGACCACCGCCGCCACTGACCTGGACATCACCATGCAGGCCCAGGAAAAGGACCAGTGGTGCTGGGACGCGAGCGGCAACACCATCGCCGACTTCTTCGGGCACACGCTGTCCCAGACCAGGTTCTGCCAGATCGCGCACAACGAGTCCGGCTCGGGCTGCTCGAACCAGCAGGGGTACCTCAGCGACCAGCAGCGCGTGTTCCGCTACCTCGGCTTCCGCAACGTCGGCAGCTACAACTCCAACGGCTACACGCTGAGCTACGCCGGGATCAAGCAGCAGATCGACGCGGGCCAGCCGATCGGCACCCGCATCGGCTGGCGCTCCGGCGGCGGCCACATGCACGTCCTCTACGGCTACGACAACTCCAACGGGGTGACGAAGGTCGAGTACGGCGACCCGTGGGGAAGCAACCGGCGCTACAACTCCATGAACTACAACTCCTACCGGTCCAACAACTCGTTCACCTGGACCCACAGCGTGTACGGAATCGAGGGATGAGCGCGATGAGGAAGCACCTGGTACGCGCGGCCTTGGTGTTCGGCGCGGGCGCTTCGCTGGCGCTCGGCCCCGGTGAGGCGTTCGCCGCCGAGGGCCCCGCCGGCGCCCCGACCGGCCACGACCTCGCGGTGCTCAGCGGCGTCGTCGGCGGCAAGGGCACCCTCGACCGGCTCGCCACGACCAAGTTCCCCGGTGCCGCGGCGGTCAGCGCCGAGGCGGCGGCCCGGACCGCGCAGGCCGACGTCACGAAGCCGGTCGGGGTGTACGAGCCGACCGCGGAGTTCATCGCGGGGAAGTCCGCGGTGCCCGCCGCGCTCTCCTACGTCGCGATGCCCGCGCGGACGGGCGACGGCTCGGTGGCCACGGTGTGGGCGCAGCGCGAAGCGGGCACCTGGTCGGTCTTCAACGTCGCATCGGGTGATGTCGAGAACCGGTTCGCCTCGGCCGCGGGCAAGGGCTACCTCGTGCACGAGCCGCAGGTCAACGCCTGGTACTCGGTGGAGGGCGGCACCGTCACCGTGCTCGACGGCTCGGTGACCGGGGTCGCGACCGGCACCAGGATGACCGTCGACGCCTACCGCGCGGCACTGCGCGACCGGTACGCCGACAAGCTGCCGGGCTCGGCGTACGACCGCTCCGGCGCGGGCGGCGGCTACAGCAAGGCGGTGGCCGCGAAGCCCGCCGCGGCGGAGCCGGAATCGTCGACGGTCTCGTTCGTGCTCGGCGGTGCGGCACTCGCACTGCTCGGGGCCGGTTCGGTCGTCGCGATCCGCGTCCGCCGGAACTGACCGGTGGCCGTGGTGCCGGGAGGTGCGGGCCCGGCACCACGGCCGCCGTTGCGGATGGCGGGGCCGCGGGCCAAAATGCGCGCCATGCCTCGCCATTCCGCGCCGGGTTCGGCCGCACCGGGCCACTCCCCGCCGGATTCCGCCGCGCTGAGCGAAGTCGACCTCGCCCTCGTCGAAGCCCTCCAGGTGGACCCGCGAGCGCCGTGGACCAGGATCGCCCTCGCCATCGGCATCGACGCCACCACCGCGGCCCGGCGGTGGGAACGGCTCCATTCCGCCGGGCTGGCCTGGCTGACCGCCTACACGACCACGCCGACCACCACCATCGGCTACGTCGACCTCGCCTGCCGCCCCGACCGGCTGCCCGCGCTGACCGAGGAGCTGTGCCGGTGGCCGTCGGTGTTCAGCGTCGAACGCACCACGGGCCGCTACCAGCTCTTCCTCGGCCTGACCGCGCACGACCTCACCGCGCTCGACGCGCTCGTCACCGGCCGCGTCGGCGAGCTGGCCGGGGTCGACTCGACCCGGCTCGCCATCGCCACCAAGGTCTACCGCGAAGGCAGCGGCTGGCTGGTGCGGGCGCTGGCGCCGGAACAGCGCGCCGCACTGGACGACACCGCCGCCCAGGCCCGCGCGCTCGTGCCGGGGCGCTGGAACGACGCCACCGTCGCGACGCTGCTGGAGGCGCTCAGCGTGGACGGGCGCCGCAGCTGCGCCGATCTCGCGCGGGACTGCGGGATGAGCGAGTCGGCCGTCCGCCGCGTGCTCGGCCGCATGCTCCGCAACCACGAACTGGACTTCCGGTGCGATCTCGCGAACGGCCTCGCGGGCTGGCCGGTGATCGCGACCTACCGGCTCGACGTGCCTGGCGACAAGCTCGACCGGATCGCGCGCGCACTGGCCACCCGGCCCGAAACCCGGCTGTGCGTCGCGGTGACCGGCGAGCACAACCTCATCCTGACGGCGTGGCTGCACGCGCCCGTCGAATGCGGTGGTTTCGAAGCGCAGCTCGCCACGGCGGCCCCCGAAGCGCGGGTGGTGGACCGGGTCGTCACGATCCGGATGCCGAAACGCATGGGGCGCCTGCTCGCGAGCAACGGGACCGCGGTCGGCCAGGTCCCGATCGTCCCCGCGCGCACCTGACGACGATTCCGCGAAGGGATCAGAGCCAGCCGCGTTCTTCGCTCAGGCGCACGGCTTCGGCCCTCGTGCGCGCGCCCGTCTTCCCGATCGCCGAGGACAGGTGGTTGCGCACGGTGCCCTCGGAGAGGAACAGCTTCTTCGCCACGTCGGCGACCGTGCTGCCGTCCTTGGCCGCTTCCAGCGCCTCGCGTTCGCGCGCGGTGAGCGGGCTCGACCCGGTGGCGAGCGACTCGGCCGCCAGCGCGGGGTCGACCACCCGGAGTCCACTGTGGACGCGGCGGACGGCGTCCACGAGCTGTTCCGGTGACGAGTCCTTCACCACGAACCCCGCCGCGCCGGCGGCCATCGCCCTCGACAGGTAACCGGGCCTGCCGAACGTGGTGCAGATGATCACCCGGCACGACGGCAGCGCCGCGGCCAGCTCCGCCGCCGCGGTCAGCCCGTCCTTGCCCGGCATCTGCACGTCGAGCAGCGCCACGTCCGGCACGGACTCCTTCGCCGCGGGCAGCACCTCGTCCCCGGAGCCGACCTGCGCGACGACCTCCACATCGGACTCCAGCCCGAGCACGGTCGCCAGCGCACCCCGCACCATCGCCTGGTCGTCCGCGAGCAGCACCCTGATCACGCGAAACCTCCCGCCGGCTCCACGCGCGCAGACGGCGCGGAGGCGGGCTCGGCGTCCAACGGCACCTCGGCGCGCACCACGAACCCGCCGCGCGGGCCCGCCGAGGCCGTCAGCGATCCGCCCACCCCGGTGAGCCGCTCGGTGAGCCCGTTCAACCCGTTCCCGCTCGGCACCGGCCCGGCCGCCTTCCCGTCGTCGGAGATCTCGACCCAGTTCCGCCCCAGCCGGATCTGCGCCCGCTTGGCACCAGAATGCCGGATCACGTTCGTCACGGCCTCGCGCACCACGTACCCGAACGGGCGTTGCAGGCTCGGCTCCACGTTGTCGACCGCGTGCGGGAGATCGGCGTCGATCTCGGCCGCCCGCAGCGCCGCGCGCGCCCCGACGATCTCCGCCGACAGCGAAACCTCGCGATAGTCCGAAACGGTGGCCCGCACGTCCGAAAGCGCGCTGCGGGAGAGGCCTTCGACCTCGCGCACCTCGGTGATCGCCTGCTGCACGTCACCGCCGCGTTCGAGGATCTTCCGCGCCAGGCCCGCCTTCACCGTGATCGTGGTGAGGCTGTGACCGAGCACGTCGTGCAGGTCCCTCGCCAGCCGCGCCCGTTCCTCGGCCACCGCCAGCGTGCTGATCTCGGCGTTCGCCATCTCCAGCCTGCGCACCGCCCTGACCAGCCGCGCCATGAAGAAGACGGCGGCCGTGATCGAGGTGACCGTGATGTAGTCGCTCAGCCGCTGGCCGAACTGCCCGTCGAGCCAGCTCACCGCGAAGATCACCAGCAGCGCGCCGCCGTCGAGGATCAGCCCCCACGCGGCGGGGAGCGTGAACACCACGACGAGCGAGGCGTAGAGCAGGATGTACGGCGATTCGGTCACGAGCACCAGCACGGACCCGATCGCCAGCATCGTGACCGGGTGCGCGAACATCAGCCACCGCGGTCCGGGCGATTGGACCGACGGGAACGTGACGTAGAGGGCCCCGTACCCGACGAGCAGGCCGCCGATGACGTAGTTGCTCGCCGTCACCGGCGGTTTCGCCAGCTCGATGAAGATCGGGATGTAGGCGGGGAGCAGGAACAGGCAGCCGACGATCACCCAGCGCAGCGGGTGGAAGCTGTGCCTCGCGCGGTCGACCGGCACATCGCCCCACCACGCTTCCTTGGTGTCGAGGCCGACCGACGGCCCGTCCTTTTCGCCCTGTGCCATCCGGAGCGATTCCTTCCTGCGGCCGTCCTCGCCCACCGCGTTCCTTCCCGCCCGCGCGCCGCTCAGACGCGTGCGCTGTCCTTACCGTAGCGGCGGACGACCGCCGCACCCAGCACCACGGTCCATCCCACGAGCACCACGGCCGCGGTCCCGAGGCTCACCGTCAGGTTCTGGGTGATCACGCCGCGCCCGATCTGGGTGAGCCAGTAGGTCGGCATCACCTGCGCCACGTCGTGCAGCCACGACGGCATCGCGTCGATCGGGATCCACAGCCCGCCGAGGAAACCCATCCCCATCATCACCAGCATGTTCACCGGCTGCATCGAGTCCGGGGTGCCGAACTGCGCCAGCAGCAGGCCGAGCAGGACGAACGGGATGCCGCCGATCCACAGCCCGAGCACGATCCTCAGCCAGCCCGCCGCGTCGAGGTGTACCCCTTCGACCAGCACGCCGATGAGCGGCACCACGATCAGCACCGGCAGCCCGACGGCCATCCCCGAGACCGTCTTCGCGGTGAGGTAGCCGGGTCCGGACAACGGGGTCAGGCGCAACTGCCGCTGCCAGCCCGAGGCCCGTTCGAACGCCAGCTTCGTCCCGCTGGACATCGCGGAGGCGAACACACCGAACGCGATCATGTTGACCATGACCACACCGACCACCGCGGGCCTCGACGGATCGTCTGCCTTGACGAAAACGTTTGCCTGCAACAAGAACATCAACACGGGGAAGGCCAGCGCGAAGATCACGAACCGCGGCTGGCGAAACGGGCGGCGGATCTCGGTCAGCAGGTAGGTCAGGCTCATCGCACGCCGTCCTCGGAGTCGTCGGTGTTCTCGGCGGTCAGGGAAAGGAAGGCGCCTTCGAGGCCGATCGCGGCGATCTCGATGTCGTGCGCGCCGGGAAATCCGGAAAGCAGGGCACGCAGGGTGGCATCGGAGTCGTTGCTGACGAGCGCGACCCGGTCGCCGCGCAGCTCGACCTCGGTGACGCCGGGCAGCCCGACGACCGCGCGCTCGGTCGCGCCCGGCACGACGGCTCGGACCGTCCGCCCCCCGACGAGCGCGCGGACCTGCGCCACCGTCCCGTCGGCGACGATGGACCCCGCCCGCATGAACACGACCCGGTCAGCGAACTCCTCGGCCTCGTCGAGGTAGTGCGTCGCGAACAGCACCGTGCGCCCCGATTCGGTGTACTCGCGCATCGACTTCCAGAACTCGCGCCGCGAGCCGACGTCCATCGCGGCGGTCGGCTCGTCGAGCACCAGCAGGTCCGGGTCGCACACCAGCGCGACGGCGAACCGCACCCGCTGCTTCTGCCCGCCGGAGAGCTTGGTGCTGCGGCGGGCCGCGAGGTCCTCGACGCCCGCGCGCCGAAGCGCTTCGGAAACCGGCATCGGCGCCCGGCTCAGCGACGCGATCATGCCGACCGTCTCCCCCACGGTCAGGTCCTCCAGCAGCGCGGCCCCCTGCAGCATCGCGCCGATGGCCCCCTGCGCCACCGCGTCGGCCGGGGTGCGCCCGAAGACCGTCACCGAACCGTGGTCCGGTTTCGTGAGCCCGAGCAGCATGTCCACGGTGGTCGACTTGCCCGCGCCGTTCGGGCCGAGCAGCGCCACCACCTCACCGGGGGCGATGGTCAGGTCGATCCCGTCGACGGCGCGCACGTCGCCGTAGTGCTTGCGCAGCCCGGCGAGCCGCACCGCGGCCCCCGCGGCCACCTCCCGGTCCGCGCCGGTGGCGGTCGAAGTAGAAGCTGTTTTGGTCATGCACCGAGCTTGCCGCCGTGGGCACCGGAGTTCGCAGGCCGCGCGTCACGACATCGGCATGACACCTGTCAGGGGTCTGCCATGACGAACGGCCCGCCACCGGTGAGAGGTGACGGGCCGTTCGCGGCGGGACGCTCAGCAGCCGATGAGCCGACCGGCCAAATAGGACTCGAGCTTGTCGATCGCGACGCGCTCCTGCGCCATCGTGTCGCGCTCGCGCACGGTCACCGCGTGGTCTTCGAGCGAGTCGAAGTCCACCGTGACGCAGAACGGGGTACCGACCTCCTCCTGGCGGCGGTACCGCTTGCCGATCGACCCCGCGTCGTCGAAGTCGATGCTCCAGTGGCGGCGCAGCTTGGCGGCGACGTCCTTCGCCTTCGGCGTGAGATCGGCGTTGCGGGACAACGGAAGGACGGCCACCTTGTACGGCGCGAGGCGGTAGTCCAGCTTCAGCACGACGCGCTTGTCCACGCCGCCCTTGGCGTTGGCGACCTCGTCCTCGTGGTAGGCGTCGACGAGGAAGGCCATCATCGAACGGCCGACCCCCGCGGCGGGCTCGATGACGAACGGCCGGAACCGCTGCTTGGTCGCCTGGTCGAAGAACGACAGGTCGACGCCGGAGTGGTTCGAATGCGTGGTGAGGTCGAAGTCGGTGCGGTTCGCGATGCCTTCGAGCTCACCCCATTCCTGCCCGGCGTTGAACGCGAACCGGTACTCGATGTCGACGGTGCGCTTCGCGTAGTGCGAGAGCTTTTCCTTCGGGTGCTCGAAGTGGCGCAGGTTCTCGGACCTGATGCCGAGGTCGGTGTACCACTCGGTGCGCGTGTCGATCCAGTACTGGTGCCAGGTCTCGTCCTCGCCGGGCTCGACGAAGAACTCCATCTCCATCTGCTCGAACTCGCGGGTCCGGAAGATGAAGTTGCCCGGCGTGATCTCGTTGCGGAACGACTTGCCGACCTGGCCGATGCCGAACGGCGGCTTCTTGCGCGAGGTCGTCTGCACGTTGAGGAAGTTGACGAAGATGCCCTGCGCGGTCTCCGGGCGGAGGTAGGCGAGGCCCTCGGCCGACTCGACCGGGCCGAGGTAGGTCTTCAGCATCATGTTGAAGTCCTTCGGCGCGGTGTACTCGCCGCGGGTGCCGCAGTTCGGGCACGGCACCTCGGACAGGTCGTCCTCGAGCACCTTCTTGCCGGTGCGCTCGGAGAACTCCTCGGCGAGCTGGTCCGCGCGGAACCGCCGGTGGCACGAAAGGCATTCCACCAGCGGGTCGTTGAACACGTTGACGTGCCCGGAGGCTTCCCACACCTGGCGCGGCAGGATCACCGAGGAGTCGAGCCCGACGACGTCGTCGCGGCCCTGCACCATGGTCTTCCACCACTGGCGCTTGATGTTCTCCTTGAGCTCGACACCGAGCGGACCGTAGTCCCACGCCGAACGGGTACCGCCGTAGATCTCTCCGCAAGGGAAGACGAAACCACGACGCTTGCAGAGACTGACCACAGTCTCGATGGTGTTGGCTGGCACCCACGCTCTCCAGACATGCGGGAACGGTTATCTGACTCGGTGTGCCAGCGTATCCGGCCGTTCCCGCCTCGCTGGCAACGGGTTGACCTCAGGTTTACCGGGGAGACCGAAAGCAAGCCCCCGAGGACGGCAACCCGACCTGCGCGGATCGCTCACTTCCGGCCGGTTCGGTATTCACTGGCACCTACGGGCGGGACACCAGATCGGCTGTCACGATCCGGTTGTCCTGGTAACCCTCTGTGCCACCAACGTATTCCCCGCCGCACGTGACGAGCACGAGCCGGTGCGGCCCCTCCTGTCCGAAGAGCGTCTGCGCGCGGTCGGCGAGAGCGTCCTTGTGCACGGTGACGACCTCGCGGACGCGGTACACCCAGTGCCCGCCCGCGGTGTCCGCGACGGTGACCTCCTGGCCGTTCTTCATCCCCCAGAGCTCGTTGAACGGGCCCTTCTTGCCCTTCCAGTTCACGTGCCCCGACAACAGCGCGGCACCCTGGGCGTCCCCGAGCTTCGCGCCCCACCAGGTCGCGTCGTCGAGCCCTTCGGGGATCGGCAGCGTGCCGTCCGCGGTGATCTCCTTGCGCACCAGCTTCGCGGTACCACCGGACGGGAGCCGGACCGTGCCCGGTTCCTGCCCTGGCGATGCCTGCTGCTCACCGGCGGCGGGCACCCCGGCCGCCTGGCTGGTCTCCCCCGCGGCGGCACCGGGCGCCGGCGGCGCGCTGGCCGCGGGCTGAGGATCACCACCGCCGAAGGCGACCAGCACGACGACGAGCGCCGCCACGACCACCGCGGCCGCGCCCGACACCAGCCAGGCGATCTTGGCCCGTGCTCCCCGGCGCGCCACCGGTGCCGGGCGCTCCGCTGAAAACCGGGGCTCCCCTTCGACGCTTTCCACCATGTTCTCCGCTGCTCCTTCGCTGTCCGTCCACCCGCCGCCCGGACCGGCCGGCACCCCTTACATGCGGCGCCTGCCGGTCCGGGTTGCAGCGGATCTCCGGCTAGCCCCGGACCCGGCGGCGGTAGAGCGCCGTCCCGGCACCGGCACCGGCGAGGAGCACCGCACCGATCCCGATCGCGGCGGCGGGCGACGAGCCTCCGGCACCGGCCGCCTGGGCGGGGTCATCCCCTGCCGGGATCTTCACCGGCACCGCGGGCTGGCTCGACGTGCCCGGCGCACCACTGGGGGCCGTCGTGCTCGGCACCGGCTTCGCGACGAAGTCCTTCGGGACGCCGCAGGCGACCAGGCCGAACTGGAAGTTCGTGATACCAAGGGATTCACCGCGCTTGCCGTTCTCGTCAACGGGGAAGTCCTCGACCTCGACGAGCCATCCGGCGACGGCGCCCGAAGCCTTGCCCTCGGTCCCTTCCTCGGCGAGCTTCGGCGCGACCCGTGCCTTGATCGACTCCGGGGTCAGCACGGCGTTCGCGGTGACCCGGGTGATCTTGACGTCGGTGGCCCATTTCGTCGCCGCCGCGTCGAGATGGGTCGGCTTGCCCAGCTTCACGTCCTTGACGACCACCGGCTCGTCGCCCTTCGGCACGTCGACCTTCTTCTCCACGCCTTCCGCCGTCGAGGCGTCCTTGACCCAGATCTCGCCCGCCGTGGCGGTGCCCGCGACCTTGTCGGGCGCGGGGCAGTCCGCACCGGTGGCGAGGCCGCTGAAGTACAGGCCCCAGTGGTGCGCGCTCTTGTCGTCGGCGGGGCGCAGCCAGAAATCGCCCTTCACGGCGGCGGACGGGACGTTCGTCTCGGCGATGCCCGCGGTCAGCGAATAGAGGTTGGCCTTGAGGCCATCGGGCAGCTCCGGGTTTCCCTCTTCAAAGGAACTGGCGTGCGCGGAGAAGCGCTCCGCGCCCTTTTCCGGCACGGTGAGCCGGTCCTGCTCGTCCTTCACGGTGCCCGCCTTGCCCGCGGCCACGACCACCTCGCTGCCCAGCGGCTCCTTGAACTCCACCCCGCTCGCGATGATCCCCGCGCCGAAGGCCACCGGCCCGTCCTTCGGGAGCGGCGTGTCCGCCGCCGACGCCGTTCCCGGCGCGGCGGCCATACACGCGGCCGCCGCGAGGCAGGCCGCCAGCCTTGACTTCGGAAAGCTCATGTCACCCTCGTTTTCCCCGCCGGGCCCACGGGCCCGGACCTCCACTGGACACGAACGGGCCCCCAGTACCGCTCCCGGCTGAGGTCCCCAAAAAAAGCCACGGCTACCCGCACGTGGACGGTGTCAACGTGCCACAGCTCCAGGCACCGTGACAGGGCGTGCACGCATTGGAGACCGGAGTCACGTTAATCGCACACACAATGGGAAGAAATACGCAGCGGGGCACGAAAATCGGTGACGCACCGGCGCGAAACCGCGCTCAGTGGTGCGCTACGAGCTGGGCGGTGACGATGCGGTTGTCGCGATACCCCTCGGTACCGCCGAGGTAGTCACCGCCGCACGTGACGAGCACGAGGCGCGGCGGGCCGCCCTGGTCGAACAGCCGCGGCGCCTGCGACGGGAGCGCGTCCTTGTGCACCGTCACGATGTCGGAAACGCGGTACACCCAGGTACCGCCCCCGGTGTCCACAACCGTCACGTCCTGGCCGGGTTTCGCGCGCCACAGCTCGTCGAACGGGCCTTTCACCCCGGCCCAGTTGACGTGCCCGGAAAGCAGCGAGACCCCGGCCGGCGCGCCGACCTTCGCGCCCCACCAGCTCGCCTGGTCCAACCCCTTCGGAATGGGCAGTGTGCGGTCGCGCGTAAGTTCCTTGCGCACCAGCGTCGCGGTGCCGCCCTCGGGCAGCCGCACCGTGCCCGGCCGCTGCCCCGGCAACGCGTCGATGACCGCGTTGTCCGGCGGAAGCTCCACTTCGGACGGTGGCGCCGGGGGTGCGGCGACCGCCCTCGGCCGCTCGTCACCGCCACCCGTGGTCAGCACGAGCGCACCCGTGATCACCGCCGCGACGGCGAGCGCGCCGAGCGCGGCCGCCGTCCACCGCCGCCAATTCGGCAACGGCGCGGCGGCCGGCCCTGGTGCCTGCTCGTCGACCTCGTCGTCCATGCCTGGCCGGGCGCGTTACTCCGTCACGCGGGCTTCGGCGACCGCCTTGCGCCTGCGCCCGACGACCAGCGCGGCGGCACCGAGCACGGCTCCCCCGCCGAGAAGGCCGATGCCGAGCGGCAGCGAACCCGAGGTGCTTTCCGGCTGCGCCACGACCGCGTCGGCCGTGGTGTACCCGGCCGGGATCTTCTCCGGCACGCCGCCGCCACCGGCACTGCCCGGCGCGACCGGGGAGAACCCGTTCGGCAGCGAGCAGCTCACGCCGCCGAGCACGATGTCGGTCTTCACGTCGTACTTCTTGGGCTCCTCGGCCACCGCCGGCTGCGCCGACGGGGTCGCGGCGGTCTCGCCGTTCTCCTGACCGGCGCCCGGCTCCGTGGTCGCGGTGCCGTTCCGCGTTCCGGGCTGCGCGCTTCCGGTGGCCGGAGTGCGCTGTCCCTCCTGCGGCGCCGGGGGCTTGACGACCACGTGGGTCACGATCCGCACGTGCCAGCCCGCGACGGCGGTCGTGTCGCCCGAGCGCCATTCCTTCTGCCGCAGGAGCTGGTCGAACTTGGTGACCGGGTTGATCACGACGTCGGAGGTGGTCTTGGCCATGTCCGGGACGTCGGCGTGCTCGCGGTGCTCCACGATCGCGGGGCCGAGCTTGAGGCCCTTCTTGCTGATCTCGCCACCACCCGCGGGCAGGTCGACCGGGGCCAGCGCGTCCTTGTCGTCGCGGATCCACAGCTTCGACGCCGTGGTCGCGGCGGTCGCGGCGGTGTTGGACGGGCACTCGACCGCGGACTTGGCGCCCTGGAAGGCGAGCACGGTCTGGTTCAGCGGGGTGCCGCCGCGGGTGAAGTCCTGGAAGGCGTAGTTCGACTCCGCCGACGCGGTGGGCACGGTGGTGTCCCGCAGCGTGGCGATCACCGCGTGGTCCTTGCTGGCGACGCCCTCGGGGTACGGGCTGGCCGCCGCGTCGAACCTGCCGAAGGTCACCGAGTAGTTCGAGCCCATCGACTCGCGCTCGCCGTCGGTGTTGGGCACGGCCTTGCGCTGGTCCTGCGCGAGCTGCGAGCTGCCGGGGCGGGACGGGGACTTCTGCGTCTCGCTCACCACGGTGCCACCACCGGACTGCCCCGCGGGGCCGACCTCGACGGCGGCGATGTTCGCGTACGAAACGGGGCCGGTCTTGTCATCGACGGTCGTGGCGCCCTGCGCTCCGGCCACCCCCGGGGCGGCTGCGAGTGCGAACACCGCCGTGCCCGCGGCCACCTTCGTCACGAAACGGCTCATGTTTCCTCAGCTTCCACTGGTCAGCTTCCACTAGCGCGCCACGGCCAGCACGATGACCCGGCCGTCGAATCGAGGGTCAGGTTACTGGAGAACCGGACGAACACACCGAGCCCACCTTGCCCTGTTCGCCACCGGGTCGGGCCCGATCACGAAAAATGCTCACAAAGTCACTCGAACGGAGTAATGCATTCCTCATCGACCTGCCGCTGTGCGTCCCGGCCCGCCGCCGCTTGTCGACGGTGACAACCATGTGCGACGCGCCAGTAGGATGGCGGGACACCCCTGACGAAGGCTGGAGGGCATCATGTCCACGGTGAGCTCGGACGCCGCCCCCGCTGACGAGGTGCACGGACACGAGCACCCCGTTCGACCGCTCGCCCCGATGCACCCGGCGAGCACCCTTGCCGACGCCGGTGAGCTGCTGCGCGCGCTCGCGGCGCCGGTGCGGATCGCGATCGTGCTGCAGCTGCGCGATGGCGACCGGTGCGTGCACGAGCTCGTCGACGCGCTCGACGTCGCCCAGCCGCTGATCAGCCAGCACCTGCGGGTGCTCAAGGCGGCGGGCGTGGTGCACGGCGAACGACGGGGGCGTGAAGTCGCCTACGGACTCGTCGACGATCATCTCGCGCACATCGTGGTGGACGCGGTGGAACACGTACAGGAGGGCAAGTGAGCACGCCGACCAGGGGCAAGGCACCACTACCCGGCCGCCGTTCGACGAAGCAGCGCGCCGCCGTGGTGGACCTGCTCAGCGATGTCGAAGACTTCCGGTCCGCGCAGGAGCTGCACGACGAGCTGCGCAGGCGCGGTGACGGCATCGGGCTGACCACCGTCTACCGCACGCTGCAGTCCCTCGCCGAAGCGGGCGAGATCGACGTGCTGCGCACCGACTCCGGCGAAGCCGTCTACCGCCGCTGTTCGTCGCACCACCACCATCACCTGGTGTGCAGGCACTGCGGCTTCACCGTCGAGATCGAAGGGCCCACCGTCGAGCGCTGGGCCGAGAAGATCGCCTCCGGCAACGGGTTCTCCCAGATCAGCCACACCGTGGAGATCGCAGGCACCTGCGCCACCTGTGCCACGAACGGAAAGTAGCGGCACGGCCGCAGGGCCCGCGGCTGCTGTTCGTCGAACGCGGTGCGGGAGCAGCCGTCGGCCTGACACTTGCCGATGCCGACGGCCGTGAACTCGACCTCGGCACCCGCGTGGACGCCACCCCGGAGGAAAGCGCCGGGGCCTGCTACGCCCAGGGCCACCGGCACCACCGAGGAGCGCGTCGCTTCGGGAACGGCGACGACCCGCTACGGCCGGAGGACCTCGACTCGCACCAGGCAACACCCGGCCCGATCAGTACTCGTACGGGTCTCCCGGCGCCTTGAGGGGCCGGACGGTCGCGACGGTCAGGTCCGGGGTGTACCGGTTCCGCTCGGTCGCGGTGCCGGGCACGACCCGGCCGATCGCCTCGACCCAGCTGTCGCTCGGATACCTCGCGGCGGCCTCCCCGGAGAGCCGGACGGTGACCGGGTAGGCGTCGGCCGCGCAGCAGCTGATCACCATCCTGGCGAGCATCGTCGACCCGCCCGAGTGCACCACGAACCCGGACAGCGACACGGTGCGCCCGTCGAGCGTGTGGTTGCCGTCCCAGCCCGCGCGGGTCACGAAGTCGGTGACCCGCATCGGCACGACCTCACCCGGTGGCAGCGGCGGGAACATCGCCGCGTCCCGGCCCGCCGCGGTCTGCGGGGCCCTCGCCTCGGTCCTGACCACCGAGTCGGACCCGAGTGCGGGCGGGGCGACCAGGAAGACCGCGAGCACCGGGACCAGCAGCAGCCACGCCGAGCGCGCCGGATGGTGGTGCTCGTGCGTGCCAGGCGTGACCGCGCCACCCCCGGCACTGGTGGCCTCGGCGCGCGCGGCTTCCCGCGCCGCCAGCAGGTCGCGGAGCACCGCGAGCACGCCGAGCGCGAGCATCACCGCGCCGCCGCCGATCACCCACGGCTGCTGGGCCGGTTTGACGTAGCGCAGGTAGTCGCCGTTGATCGCGATCTTGAGCAGCGCGCCGCCGAGCAGGACCAGCAGGATGTTCTGGGTTTCCCTGCGCATCACGCGCCTCCCAGCACGAGGGTGCCCGCCAGTACGCCGCACACGATCGCCACCACGAACGTGACGGGCGCGAACCGCGTCGCGAACCGCTTCCCGAACGTGCCGGCCTGCAACGCGAACAGCTTGACGTCGACCGCGGGACCGACCACGAGGAACACCAGCTTCGGCAGCAGCGGCAACGCGCCGAGCGAGGCCGCCACGAACGCGTCCGCCTCGCTGCACAGGGCGAGCACGACGGCGAGCACCGCCATCACGAGCACCCCGAGGACGACCTGGTTGCCGAGCGCGCCGAACCACTCCTGGGGCACCAGCACGCCGAGCGCCGCGGAGATCAGCGCGCCGAGGACCAGGAATCCGCCCGCCTCGACGAGATCGGTCCTCGCCGTCTCGGCGAAGGTCTTCCACCTGGTGCCCGGCTCGACCTCCGGCAGCCTGCGCAGCGCCCGCTCGACGATCCAGTCGAGCTTGCCGAACCTCGCCCACAGCAGCCCCATCACGACCGCCGTGGCCAGTGAGCCGAGGAACCGCGCGAGCACCATCTCGGGGTTGGCCGGGAAGGCGACGGCGGTGGCGACGAGCACCACCGGGTTCACCGCGGGCGTGGCGAGCAAGAACGTCAGTGCGGCGGCGGGCGCGACGCCCTGTCCCATGAGCCTGCGCGCCACCGGTACGGAAGCGCATTCGCACCCGGGCAGCGCCACCCCGGCGAGCCCGGCGACCCCGACCGCGGCCTCCTGGCGCCTGGGCAGCACCCGCTCCAGCACCCTGGCCGGCACGTAGGCGGCGATCGCCCCGCTGATCAGGACGCCGAGCACGAGGAACGGCAGTGCCTGCACGCACACCGCGACGAACACGGTGGACCCCGTGCGCAGCGCGGGCACGTCGAGCACGCGGGCGAGCCAGCTCTGCGCGAGGATCGCGATGAGCAGCACCGCGCAGAGCACCTCGATCGAGGTGATCCTGCCGCGCCCCTTGCCCGTACGGGCTGGGCTGCCGCCCGCGCTTTCGGCCGTGCTTTCGGAAATCGTTCCCACAAAGCAGATGATGCCAGTGCGCTCCGACGGCACCGCGGGGCGCACCGCACGAAGGGCTGGCCTCGTGCGGAAATCGGCCGTTTCCCGTCCGGAAATCCACCTTTCGCGGCGTGACCGGACCAAAAGCGTCGGCGCCACGGGGTAGCGTTGAATCCAGGGGTCCCCTTGAGATCCGGACGAAGGGTTGAGTTCGTTCGGGTGCGAAGGGCGCGGGTTACTGGCCGTCGCCGTCCGGTTCGCCCGGCACCAGGTCGAGCAGGTCGCCGCGCAGTTGCGAGGCGGTCGACACGACGAGCATCAGCAGCGTGCCGAGCGGGACGGGGCCAAGGCCGTGCGCGGGGAAGGCGTACCGCAGCGTCATGTCCACCCCGCGGTCGGTGTGCACCACGCCGAGGGTGCCGAACAGGCCCTGGCCCGCGCGCTCGGCCGCGGCGGCGGCGAGCTTGCCGTCGTCGTCCTCGAGGTCCCAGCCGACCACGCAGGTCAGGCTCAGCACGGTGAGCCCTTCCGCGAGCCGGGTCGCCTGGATGACGCACGGGACCTCGGCGTGCGAGAAGGTCAGCGCGCCATCGTCGTCGACGTGCACTTCGAGATAGCGCTCAAGCGCTTCGCGTGCCTGGGTGAGCAGCGCTGCCGTGTCCGCGGCTTCGGTCGTCATCGGGACTCCGCCCTGTCGGTGGCCGCGGCGGCGGCCGCGTCGATCGCGGCGCCGAACCGGCGGTCCCGCTTCGCGTAGTCGAGGCACGCCGCCCACAGCTTCGTGCGGTCGAAGTCGGGGAACAGCGTGTCCTGGAAGACGAATTCCGCGTACGCCGACTGCCACAGCATGAAGTTCGACGTGCGCAGCTCACCGGACGGGCGGAGGAACAGGTCCACGTCCGGCATCTCCGGCTGGTACAGGTACCGCGCCAGTGTGCGCTCGTCGATCTTGTCCGGGTTGATCCTGCCCTCGGCGACGAGCTTTCCGATGGTGCGCATCGCGTCGCCGATTTCGGCCCTGCCGCCGTAGTTGACGCACATGGTCATGTTCAGGAGTGTGTTGTTCTTCGTCTTCTCTTCGGCGTCCTCAAGCTCCTTGATGACGCTGCGCCACAGCTTGGGACGCCTGCCCGCCCAGCGGATGCGGACGCCGATCGAGCCGAGGTAGTCGACCTGGCGGCGGATCGTCTCGCGGTGGAAACCCATCAGGAACCGGATCTCCTCCGGGCTCCGCTTCCAGTTCTCCGTCGAGAACGCGTACACCGAAAGCCACTTCACGCCGAGCTCGACCGCGCCGCTGGCGACGTCGATCATCACCGCCTCGCCGCGCTTGTGCCCCTCCGTGCGCGGCAGCCCGCGCTGGTTCGCCCAGCGGCCGTTGCCGTCCATCACCAGCGCGACGTGCTTCGGGACCAGCTCGGCGGGGATCGACGGCGGCTCCGCGCCCGACGGGTGCGGATCCGGCCGGCGAATCGCCACCGGTTCCGCCGTGGCCTGCCTGCCTCTGCGCCGCACCTGCTACCTCCCTGGAGTCGCCCGGTCCGACCCTACTTGCCGCCCGTCTGCGCCTCCCGGCGCCTCTCCACCAGCGGCAGCGACCGGAGCTGGCGCTCGAGGTGCCACTGCAGGTGCGCCGCGACGAGCCCGCTCGCGTCCCGCCGCGATACCGGCACCGAAGACTCGGCGACGTCCCAGTCCCCGTGCAGCAGCGCCTCCAGCAGGACGAGCACCTCCGGCGCGGGGTGCACGCAGCCGGGCATCCGGCAGTTCGCGCACATCGAGCCGCCCGCCTGCACGCTGAACGCGGTGTGCGGGCCGGGCAGCCCGCAGCGCGCGCATTCCGCGATCGCCGGTGCCCAGCCCGCGAACGACATGGCCCGCAGCAGGAACGCGTCGAGCACCAGCGAAGCGTCGCGCTCCCCGTCGGCCAGCGCGCGCAGGGCGCCGATCACCAGCAGGTACAGCCGCAGCGCGGGCTCGCCCTCTTCGGCCGAGAGCCGGTCCGCGGTCTCGGTGATCGCGCACGCGGCCGTGTAGCGCTGGTAGTCGCCGACGATCTGCACCGCGAACGCGTCCACCGTCTCGACCTGGGTGACCACGTCGAGCGTGCGCCCGGTGTAGAACTGCACGTCGACGTGGTTGAACGGTTCGAGCCGCGCGCCGAGCCGCGAACTCGTCCTCCGCACGCCCTTCGCCACCGCGCGGACCTTGCCGTGACGGCGGGTCAGCAGGGTGATGATCCGGTCGGCCTCACCGAGCTTGTGCACGCGCAGCACCACACCGGTGTCGCGATAAAGGCTCACGTTCCCATGGTCCCACTACCGGGGCGGGGAAACCGTCCCGACACTCACCAACGTTGCTGCTGCTGCGGGTAACCGCCCTGGCCGTAACCGGGCTGCTGCCCGTAGCCGGGCTGCTGCCCGTAGCCGGGCTGCTGGCCGTAACCCTGCTGCTGCGGATAACCCTGCTGCGGGTAGCCGCCCTGCTGCTGCGCGCCGTAGCCGGGCGGCGCGGTGAGCACGACGGTGCCCATCACCTTGTCCGCGAAGGTCTGGCTCTTCTCGTCCCACAGCGGCCACAGGAAACCGAGGTAGATCGGCAGGCCGTCCAGGATGTGGGCGAGGTCGCGCACGAACGCGTTGCCCGCGCCGATGGGCTGGCGGGTCATCTCGCTGACCATGATGATGCCCATCTTGCGGCGGCCGAGCGTCTGCCCGGTGGTACCGCCCTGGATCCACCGGTTGAAGATCGCCCAGCCCGCGTTGGCGAGGCTGCCGAGCATCAGGATGATCAGCCCCGCCATGAAGGAGCCCAGCATCACCAGTACGCCGATGAAGCCGAGCGCGAACCCGGGGAGCCCGTCGATCAGGATGGCCCCGAACCGCTGCCCCCACGTCGCGTAGCCGCCGGCACCGTAACCGGGCTGACCGCCGAAACCCGGCTGCTGCCCGGGGTAACCGCCGTACGGCTGCTGGGCCTGCTGCGGGAATCCGCCGGAGGGCTGGCCGTACGGGTTCACCTGCTGCCCGGGGTACTGCACCTGCTGCTGTCCCGGGTAGGCGCCCTGCTGGCCGTACGGCGACGGCTGGCCGGGGAAACCGCCGGAGGGCGGCGGCTGCTGCTGCCCGTAGGGCTGCTGACCGTACGGATTGGTCATCGAAGACTTCCCCCTGCACAAAGATTTTTCACTCGGTCTTTCCGGCCGCACTCGGTACCGGACAACAGCGTCGAGGACCCCGAGGCACACGGACAGGGAGCGCTCGCCCCTGCCGTTGCGCGGGAGCGTACCCGCTGGCGGACCGCGTCGCTCGCGGCATGCGAAAGAAGGCTCAGAAGCCCAGGCGGCGGAGCTGCTTCGGGTCGCGCTGCCAGTCCTTCGCGACCTTCACGTGCAGGTCGAGGTAGACCTTGCTGCCGAGCAGCGCCTCGATGTGCCCGCGGGCCTGCGCGCCGACCTTCTTGAGCCGCTCCCCCTTGTGCCCGAGGATGATGCCCTTCTGGCTCGGCCGCTCGACGTAGAGCTGCGCGTGCACGTCGATCATGTCGTCGCGGCCCTCGTGCGGGAGCATCTCCTCGATGGTCACCGCGATCGAGTGCGGCAGCTCGTCGTGCACGCCCTCCAGCGCGGCCTCGCGGATCAGCTCGGCGACGAGCGTCTGCTCCGGCTCGTCGGTGAGATCGCCGTCCGGGTAGAGCTGCGGGCCCTCCGGCAGCCGCCGCACCAGCAGGTCGGTCAGCGTGCCGACCTGGAAACCGTCCACAGCGGACACCGGGACCAGATCGGCGAACTCCATCACCTTCTCCAGCGCCATCAGCTGCTCGGCGACGCGTTCCGGCGGCACCAGGTCGGTCTTGGTGACGACCCCGAGCACCGGCGTGCGGCGCGCGATCTTCGCCAGCTCGGTGGCGATGAACCGGTCCCCCGGCCCGATCTTTTCGTTGGCGGGCACGCAGAACCCGACAACGTCCACTTCGGACCAGGTGGCGTAGACCAGATCGTTGAGCCGCTCGCCGAGCACCGTGCGCGGGCGGTGCAGGCCCGGTGTGTCGACGAGCACGAGCTGCGCGTCCTCGCGGTGCACGATGCCCCTGATCGCGTGCCGGGTGGTCTGCGGCTTGCTGGAGGTGATCGCGATCTTGGTGCCCACCAGCGCGTTGGTCAGCGTCGACTTGCCCGCGTTGGGGCGGCCGACGAAACAGGCGAAGCCGGACCGGTGCTCTGGTGTCATGCCCGCCATTCTCGCAGCCCGCTCAGTGCAGGATCTCCTCGACCGCGCCGGAGGCGTCCGCGCGGAAGATCGGCGCCGTCTTCGACAGGTCCCGCACCGCCTGCACCGACGCCTCCGGGACCAGCGGGTCGGTGGAGACCACGGCGGCGGCTTCGATGCCATCGGCCCCGCTGGACACCGCCGCCGCGATCGCCGCCTGCAGCGCGGTGATCTTGAACGACGGAAGGTCCACAGTGGACGCGGCGTAGGTGCGCCCGTCGGTGTCGCGCACCGCGGCGCCTTCCACGGCCTGCGTCCTCGCCCGCGCCGACCTGGCCAGCACGACGATCTTCTCGTCCTCGGGGGTCAGTTCGGTGTCTTCGGCGCTCTCAGGCATGTTCGACGCTCCTGTCACGGTCATCGTTGTCGTCCGTGGTGCCGACGCGCATCCTGCGGCCCGCGATCCGGTCGTCGCAAGCGTGCACCACGACCGTGGTGATCCGCATCCGGCCCCTGCGGTCCTTCCCGCCCTCGGCGTGCAGCCGGAGCCCCGCGACCTCGGCCTCGGCGCCCGGGAGCGGGACGCGGCCGAGCCGCTGCGCGAGCAGGCCACCGACGGTTTCCACGTCGTGGTCGTCGAGCTCGATCCCGAACAGCTCGCCGAGATCGTCGACGCCGAGGCGGGCCGACACGCGCACCGAGCGGTCGTCGAGGTGCTCCACCGGCGGGCGCTCGTCGGTGTCGGACTCGTCGGTGATCTCGCCCACGATCTCCTCGAGGATGTCCTCGATGGTGAGCAGGCCCGCGGTGCCGCCGTACTCGTCGACCGCGATCGCCATGTGGTTGTGGGACACCTGCATGTCCTTGAGCAGGTCGTCGAGCCGCTTGGAGTCCGGGACGAAGCTCGCCGGGTTCATCAGCTCGGAGACCTCGCGCAGCGGCCCGCCTTCGGCCATGTAGGCGGGCATGAGGTCCTTGATGTTCACCACGCCGACGATCTCGTCGACCGATTCGCCGATCACCGGCACGCGGGTGAACCCGGTGCGCAGCGCGAGCGACAGCGCCTGCCGGACGGTCTTGGTGGATTCGATCCAGACGATTTCGGTGCGCGGCACCATGACCTCGCGGGCGACGGTGTCGCCGAGTTCGAACACCGAGTGGATCATTTCGCGCTCGGAGTCCTCGACGACGCCGCGTTCCTGCGCCAGGTCGACGAGTTCGCGCAGCTCGACCTCGGAGGTGAACGGGCCTTCGCGGAACCCCTTGCCGGGGGTGATCGCGTTGCCGAGCACGATCAGCAGCCTGCTGAGCGGGCCGAGCACGGAGCCGAGCACCCGCACCGGCCCCGCGACGATCGTGCCGACGCGGTAGGGGTGCTGGCGGCCGATCGTGCGCGGGCCGACGCCGATGAGGACGTAGCTGACCACCACCATGACGAGCGCGGCGACGACCACCGCGAGCCACACCGGCGTGATCCAGGTCAGGAACACGATCGTGACGAGCACGGTCGAGGTGAGCTCGCAGCCCATCCGCAGCAGGAGCAGCAGGTTGATGTGCCGCCGCCGCTCGGCGATCACCGCGGAGAGCTGTTTCGCGCCGGGCCTGCCCAGCCGCACCAGCCCGTCGGCCCGCGCCTGCGACACCGTGCTGACGGCCGCGTCGGCCGCGGCGAACACGCCACCGAGGAGCACCAGCGCGACCGCGAGAATGAGCAGGCCGGTGGGACTGGCCATGTGTCGTCGTCCCTAGCCGGCGGAGTCGGGTTCGGCGGAACCGTCGAGACCGGCGGCGCCGAGCAGCCTGTCGTCGGTGCTGCGGCGCACGTGCTGGCGCCGCGCCGCTTCGGTGGCTTCCTGGAAGTCGGCGAGGATCCGCTTCTGCAGGCCGAACATCTCGCGTTCCTCGGCGGGCTCGGCGTGGTCGTAGCCGAGCAGGTGCAGCACGCCGTGCACGGTCAGCAGGTGCAGTTCGTCGAGCAGCGAGTGCCCGGCGGTGCGCGCCTGGTCCTTGGCGAAGCCGGGGCACAGGATGATGTCGCCGAGCAGCGCGGGCGAGGCGTCCGGCGCGTCGGGGCGGCGGACGGCGGCGTCCAGCTCGTCCATCGGGAAGGCCATCACGTCGGTGGGGCCAGGCAGGTCCATCCACCGCTCGTGCAGGTCTTCCATCACCTCGAGGGTGACCAGTGCGACGGACAGCTCCGCGAGCGGGCTGACCTCCATCCGGTCGAGCGCGAACCGCGCGGCCGAGACGATGGAGGCCTCGTCGACCGGGACCCCGGACTCGTTGGCGATCTCGATGCTCACGAGCGGCCCCGCCAGCCGCGTTCCGGTGCCGCGGCGTCCTGCAGCGCCTGCCACTTCTCGTAGGCGTCGACGATGTCGCCGACGAGCCGGTGGCGCACCACGTCCTGACTGGTGAGCTGGGCGAAGTGCAGGTCCTCGACGCCTTCGAGGATGTCCCTGACCACCCGCAGCCCGCTCTTCTGCCCGCTGGGCAGGTCGACCTGGGTGACGTCGCCGGTGACCACGATCTTGGCGCCGAACCCGAGCCGGGTGAGGAACATCTTCATCTGCTCCGGCGTGGTGTTCTGCGCCTCGTCGAGAATGATGAACGCGTCGTTCAAGGTGCGGCCGCGCATGTAGGCCAGCGGCGCGATCTCGATGGTGCCCGCCTGCATGAGGCGCGGGATCGACTCGGGGTCGACCATGTCGTGCAGCGCGTCGTAGAGCGGCCGCAGGTACGGGTCGATCTTCTCGTTGAGCGTGCCGGGCAGGTACCCGAGCCGCTCGCCTGCCTCGACCGCGGGCCTGGTCAGCACGATCCTGGTGACCTGCTTGGCCTGCAGCGCCTGCACGGCCTTCGCCATCGCGAGGTAGGTCTTGCCGGTGCCCGCGGGGCCGATGCCGAAGACGATGGTGTGCTTGTCGATCGCGTCGACGTAGCGCTTCTGGTTCAGCGTCTTGGGCCGGATGGTACGGCCGCGGCGGGACAGGATGTCCATGCTCAGCACTTCGGCAGGCGACTCGGCGCCGCCGGAGGAGAGCATGCCGACGGTGCGGCGCACCGTGTCGGGACCGACCTGCTGGCCGCGCCCGGCGAGCGTCACCAGTTCGGCGAACACCCGCTCGGCGAACGCCACGTCGGCGGGGCTGCCGGTGAGGGTGACCTCGTTGCCCCGGACGTGGACGTCCGCGGCGAGCAGTTCCTCGGCCACCCGGAGGTTTTCGTCTCGGGAGCCGAGCAGCGTGAGCGCGGCCGCGTCGGGGATGGGGAATCTCGACTGTGCTGCCTGGACAGCCTGGTCGGTGACCTCGGTCGTCGACGGCGGCTGTGTGACGTCCTGGGGGACGTCGGATCGGGCGGCTCCACCCGGTGCGGTACCGGCCACGTGCCCTCGGGCCTGCTTTCTGCGCGTTCGCTGATCGTCGGTGTCGGATGCGTTCCCCACGATGCTAGCGGTATGCCCGGCCTCGACGCAGGTGGTTACCCCGCACGCCGCTCAGGACACGCGCCCGAAGAAGCCGAGCTGCTCGCCACCGAGCACGTGGGCGTGCACATGGAACACGGTCTGCCCGGCATCCAGCTCGGTGTTGAACACCACCCGGTATCCGCTCTGGGAAATCCCCTCCAGCTCCGCCACCTTCGCCGCCGTGCCGATCACCTCCCCGAGCAGCGCGGGATCCGCCGCCGCCAGCTCGGCCACATTCCGATACCGCTTCTTGGGCACCACCAGCACATGCGTGCGCGCCTGCGGATTGATGTCCCGGAACGCCACCGTGTTGTCGGTCTCGTGCACGATCTCGGCCGGGATCTCCCTGGCGATGATCCGCTCGAACAAGGTCTCCGCGTCACTCATGGCCGCAGCTTATCCGGCGAGCTTCGCCGTGCCGACGATCGCCTTCGCCGTGCCGGACTTCGGCGGCGCGGGGTCGGCCGGGCCGCCGTCGGTCAGCGCGAACGCCACCAGCGCGCGGTAGGCCTTCTTGCCGTCGGGGCCGTCACCCGCTTCCCAGACCTTGACGGAGAGCTCGGCCTCCCGCCCGCATTCGGTGTTCCCGCCCACCTTCGCCACGGCTTCCTTGGTCGCGCTCTTGCCGTCCGGGCTGACCGCGGCCTTCGTGGTCTTGAGGTCGTTCGCGCCGACGTCGAGGGTCGCGCTCGAAACCACGTCGATGACGTTCAGGACGACCGTGGCCGGGTCCGGGTCCGATGCGGGGAAGCCCGGCGTGCTCACCACGCGCCCCTTGACCCCGCCCGTGGCCGGGCTCGGACAGGTGAAGGTGCCGTATTCGGCGTAGTTCCCGCTGAACCCGTACCTGGAGTCGTAAACCTGGCCCGCCTTGTGCTGCCACTCCGCAGGCACAGAGTAGGTGAGCCCCGCGCCCGCGCCATTGTCGACGACGGCCCATCCCGAAGTCGACACCGCGGGCGGCTCGATGGAGGTCGACGGACTCCCGGGCCCAGACGGCGGCCCGACCGGGATCGACGACGACGCAGGCTGAGCGTCAGGCGAAGACCCGCTGCCCAGCACCACGGCGGTAACACCCCCGCCCACCAGCACGAGCACACCGATCACCACCGCCACGATCACCCCGCCCCTGCGCCCCGGCGGCGGTGGCGGTGCCTGATACCCGTACCCCGGCTCTCCCTGCCTGTGCGCCGGATACCCCGGCCCGGGCGGCACCCACTGCCCCCCGCGCCGCGGATCCGGATACGCCCCCTGAAAGTTCCCTGGTCTCCCCACCCGCGAAACCGTACAGACCCCGGCTCTACCGCACAGAAAAACCACCAATTCCGTCCAACCGAGGCCCCGCAGGCCACCGGTCATACCCGCCGCCGCCCCAAAAACAAGCCCAGGGCCGCCAGGCCCGCAGGCCGAACCCGCCGCCCCAATAAGCCCAGGGCCGCCAGGCCCGCAGGCCCCACCCGAACACCTCCAGCCCAGGGCCGCCAGGCCCGCAGGCGAACGGACCCGTCCACCCAAGGCAGGCCCCGCAAGCAAACAGACCCACCCGCCCGCCCAAAGGCGAGGGCCGCCAGGCCCAACGCCACCGGACCACGCTGGTTCAGGAACCCACCGCACCGTGGGGGGTTTGGGGGGCTCGGCCCCCCAACCAATACGCGGAATCGCCACGCGGCATCGAAACGAGGAACGAGTGAAGATGCCGCGGGGCGATGGAGCCTGGGGGTTACTCCATCGCCACCGCGGCTCCGCCGGGCCGAGGGGGGAGGTGCCCGGCGGGGTTTACCGGCGCACCGGGAATCCAGAAGTCCCCCGGTGCACCGAAACCGTGTGTGGTGCGTTGGTTGACAAGAGTAACGGCCGGGAGACCTTGAGCGCCACAGTCGGAGCGGAAAACAGGGGTACAAATTTCCGGGGTTTCGAAGACAGCGGGTAGCTCGGTCCACCTGGTGGTCAGTTCCAGCGGGTGGTCCTGGCTCCTAGTGCACCGAGTGCGACGGCCGCGGCCGTCGAGGTCCGCAGTACGGTCGGGCCGAGGCGCACCGGGAGGGCGCCCGCTTCGCTGAGGGTGACGAGTTCCTCACCCGTAACCCCTCCTTCCGGTCCGATCACGAGCAGTAGCTCGCCGGACTCGGGTAGTGGCTCGGTCGCGAGCCTTCCCGGCACACCCGCTTCGAGGACGAAAGCCCGGTCGGCGGCGCGGACGCGCTCGGCGAGTGCCGCGGTCGTCACCGGGTCGCCGACCTCCGGCAGGTAGGCCCGGCGCGCCTGTTTCGCCGCGGCGCGCGCGGTGGATCGCCACCTGGCGAGTGCCTTCGCACCGCGGGGCCCGTCGTCCCAGCGCGCGACGCTGCGGGCCGCGCGCCACGGCAGGATCGCGTCGGCGCCTGCCTCGGTGGCCAGTTCGACGGCGAGTTCGCCGCGGTCGCCCTTCGCGAGCGCCTGCACGATCGTCACGCGCAACGCGGGCGGCGGCTCGGTCCACCGTTCTTCGACGACGAGGTCCAGCTCCGCGTCCCGCCCCGCGCGAACCGCTTCGACGGCGCACCGGGCCAGTTCGCCCGCGCCGTCGGACACCACGAGCAGCTCGCCGGCGCGCGTGCGCCGCACGGTGACGGCGTGGCGCGCTTCTTCGCCGCCGAGGGCGAACCGCTCCCCCGGCGGCACGGCGTCCACCAGGAAGACCGGCGGGGTGGTCGCCGTCGGGTCCGCGGTCACCTACTTGTGGCTCTTGGCGCGCAGCTTGGAGAACAGGCCGCCGTGCGCCCTGCCGTTGGTGGCGAGCGTCGGGACTTCCTCGCCGCGCTGACGGGCCAGTTCCCGCAGCAGGTCGCGCTGCTCGTCGTCGAGCTTCGTCGGCACCTGGACGTCGATGTGGACGTGCAGGTCGCCCCGCCCGTCGACGCGGCCGGACGAGCGCAGCCTCGGCATGCCCTTGCCGGTGAGCACCAGCTCGGTCGCGGGCTGGGTGCCCGGCTCGACGTCCAGCTCGTACTCGCCGTCGATGAGGGTCTCGATGGGCACGCTCGCGCCGAGCGCGGCGGTGGTCATCGGGATGCGGAAGTTGCAGTGCAGGTCGTGCCCCTGGCGCACGAACACCTCGTGCGGCTCCTCGTCGACCTCGACGTACAGGTCACCGGCCGGGCCGCCACCCGAGCCGACCTCGCCCTGCCCGGACAGCCTGATCCGCATGCCGTCGCCGACGCCGGGCGGGATCTTCGCGGTCACGTTGCGGCGGGCGCGGACCCTGCCGTCGCCGCCGCACTGGCGGCACGGGTCCGTGATGACCTCGCCGAAACCGCGGCACACCGGGCACGGCCGCGCGGTGACCACCTGGCCGAGGAAGGACCGCTGCACGGACTGGACCTCGCCCTGCCCGCCGCAGGTGTCGCAGGTCTTGAGCGTGCCGCCCTCCGCGGTGCCCGCGCCGCGGCACAGGTCGCACAGGATGGCGGTGTCGACGGTGATGTCCTTGTCGACGCCGGTCGCGCACTCTTCGAGGGTGAGCCCGAGCCGGAGCAACGCGTCCGAGCCCGGCTGAACCCTGCTGCGCGGGCCGCGTCCCCTGCCGCCACCGCCGCCGCCCGCGGCGCCGAAGAAGGCGTCCATGATGTCGCCGAGGCCGCCGAAGCCGGAGAACGGGTCGCCGCCGCGGCCACCGCCGCCACCGCTGTCGAGCGGGTCTCCCCCGAGGTCGACGATCTTGCGCTTCTGCGGGTCGGAAAGCACCTCGTAGGCGGTGGTGACCTCGCCGAAGCGGTGCTGCGCGTCCTCGGAGGGGTTGACGTCCGGGTGCAGCTCGCGCGCCATCTTGCGGTAGGCGCGCTTGATCTCCTGCTCGGTCGCGTTCTTCGCGACACCGAGCGTGCCGTAGTAGTCCCTGGCCACCGTTATGCCGTCCTCGTTTCCGTACCCTCCCGGCCGACGGGCTACCGCCCGGCCAGGATCTGCCCCACGTAGTTCGCCACCGCGCGCACCGCCGCGATCGTGCCCGGATAGTCCATCCTGGTCGGCCCGACGATGCCCATCCCGCCCAGCAGCATGTCATCCATGCCGTAGCCGATGGACACCACCGAGGTGCTGCGCATCTGCTCGTCTTCATTTTCCCCGCCGATGCGGACCGTGACCGCACCGGGGTTGCGCGCCGCGGCGAGCAGTTTCAACACGACAACCTGCTCTTCGAGCGCTTCCAGCACCTGACGCAGCGAGCCGGGGAAGTCCGCGACGTTGCGGGTCAGGTTCGCCGTGCCGCCGAGCACCAGCCGTTCTTCGGGATGCTCGACGAGAGATTCCACCAATACGGTACAGACCCGGACCAACACGTCGCGCAGCTCACTCGGCGCCTGCTCGGGCACCTCGGCGACCCTGGCCGCGGCCTCGGACAGCCGGCGGCCACCCAGCGCGGTGTTCAGCAGTGCCCTGATCCGCGCGACGGTCTCCTCGGTGACCACCTCGCCGAGGTCCACGGCGCGCTGGTCGACGCGGCCGGTGTCGGTGATCAGCACGAGCATCAGCCGCGCCGAGGTCAGCGGCACCACTTCGAGGTGGCGCACGCTGGAGTTGGTCAACATCGGGTACTGCACGACGGCGACCTGCCTGGTCAGCTGAGCCAGCAGGCGCACGGACCGGCGCAGCACGTCGTCGACGTCCATCGCGCCGTCCAGGAAACTCGTGATCGCGCGCCGCTCGGCGCTGGTCAGCGGCTTGATCTCGGACAGCTTGTCGACGAAGACCCGGTACCCCTTGTCCGTCGGGATCCGCCCGGCGCTGGTGTGCGGCTGCGTGATGTAGCCGTCCTCTTCCAGCGCCGCCATGTCGTTGCGCACGGTCGCGCTGGACACCCCGAGGTTGTGCCGGTCGACGATCGCCTTCGACCCGACCGGCTCCTGGTTGGAGACGTAGTCGGCCACGATCGCGCGCAGCACCTCGAACCGGCGCTCGTCCGCGTTGGCCACCCGATCACCTCCCGTGCCGCTCACCCGTACGTCGAGTTTACGGACTTCCGGCCGCACGGTGCGCGCCCCCGCTCCGGGCGCTCTTCGGGCGTGCTTCGCCGCAGGCCGGGCGCGCTGCTGCGGCGTGCCGTTCCGGGCGCGCGCTTCAGCTTGTGCCCGTTCCGCGTGGCGTGCCGCCGATGCCCCGAAGGATGCTCCTGTAGAGGTCAAAGCGAGGTGCCCTGAAGGCGCCCTTGAGGGAATCTGATGCCGCGAAGGGCACCTTCAGGGCATCAGCATCACCATGCCGCCCGCCATGAGGGACGAGATCGCGGCATCAGATTCCCTCAAGGCGCCGTTCACGTCTCATTCTCATCTCCGCGCTGGCACCCCAAAAAAGGCCTTCATAGGCGTGAATGCCACGGATGCGGCCTCCACGGACCCGCTCCGCTCCGAGCGCATACCCCGAAGGGGCCCATGAGGGAATCTGACGCCGTGAAGGGCACCTTCAGGGCATCAGCGCCGCCGTGCCGCCCGCCGCGAGGGGCGAGTTCGCGGCGTTAGATTCCCCGAAGGTGGCCTTCGGGGCATGCGGAGGGTCGCTCCGGCGCCTTGAGAAGGGCTCGCCAGGAGGCGGCCGAGATTGAGAGAATCCCGGCTTCAGGCGCCTTGGAGTCGCGCACGGCGGCGGTGCCCTTCCTCAGCGCGACCTCCACGCACTCGCCACCGACTCCGTTGCTGTAGCTGCTCTTACGCCAGATCAGATCGCGGGTGCTCATCACGGGGATCCTTCACTCGGTCGTACTCGCTTGCCAGGGTGGCAAGCCACCTCCTGGATTGTGCTCCATCCAGGGCGAGTTCCCCGAGTTTGCCGACAGTCTGCCGGTACTTGTCCAGGTCTTCCTTGTCTTCCAGAAACAGGCTCGTGGTGTGGCTTTCCACGTAGACCATGGGGCGATGCTCCGCGTATCGCATGAACCAGAACGGTCCACCGAAGACGCCTCCCGGGCTCGCCACCCTGCGGATCACGCGGATTTCGCATCGGGCGTATGAGCTGACCAGGAGGAGATGCATGACCTGCTCGTGCATGACCGGAAAGTTGCCCACCATGTTCCGCAAGGCATGTTCGTGCAGGTAGAAGGTGAAGTAGGGCGATTCCCCGCCGCGAAGCAGCCGCTGCCTGCTCAATCGTGCCTTCACGGAGGCTTCGATGTCCCACGGTGCCAGCGCTCCGGCCGCGCGGAAGACCTGGCGTGCGTAGTCCTCGGTTTGCAGGATCCCCGGTACGAGCATCGGCTCGAAGACCAGGATCGAGCTGGCGAGCGCTTCCTGCGCGCTCAGGGAGCGCAACTGATCTGGCATCTGCTCGCGGTGCGGGCGCAGGCGGTAACCGTCGTCGGTTTCCCTGACCAGGTCGAGGATGCGCAGAATTTCCTTCCTGCCAACGCCACACGCGGTCAGGTACATGGTCACATCCAGTTCGGACGCACCCCGCCCGCCGGTTTCCAGCCGGGAGATCTTGGTCTGCGAGCAGTCCATGGCCTTCGCGAGACCGGCTGCGGAGATTTTCGCAGCCACTCGCGCACCCCTCAGTTCCTCGCCGATCTCCCGCGCCCGCGCGGAGGAATCGCGCTCCGCATTTCCCATCATGAAGCCAAACTAGGCCGCTGCCGGACCGCCACGAGATACCGACGCAGGTCGTTCACCGCAACGGATGGCAGCGTGCCAACCCGGCAAAGCTATGTCCGGTGGGGATTCTTCGGTGTAGGTGCGGCCGCTGGGCGTGGTGACGACGAGGCGGCCGTTGTCGTCGGTGGTGAACGTCCAGCCTGGTTCGTTCCGCAGTAGGTGGTGATGGCGGCACAGCGGGCGCAGGTTGACTTTGTCGGTGCCTCCGCCTTCGCTCCAGGCGGTCGGGTGGTCGAGATCGGTGAACTGCGCGGGCCGGTTGCAGCCCGGCATGCAACAGGTGCGGTGCCGGAGGTGGGCGTGCCGCCGCACTGCCCTCGGCGCCCGGTATGTGCGCCGTCCTTCATCGCACGGCAATCCGGTCATCGGGTCGGTCACGATCCGCCGCCACGTGGAGTCGGTCTTGAACGCGATCTCGCGGGCCATGGCAGCCGGGATGTCCCCGTAGCCGCCGAGTTCCGCCGGGTCGTCCCGCAGGCCCAGCAACGTGTTGATGTCGACGTAGACGAAGATCTCCGCCCGCGCCTTGCCGTCCCCGGAACCGCCAAGACAGCGCGCGACGAAGCAGTCCACTCGCAACTGATCCATGGTGCGCGGATCACCTTTGAGCTTCAACGCCAGCGCATCGCGATCGCAGGCGGCGTAGATCGCTTGCGCCTGCTCGGCGGGCAGGTCGGCGAACAAAGTGGACGAACCGTGATCCCCGTGCCGAAGCTCCAGCCTCCGCGCGTCGATGCGTTGCTGGCGCCGATCCTCGTACCCGTCGGGGTCGATCCGCATGATGATGGAGTTCACGATCCGGCGCAGCGCCGAGGCGTTGCGGACATCGAACCGCCCTACCAGCAACGAATCCACCCGGCGCGCCAGCGCTTCGGGCGAACACGCGGTCGCATCGAACACCCGCGACGCCGCGTACTCGTCGATGAGACCGGACTCCAAGGCTTCCAGCGTGTGCGGCAGGTACGAGGTCAACGCGACCGCGAGCGCCGTCCGTTTCTCCGCCGCTACCTCAGAAAGCTTGCACACCAAAGCAACCTCGGACACCACCGATCTTCGAGAACCCAGCGAGGCGAGATGCGCTATCCCGCGCAACTCCCACGCACTCTCCCGGCATCGACAAACCCGCCGCTCCGCGATGAAGGCGGAAGCGAACGAAAACCCTTGGTACTCCCCAGTTTTAGGCACAACACAACGTTACCCGCACGCAAGCGCACGTTGCATCACTCACAAGTGTGAACCACGAATGCACCTTGATGGTGACCACTTGTCCAAACGCACCACGGCGACGCAACCGCGCCACCCGCACCAAACGACGCCAGCACAACGCGACCACCACGAAAACCGAAGCGTCCCAACCACAACCACCACCACAACCACAATCGCAGCCCTGCGAACGAAAGCCGACCACGATGCCCGGTCCGTCGGGAACCGCCGCTGGTGACCAGCGACGGTTCCCGCACCGAGGAGCGGCGGTTCCCCACGGCGCGCCGAAGGCGTGCCGTGGGGAACCGCCGTGCCAACCCGAAACGGATCAGTCGTTGCGCGGGAACCCCAAGTTCACCCCGCCATGCGACGGATCCAGCCACCGCGACGTGACCACCTTCGTCCGCGTGAAGAAGTGGAACCCCTCCGGCCCATAAGCATGGGTGTCCCCGAACAACGAGTCCTTCCACCCGCCGAACGAGTAGTACCCCACCGGCACCGGAATCGGCACGTTCACCCCGACCATGCCCACCTCGACCTCGTGCTGGAACCGCCGCGCGGCGCCACCGTCCCCGGTGTAGATCGCCGTCCCGTTCCCGTACGGGTTCCGGTTCACCAGCGCCAGCGCTTCTTCGTAGCCCGGCACGCGCGCCACCGACAGCACCGGCCCGAAGATCTCGTCGGTGTAGATGGACATCTCCGGCCGGACGTGGTCGAACAGCGTCGGTCCCAGCCAGAATCCTTCGGCAGCGCCATCGACCGCGATACCCCGCCCATCGACGACCAGCGAAGCACCCGAGGAAAGACCGGCGTCCACATAGGACGTAACGCGCTGGTGGTGCGCCGCGGTGACCAACGGCCCCATTTCCGACGACGGACGAGATCCGTCACCAACCCGCAACCGCGATATCCGGTCGGCGATCTTCGCCACCAGCTCGTCCCCGATCGGATCGACCGCGACGACCACCGAGACGGCCATGCACCGCTCCCCCGCCGACCCGAACCCGGCGGAGACCGCGGCGTCCGCGGCGAGATCGAGATCGGCGTCCGGCAGCACCACCATGTGGTTCTTCGCGCCGCCGAGCGCCTGCACGCGTTTCCCGTTCGCGGTACCGGTTCGGTAGACGTAACGCGCGATCGGCGTCGACCCGACGAACGAGATCGCCTTCACATCGGGGTGTTCGAGCAAGCCGTCAACGGCGACCTTGTCCCCGTGCAGCACGTTCAGCACGCCCGACGGGAGCCCGGCCTCGGCGAACAGGTCGGCGATGAAGTTCGCCGCGGACGGGTCCTTCTCGCTCGGCTTCAGCACCACCGTGTTCCCGCACGCGATCGCGTTCGGCACGAACCACAGCGGCACCATCGCGGGGAAGTTGAACGGCGAAATCACGCCGACCACGCCCAGCGGCTGGAGCATCGAATACACGTCGATCCCGGTCGACGCGCTCTCGCTGTAGCCCCCCTTCAGCATCTGCGCCGCGCCGCAGGCGTACTCGACGTTCTCGATCGCGCGCGCGATCTCCCCCGCCGCGTCGGATTCGACCTTCCCGTGCTCCGAGGTGATGATCTTCGCCAGCTCGCCCTTGCGTGCCGAAAGCAGTTCGCGGAAGGCGAAGAGCACGCGTGTGCGCGCAGCCAGAGAAGCGTTGCGCCAAGCGGGAAGCGCGCGAGACGCCGCCGAAACCGCCTCGGCGACCTCGGAGATCGAAGCGAAGTCCACTGAGGACTGGACGGAGCCGGTCGCGGGGTCGAACACCTCGCCGGACCGTTCGGGCACACCCGCCCACGCCTTGCCGTCGATCCGGTGACTGATGCGGTTGGTCACTTGGCCCCTGCCTCCTGGGTGTGCGCGATCGCTTCGCCGAGGATGCCGAGCGCCTCGTCGGCCTCGGCATCGGTCAGCGTCATCGGCGGCGCGAGCCGGATGACGTTGTTGTGCAGGCCGCCCTTGCCGACGAGCAGGCCCAGTTCCTTCGTCTTCTCCAGCACCGATCCTGCCGCGGCAGGGCTCGGTTCGCCGTCCGGCCCGACGAATTCGAGCCCGATCATCAGGCCCTTGCCCCGTACGTCGCCGAGCACGCCGTACCGAGTGGACAGCTCGCGCAGACCGGTCAGCAGCCGGTCGCCGAGCTTGGCGGCATTGCCCTGAAGATCGTGCGCGAGCAAGTAGTCCAAGGTCGCCTTCGCGCCCGCGGTGGAGATCGGGTTCCCGCCGAAGGTGGAGATCGAGTTGGCGCCGAGGCAGTCCATGATGTCGCCGCGCGCGATCACGCCGCCGATCGCGAGCCCGTTGCCGAGCCCCTTCGCGAACGTCATGATGTCCGGGGTGACGCCGTGCGCCTGAATGCCCCAGAAGTGCTCGCCCGTCCGGCCCCACCCGGTCTGCACCTCGTCGGAGATCAGCAGGATGCCGTGCTCGTCGAGGACCTCCTTGAACGCCCCGAGCATGCCGTCCGGCGGTACCGAGAACCCGCCGACGCCCTGGATCGGCTCCGCGATGAGCGCGGCGACGTCACCGGAGGTCGACGTCTGCAGCACATCGCGCAGGTCCTCGACGCACGCCGCGGTGTAGTCGGCGTCCGAGAACTTCGAGAACGGCCCTCGGTACCGGTACCCGCCGTGCACGTAGCTCACCTTCACCGGCGAAAGCGAACTGGCCGACCAGCCCCGGTTCCCGGTGATGCCGATCGTCGCGAACGCCCTGCCGTGGTAGGAGTTCCGCAGCGCGAGCACCTGGTCGCTGCGCCGGTACTGGGTGGCGAGCATGAGCGCGGTCTCGTTGGCTTCGGTGCCGGAGTTGGTGAAGAACACCTTCGCGTCCGGGATGCCGGACAGCTCCGCGATCTGCTCGGCCAGTTCCACCTGCTTGCGGATCAGGTACAGCGTCGAGGTGTGCAGGACGCCCGTGTCGAGCTGCGCGCGCACCGCGTCCGAAATCTCTTCGACGTCGTAGCCGATCGCGTTCGTCAGGATGCCCGCGAAGAAGTCGAGATAGGTCGCCCCGGTCGAGTCGGTGACGTGGCGCCCCTTCGCGCGCACGATCTCGATGGGCTCCGAGTAGTAGAGGGCCAGCCAGTTCGGCAGCACCGCGCGATGCCTGCCGAGAAGGTCCTCCTCCAGAAGCTCACTGCCGCTCAATTGAACCTCCCGCGTCACGTGCCAGTGCCTCCGAGTCTCACGGTGCGCGCCACGCGGGGACCACCCGCAACGTGTACGGACTCTCGCGCGCGGCCGTACAGTCTGTGGACCCGCCCCGAGCACGCTGGAGCCGCCGGATGTACCCGACCGTCGCGGAGGTGCTGGCACTGCCGGTGCTGCGCCACGGCCGCCCGCACGTGGTCGCGGGTTCGCGCGGGCTCGGCGCCAGGGTGCGCTGGGTGCACGTCGCCGAGGTGACCGGGATCGCGCACCTGCTCCGCGGCGGCGAACTCGTCCTCACCACCGGGATCGCGCTGCCCGACGACGCGAAGCAGCTCGCCGCGTACATGGGCGAGCTGGCCGACGCGGGTATCGCGGGCCTGGTGGTCGAGCTGGTCCGGCACTGGAGCGACGAGCTGCCGTCCGCGCTGGTGGGAGCGGCCGAAGAGCGCGGGATCCCGCTCGTGACGCTGTCCAGGGAGACCCGCTACGTGACGGTCACCGAATCGGTGAACGGGCTGATCGTCGACGCGCAGGTCGCCGAGCTCCGCGCCGCGGAGCAGGTGCACAAGGTGTTCACCGACCTGACCGTCTCCGGTGCCGAGCCGGCGGAGGTGCTGCGCGAGGTCGCCCGCGTCACCGGGCAGCCGGTGGTGCTGGAGACCCTTTCGCACGAGGTGCTCGCCTACGACGCCGCGGGCACCGATCCCGGTGACCTGCTGGACGGCTGGCCCGCCCGCTCGCGCGCGACCGAGATCGGCGAGCGCACCGGGTACCACGTCGAAGCGGGCTGGCTGCTCACCATCGTCGGCGCGCGCGGGCACGACTGGGCCAGGCTCGTGGTGGTGTGCGCGGAGCCGCCGCCGCACCGGCACGTCGTGGTCGCCGAGCGCGCCGCGTCCGCGCTCGCCGTGCACCGGCTCGTCGCGAAGGACGGTGACAGCCTCGAACGCAACGCACACCGCGCGCTGCTGAGCGAACTGCTCGCCGCGCCCGTGCCGTCGGCGGAACTGGTCGCCCGCTCGTCCGCGCTCGACGTGCCGCTCGCCGGGCGGTTGCTGGTCGGCGTCGCGATCCGGCCGCGGCTCACCGGGTCCGCCGCCCCCGCGCTGTCGATCCAGCCCTTGACGCGCGAACTCGCCGAAGCCGCGGCGCTCGCGGCACGGCGGGCTCGCGTGCGAACGCTGGTGTCCACCGGCGACGACGGTGGCGTCCGCATGCTGATTTCCCTTTCCCCGCAAGCGAAACCCGACGCGGTGCTGGACAGGCTGGCGACCGAGATCCACCAGGCGCGCGGTTCGGCGGTGATCGCCGCGGGCACGGTCGTGGCCGGGCCCGCCGGGGCCGGGCGCACGCTCGCCGAAGCGGCGCAGGTCGCGGCGGCGGCGTTGCACGGGCCAGACCGGCCGGTCCACCGGCTCGACGACGTCCGCCTGCGCGGCCTGCTGCACCTGCTCGCCGGTGACGAGCGGCTGACGGCGTTCGCGGCCCGCGAGCTGGGACCGCTGCTGGCCAGGGATTCGGCGTCGGGCAGCAGGCTCGTCGCCGCGCTGCGGCACTACTGCGAGCACGGCGGCAACAAGTCCGCGGCGGCCGCGGCGGCGCACACCTCGCGGACGGCCTACTACCAGCAGCTCGCGCGGATCGAGCAGGTGCTCGGGGTGCCGCTCGAAGAGCCGGAATCGCTGCTTTCGCTGTACGTCGCACTGCTCGCACACGACATCACCCGGCCAGGCCACCCGACCGGGTGAGGAAAGATCACCGGGCCGGGGAACACAGTCACCACGTCGACCTGTCGATACAGCCGATATGCCTTTCTTATTGGAACCGATCGTCGCGGGCGCGCTCACCCTCGCCTCCCTCGGCAGCCCGGCCGCGACCGCGCCCACCTCGCTGCAGCTGAACGCGCACGACACCACCGGCCGCGTCGCCGCCGTCTCACTCGCGTGCGACCCGGCGCGGGGCACCCACCCGAAGAGCGACAGCGCGTGCGCCGTGCTCGACTCGGTCAACGGCGACTTCGCCCGCCTGCCCCTGCACGACCAGGCGTGCACGCTCGTCTACGCACCCGTCGAGGTCACCGCCACCGGCGTGTACCGGGGCCAGCGCGTCGACTTCCGCACCACCTACCCGAACCGCTGCGCGGCCGACGCGGGCTCCAGCGGCGTCTTCGGCTTCTGATCGCGGCCTTCTGACCACGGGTGGGGCCTCACCGCCGCCGGGGCCCCACCCCTTCTTCTTGGTTTTCGGCGCATTACCACCGAGTAACGGGTGTCCGCGAAGCACCGCGGATCGATCAGCGCAATCGACAGTGTGCGCTGGGACACAGCCAAGACCGAACACTCTGCCAGTCCCGGTGCCGACGCCGCTGGCGCAGGATTCCGCAATGGAGCCGAGCCAGCGCGACAACGGCGAGCACACCGTGGTCCACCCGGACGGCAGGGTCGACCTCGGCGCCGCGACGAGCATCGCGGGCAGCCGGTACTTCAACACCGAACTGGCGCCGGTGCCGGTGTCCAAACGCACCTGGAGCACCTACAACTACTTCGCGCTGTGGATGGGGATGGCGCACAACATCCCCAGCTACGCGCTCGCGGCGTCGCTCATCGCACTCGGCATGAACTGGGTGCAGGCGCTGATCACGATCACCATCGGCAACATCGTGGTGCTGGCGCCGATGCTGCTCAACAGCCACGCCGGGACGAAGTACGGCATCCCGTTCCCGGTGTTCGCCCGCGCGTTCTACGGCATCCGCGGCGCGAACCTGGCCGCACTGCTGCGCGCGTTCATCGCGTGCGGCTGGTTCGGCATCCAGACCTGGGTCGGCGGCGAGGCCGTCTACATCATCGTCGGACGGCTCGCCGGGCCCGGCTGGCGCGATTCCGCGGTCGTCGCCGGGCAGCACTGGACGCTGTGGCTGTCCTTCGCGGTGTTCTGGGCGGTCCAGATGCTGATCATCTGGCGCGGCATGGAAGCCGTCCGGAAGTTCGAGAACTGGACCGCGCCGCTGGTGTCGGTCGGGTTCCTGATCCTGCTCGGCTACGTGCTGGTCAAGGCGGGCGGGCTCGGGCCGATCCTGTCCGAGCCGGGCAAGCTCGGCTGGGGCGCCGACTTCTGGAAGGTGTTCGCGCCGTCGCTGATGGCGATGATCGCGTTCTGGTCGACGCTGTCGCTGAACATGCCGGACTTCACCCGGTTCGGCGGCAGCCAGCGCAAACAGGTGCGCGGGCAGATATTCGGGCTGCCGACCACGATGACGTTCATCGCGGTCGTGGCCATCCTGACCACGTCGGGCGGAAGCGTGCTCTACGGCGAGCAGATCTGGGACCCGGCCAAGCTCGCCGACCGGTTCGACTCCCCGATCGTGGTCGTCATCGCGCTGATCGCGCTGGTGCTCGCGACCATCTCGGCGAACCTGGCCGCGAACGTGGTCAGCCCGTCCTACGACTTCTCCAACGCCTTCCCGAAGAAGATCACCTTCGCCCTCGGCGGGCTGATCACCGGCGTGATCGGCATCCTCATCCAGCCGTGGCGGCTGTACTCCGATCCGAGCATCTACATCTTCGCCTGGCTCGGGTTCTACGGCGGGGTGCTCGGCGCGGTCGCCGGGGTACTGGTCGGCGGCTACTGGGTGGTCAACAAGACGAAGCTGAACCTGAAGGACCTCTACACCGAGCGGGGCGCGTACTGGTTCACCGGCGGCTGGAACTGGCGCGCGGTCGTCGCGACCGTCGCCGGCGGCGTCCTCGCCGTCGGCGGCGCCTACGGCGGGCCGTTCCCCGCCGGCGGGCTGATCCCGTTCCTCAAACCGCTCTACGACTACAACTGGGTGGTCGGCCTCGTCGGCGCGTTCGTCGTCTACGTGTCGCTGTCCCTATCGAACTCCCCCAACACGAAGGAGGAACCAAGTGAGCGACCTGGTCCGAGCCGGATTGATCCAGCAGCGGTGGACGGGTGACAAGGAGTCCATGATCGCGGGCGCGGTCGAGGCGATCGGCAGGGCCGCGTCCCAGGGCGCCCAGGTCGTGTGCCTCCAGGAACTGTTCTACGGCCCGTACTTCTGCCAGGTGCAGGACACCGACTACTACTCCTACACCGAACCCATCCCGGACGGCCCGACGACCAAGCTCATGCAGGAGGTCGCCGAGCGGCACGGCGTGGTGCTCGTGGTGCCGATGTACGAGGTCGAACAGCCCGGCGTGTACTACAACACCGCGGCCGTGATCGACGCCGACGGCACCTACCTCGGCAAGCACCGCAAGAACCACATCCCGCAGGTCAAGGGGTTCTGGGAGAAGTTCTACTTCCGGCCAGGCAACATGGGCTACCCCGTGTTCGACACCGCGGTCGGGCGCATCGGCGTCTACATCTGCTACGAACGGCACTTCCCCGAGGGCTGGCGCGCGCTCGGGCTCGCCGGGGCGAAGATCGTGTTCAACCCGTCGGCCACCAGCCGCGGCCTCTCGGAGTACCTGTGGCGCCTGGAGCAGCCGGCCGCCGCGGTCGCGAACGAGTACTTCGTCGGCACGATCAACCGCGTCGGCGTGGAACCCTTGGGCGACAACGACTTCTACGGCCAGTCCTATTTCGCCGATCCACGGGGGCAGCTCGTCGGGGATGCGGCCTCGGACACCGACGAGGAAATCGTGGTGCGTGATCTGGACATGGGCAGGCTCGCGGAGGTCCGCGACCTGTGGGCGTTCTACCGCGACCGCCGCCCGGACAGCTACGGCCCGCTCGCGGAGGCGTGATGACGACGCTGATCAAGGGCGGCCAGGTCGTCGGCGTCGACGGCGCGAAGCTCCAGGACGTGTTCGTCGACGGTGAGAAGATCGCCGCCGTCACCTCCCCCGGCCTGCTCACCACGGCGGACGAGGTCATCGACGCCACCGGGAAGTACGTGCTGCCCGGCGGGATCGACGCGCACACGCACATGGAAATGCCCTTCGGGGGCACGCATTCTCATGACACCTTCGGCACCGGAACCACCGCGGCCGCGTGGGGCGGCACCACCACGATCATCGACTTCGCGGTGCAGGCGAAGGGCACCTCACTCTTGTCCACTTTGGACAAGTGGCACGAGAAGGCGGACGGCAACTGCGCGATCGACTACGGGTTCCACATGATCGTGAGCGATGTCAACGACGCCTCGCTCAAGGAGATGGAAGCCTGCGTCACCGCCGGTGTCGGCAGCTTCAAGATGTTCATGGCCTATCCCGGCGTGTTCTACTCGACCGACGGCGAGATCCTGCGCGCGATGGCCAAGGCGCGCGAAATCGGCGCCACGATCATGATGCACGCCGAGAACGGGATCGCGATCGACCAGCTCGCCGCGCGGGCCTTCGAGGAAGGGCACACCGCGCCGGTGCAGCACGGGCTGACGCGACCACCGGAACTGGAAGGTGAGGCGACGTCGCGGGCGATCACGCTGGCGAAGGTCACCGGCGCGCCGCTCTACATCGTGCACCTGTCCGCGTCGCAGGCGCTCGCCGCGGTCGCCGAAGCGCGCGACGGCGGGCAGAACGTGTTCGCGGAGACCTGCCCGCAGTACCTCTACCTGTCCATCGAGGACCTGGCGAAGCCCGACTTCGAGGGCGCGAAGTACGTCGCCTCTCCCCCGCTGCGCGACAAGTCGCACCAGCCCGACCTCTGGCGCGGGCTGCGGACGAACGACCTGTCCGTGGTGTCGACGGACCACTGCCCGTTCTGCTTCAAGGACCAGAAGGAGCTGGGGCGCGGTGACTTCCGCGCCATCCCGAACGGGATCCCCGGTGTCGAGCACCGGATGGACCTGCTGCACCAGGGCGTGGTGGCGGGTGAGATCTCGCTCGGCCGCTGGGTGGAAACCTGCTCGACGACGCCGGCGAAGATGTTCGGGCTGTACCCGCGCAAGGGCGTCATCGCCGCCGGGTCCGACGCGGACATCGTGCTCTACGACCCCGTCGCGAAGCAGACGCTTTCGGCCGAGACCCACCACATGAACGTGGATTACTCGGCGTACGAAGGGTTCGAGCTCACCGGCAAGGTCCACACCGTCCTTTCGCGCGGCGAGGTGGTCGTGTCGCCGTCGGGTTTCGGCGGCAGCACCACGCACGGCCGTTTCCTGTCGCGCGACCTCAACCAGTACCTCAGCTAAGGAGCACGCGTGGATTTCGGGATCGTGCTGCAAACCGACCCGCCCGCGAGCGAGGTCGTGCGGCTGATGAAGGCCGCCGAGGACAACGGTTTCTCCCACGGCTGGACGTTCGACTCGTGCGTGCTCTGGCAGGAGCCGTTCGTCATCTACTCGCGGATCCTCGCTGAGACCTCGGCGCTGACCGTGGGCCCGATGGTGACCAGCCCGGCCACCCGCGACTACTCGGTGATGGCGTCGACCTTCGCCACGCTCAACGACATGTACGGCAACCGGACGGTGTGCGGGATCGGGCGCGGCGACTCCGCGCACCGGGTCGTCGGCCGCGCACCGTCCACTTTGGCCACCGTGGCGGAGTGCATGCACCTGGTCAAGGAACTGGCCGAGGGGCGCGAAGTCCTGCTCAACGACACCCCCGTGCGGATTCCGTGGGTCCGCGACGGCAGGCTCGAAATGTGGATGGCGGGATACGGGCCGAAGGCGCTGAAGCTGGTCGGCGAGCAGGCCGACGGGTTCATCCTGCAGTGCGCCGATCCCGCCATCGCGCGGTGGACGATCGGCAGCGTCCGCGACGCCGCGCGCGCCGCGGGCCGCGACCCGGAAGGCATCACGATCTGCCTCGCCGCGCCGGGCTACGTCGGCGAGGACCTCGCGCACCAGCGCGAGCAGCTGCGCTGGTTCGGCGGCATGGTCGGCAACCACGTCGCCGATCTCGTCGCGCGCTACGGCGATTCGAGCTCGGTGCCGCGGGAGCTGACCGACTACATCGCGGGGCGCGAAGGGTACGACTACGCCCACCACGGCAAGGCGGGCAACCCGTCGACGGAGTTTGTACCGGACGAGATCGTGGACCGCTTCTGCCTGCTCGGATCGGCCGGCGCGCACGTCGCACGGCTGGAAGAACTGGCCGAGCTCGGCGTCGATCAGTTCGCGCTCTACCTCATGCACGACGAACGGGAGGACACGCTGGCCGCCTACGGGGCACAAGTCGTACCGAAGCTCACCGCCTGAATTAGGGTAGCCTTGCCTTCGTTTGAACACTGCGAAGGGGAGGCACAATGGCACAGCAGGACCCGGAAGCACGCGGGACCGTCACCCGGCTCGCGATGGGGTTCATGATGACCCACGCCGTCCGCGCGGCGGCGGACCTGAAACTGCTCGACGCCGTCGGGTCCGGCACCCGCGCGGCCGCGGCTGTCGCGACCGAGCTGGGCACCCCGGCCGAGACGACGACCAGGCTGCTGCGCGCGCTCACCGCGCTCGGCCTGTGCACCGAGCCGCGGCCGGGCGAGTTCTCGGCGACCGCCGCCGGGGCGCTGATGCGCAGCGACCATCCCGCGTCGATGCACGCCTTCGTCGAGACGTTCACCGACCCGGTGATGACCAGCGCGTGGCCGGAGCTGCCGTTCAGCGTGCGCACCGGGCGCACCGCCTTCGACGAGGTGCACGGCAAGCCGTTCTTCGCCTACCTGCGCGAAGAACCGGAGAAGTCGGCGCTGTTCAACGACGCCATGCGCGACGGCACGCGAGCCGTCGCCGAGACGCTGCCGAACTGCTTCGACTTCGGCCCGTACCGCACCGTGCTCGACATCGGCGGCGGCGACGGCACGCTCATCTCCCCTGTGCTACGGGAAAACCCGCACCTGCGCGGGATCGTCTTCGACTCCGGGGAGGGCGGCGCGCAGGCACCGGAACGGCTCGCGGCCGCGGGCGTCGGTGACCGGTGCGCCGTCGCGGCAGGTGACTTCTTCTCCGCCGTCCCCGCCGGCGCGGAGGTGTACCTGATCAAGAGCATCCTGCACGACTGGGACGACGACCGGTCCACGACCATCCTCGGGCACTGCCGGTCGGTCATCCCCGCCGACGGGCGCCTGCTGATCGTCGAACCGGTGCTGCCCGAGACGGCCGACCCCGCGCTCGCCCGTCTTTACCTGTCCGATCTGAACATGCTCGTCAACGTCGGCGGCCGGGAGCGCACGCGCGCCGACTTCGAGGCGTTGTGCGCACGCGCCGGATTCACCGTCACGGGTGCGAACCCGATCCCGGACACCGGCTACTGGCTGCTGGAAGCCGTTCCCCGGTAGACGGCTACGGGTCGGCGAGGGGCCGCGCACGCCCCAAGGGTCACCTTCGGGGAAACGCGTGGCGGACCTCGCCTCGACTTCCGCAGGAGCTTCCTTAGGGGACGTGGCGCACCGCCCGAGTCGGGGATGTCCCCGATAGGGCTCGCCCCACCACCGGTTCGGGGGTGCGCCACCGGGATTTCCGTGCGGCGCACCGAAATGCTGACCCGATGATTGGGAACAAGATCCGAACCGCCCTCGTGCTGGGGTCGGCCGTACTCGCCACCGCGGCGGTCGCGCCCGTCGCGGCGGCGAGCGCCAGCGGTGTCGTCTGGGAGCGGTGTCCCGGCGAATCCCCGCAGGGCTATGCCTGCGGCCACCTCGAGGTGCCACTGTCCTACCAGGACACAGGTGGCAAGAAGATCACCATCGCGCTGGCCAAGCTGCCCGCCACCGACCCCGCGCACCGGCTGGGCACCGTGTTCTACAACCCCGGCGGGCCAGGGGTTTCCGGCCGGTTCGCACCGAAGGAGCTGATGGCGAGCCTCGGTGGGAAGTTCGACCTCGTCGGCTTCGATCCGCGCGGCGTCGGCGCGAGCGGCGCCTTGCGGTGCTTCACCGATCCCGCGCAGCTCGGGACGCTGCAGGCCGCGATCGGATTCCCGATCACCGCGGCACAGGACCGCGCGCAGCTCGCCGCGGCCAAGACGGTCACCGACCTCTGCGCGGCGAACGGCGGCGAGCTGATGGGGCACCTGTCGACCGCGTCGGTGGCCCGTGACCTCGATCGGCTGCGGGCCGCGTTCGGGGAACCGAAGCTGAAGTACTACGGCAAGTCCTACGGCTCCGTCCTCGGCGAGACGTACGCGAACCTGTTCGGCGATCGGGTCGGCGCGCTCGTGCTCGACGCCGTGGACGATCCGGTGAACTGGTCGACCGGCTACCGGCCGCAGGACGCCGCGAAGCCGTTCAGCTTCCGGCTCGACGCCTTCCCCGACGCCCAACGGGCACTGGAATCGTTCCTGCGCTCCTGTGCGGCCGCGCCCCAGTGCGCCTTCCGCGAACCGGGAACCGATCTGCTCGTCAGGTACAACGGCTTGCTCGACCGGCTGCAACGGGGCCCGGTGGCCACGACGGACCCCGAAACCGGACAGCCGCTCACGGTCGGCTACCAGGACCTGGTCTCGCGCGTCCACAATGGACTTCTCGACACGGTGAAGGCGCCCGCGCTGGCGCGGTTCCTCCAGGCGGTGGCTATCGCGCCCGACACCGGCGGAAGCGCCCCGCCCACCGCTGCCCGGACAACGGCCACCGGTGCCACCATCCCGACTCCCGCCGACTCGCTGCTCGGTGGCGCGGCGACGTTGTGCTCGGACTCGCTGAACCCGCGCGATCCGCGGGTGTGGGCCGGGTTCGCCCGGCTCGCCGATCGGTCCGGCAGGGGGTTCGGTGCCTACGACACGTACAAGTCGCTGCCGTGCGCGACCTGGCCCGTCCGCGATCCCGGGCGCTACACCGGGCCGTGGAACCGCCAGACCGCCGCACCTGTCCTGCTGGTCGGCAACCGGCAGGGTGATCCGGAGACGCCCTACCCCGGCGCACAACGGACGGAGCGCGCACTGGCGAACGCGCGGCTGCTGACGCTGGACACCTACGGCCACGGCTCGGTGGGCAGGAGCGCCTGCGTCGACTCGGCGGCGCAGGACTATCTCGAACGCGGGACGCTCCCCGCGCGCGGGACCGTGTGCGCACCGGATCGCGGCCCGTTCGGCTGAGCGGTGCCGAGGGGGTCAGCTCGACGTGCCGCGCTCGCTGGGCGTCGTGCGGTGATCCGGGGTCAGGTTGTCGATGATCAGGCCGAGGGTGAAGTCGAACCGGTCGTGCCCGGAGCCCGCGGTCAGTTCGGCCGCGTGGCTCCGGGTGTGCGGGAAGCGGTCGGCAGGCAAGGCGTTGAACCGGTCGATGAGTTCCTCGCGGCTGAAGACCCAGGGATCGTCGTGGTGTTGCTGCCGCTGGTGGACGAGCGAGCGTTCCAAGGCGTACGCGCTGACGTAGAGGGTGAGCGCGTCGAGCGCCCACGCGGCGGTCTGCGGTTCGATGCCACCGGCGAGCAGGATCGCCAGGATGCCTTCGCCGACCCGCAGCGTGTCGAGGTGGGTGGGGACGATGACCAGTGCGGCGCGGGCGACGCCGGGGTATTTCAGGTACTGGTCGCGGATGCGGGCGTACACGTCGCGAAGCTGGTCCCGCCACCTGTCCGGGTCGGGTTCGGGCAGTTCGATCCCGGCGAGGAGCCTGCCGATGAGCAGGTCGTCGAGATCGTCCTTGTTGACGATGTGCGCGTAGAGCGAAGAGGGCCCGGTGCCGAGCACGGCCGCGACCCGGCGAATCGTCAGCGCGTCGTAGCCCTCGGTGGCGATGACCTGGAGCGCGGCGTCGGTGATCCGATCGGGCGTGATGGGCGTCTTCCGCGGCGCGGTCCGCGGGGAATCCGCGGGAGGCTGCGCGTGGCGGGCCGCGCGGCGCTGTCGGGGATCAGCAGGCATGGCGACCACCCTACCCGCCGGCCGAACTATGTTCGTGACTGAGAACTTAGTTCAAGGCGAAGGAGCCGCCGTACGACGACCGCCGATCACCGGCAGGTGATGCGATCATCGTGCGGTGATCACGGTTGCCGACTGCGAACGGGTGCAAGCGAACTGGTTCCGCCTGCGTGCGGAACGGCTCGGCGGGCAGGTCTGGACGGACGGGCCGCTGACCTGGGTCGACGGCCCGGACGGCCAGAACCTGCTGTTCCCCGGGGCGATTCCGCCCGCCGCGGTCGCGCGCGGTGTCGAGCACGCCGCGCGCTCCGGCGCGCCGATCGTCGGCGCGTGGCTGGGCCTCGGCGCCGACGCGTCAGCGCTCGCCGAGGCCGGGTTCGAGCGGGGGTGGTCGCCGTGGTGGATGGTCGCGCCGATCGAGACCGTCCTCGGCGTCGAGCCCGATCCGCGGATCGAACTTCAGCTCGACTCGGACGACTACGAGGACGAGTACGCCTTCTACCGCGACCACCTCGTACTCGCCAGGGACGAGCCGCCGCGGGCGTGGTACGCGGCGGCCTACGCGCCCGGCCGCGACTTCGCGGGCCGCGCGTGGTCCTTTTTGGACGGTGACATCGCCGGCGTGTTCGACATGGACGTGTGGGAACCCTTCCAGCGCCGGGGTTTCGGCACCGGGCTGCTGCGCGCCGTGTGCGCCGCGGCGGGTGCGGCGGGGGCGCGCCACGCCGTGCTCAACGCGACGCCGGAGGGCAAGCAGCTCTACCGGGCCCGTGGCTTCACGCAGATCGGCGAGGGCATCACCTGGTGGCTGCACCGGCGCCCTTGACCTGGAGCGCGCTCCAGCACGGGAGCTGCGCCATGCCGGATCCGCCGGCGACCGCCCGCATCCTGTCCACCGCGGGCGGTCGGTGAGCCGCTCCGGGCCGGTGGTCGTGCTGGCGTGGTTCGGCGGCGGGAAGTACGTCGAAACGGACAGTCGTGTCCTGATCGAGCGCAGTCCGTTCCTCGGCTGCGCAACGGGGAACGGCCGGGCTCGCGTTCTCAGCGGACGAGAGCAGGCTCTACATCGCGGACACCCGCCTGTTCACCACCGCGTCGAGTTCGCTCTACACCCTGCGCGTCAACTTCAACGGCCTTCGGTGACCGGCCCGGGAGCAGTGCGGGCGGCTTCCCAGGCCGCCTCGATCATCCGGAAGATCTCGTCCACCGCGGCCTCCGGTTCGGCCGCCTCACGGGCCAGCGAATAGGCGTCGATCGCGAACCTCGCGATCGCCCGGCAGGCCATCGCGGTCCGCGCCATGCCGGGATCGGCGGCGATCGCGGCGGCCAGCGACTCCGCGTGGCGCAGCCTCATCGTCTTCTCGTACTCCCGCAGGGCGGGCGATTCGTCGATCATGCGCCAGATCGGGGCGGCACCCTCCGCCGTGCAGTGCCGCACCAGTGCGTGGATCTCGCGGCGCAGCGCGGGGATGAGCGGCTCGTCCGGCGCCCGGCCGGTGACCGCCCGCGCGAGGCGCTGCTCGAAGTCTTCGTCCTGCTCGAACACCAGTGCCTCTTTCGAGGCGAAGTGGGAGAAGACCGTGGTGACGGCGACGTCGGCTGCCGCGGCCACGTCACGGATGCCGACCGCGTCGTACCCGTGTTCGAGGAAGAGCCGCAGTGCGGTGTCCGCGATGTTCTGGCGGGTGGCGGCTTTCTTGCGCGCACGGCGCCCGGTCGGCACGGTCATCCGGTGATGCTATCAGCCACAAAACAATGACCGTTGTTAAACACTAACCGTTAGTGCTACGTTCGACGGCATGAAGAAGGTGAGCTTCGCCGAGTTCGGCGGCCCGGACGTCCTGCAGCTCGTAGACGCCGAGGAGCCCCACGCGGGCGCTGGTCAGGTGCGCATCGCCGTGCGGGCGGCGGGGGTGAACCCCGTCGACTGGAGGGTCCGCGAGGGCCAGGTGCTGGGCGCCCATCCGATCGAGCTGCCCGCCGGAGTCGGGCTCGACGCCGCCGGGGTCGTGGACGAGGTCGGCGAAGGCGTCGAAGGGATCGAGGTCGGTGACCACGTGTTCGGCGAAGGCTCGAGCACCTATGCCGAGTTCGCGGTGCTGTCGGCCTGGGCACGGATGCCCGAAGGCCTGGCGTTCGAAGAGGCGGCCGGGTACCCCTCCGTGGTGGAAACCGCGTTGCGCCTCATCCGCGAGGTCGGCGTGCGACCGGGACAGACGCTGCTGGTCAGCGGCGCGTCCGGGGGTGTCGGATCGGCGGTGCTGCAGATCGCCCGCGAGCGCGGCATCGCGGTGATCGGCACGGCGGGGGCCGCGAACCAGGACTACCTGCGCGGTCTTGGCGCCCTCGCCACCAGGTACGGCGAGGGCTGGGTCGAGCGGGTGCGGCAGCTCGGCCAGGTCGACGCGGCGCTCGACCTGGCAGGCTCGGGCGTGCTCCGCGAACTCGTCGAGCTGACCGGGGATCCGCGGAAGGTGGTCTCCATCGCCGATCTCGGTGCGCCCGAGCACGGTGTCCGGTTCTCCGGCGTGGCCGGGAGCGTGCCGGACGCGCTCGCCGAAGCCGCCGCCCTCATCTCACGGGGGAAGCTCCACATCCCGGTCGAGAAGTCGTACTCGCTCGCCGAGGCCGCGGCGGCGCACATCGACAGCCACGCCGGTCACACGCGCGGGCGCCGGGTCATGGTCATCTGAGCCGTTCCCGGCGAACCGGCAGCCCGTGTCCGGAGCACTAGTCCAGCAGTGCCTGGTACACGAATCGGCGGAAGTCCTGGCGGAGGGGGTGCGTGCTGGAGGGCAGGAGCTGGGTGAAGAACAGCGCGGTGATCTCGTTCGCGGGATCGACCCAGAACGCCGTGCTCGCCGCACCGCCCCAGGCGATTTCCCCTTGCGGCGCCAGGGTTTTCGCCTTGACCGGGTCTTCGAGGACCGAGAAGCCGAGGCCGAACCCGTAGCCGTCGTAGGGCATCTCGGCGAACAGCGGGCGGCCGAACTGTTCGAGGTCGACGTGCCCTGGCAGGTGGTTCCCGCGCATCAGCGCGACCGTGCGCGGCCCCAGCAGGCGCACCCCGTCGAGTTCTCCTTCGCGCAGCAGGAACTGGGTGAACCGGTGGTAGTCGGCGGCGGTCGACACCAGCCCGCCACCGCCCGAAAGGTAGGTGGGCCGCCCGTCGACCGGGTACGCGAGGAGGTCGTTCCGGACGATCGCGTCCGAACCGGGGACGGCGAGGTACAGCGCGGCGAGCCGGTCCAGTGAATCGCCCTCGGCCTCGAACCCGGTCTCGGTCATCCCGAGCGGGTCGAGGATCCGGGTGCGGAAGAACTCGTCGAGCGGCTGCCCCGAAGCGACCTCGACGAGCCTGCCCAGCACGTCGGTGGCCACCGAGTAGTTCCATTCGGTGCCGGGGTGGAACAGCAGCGGCAGCGCGGCCCACTGCTCGACCGCGCTCGCGAGGTCCGTTCCCCTCGGCACCCACCATTCGTAGCCCGCCTTGCGGTACAGCTCGTCGACGGCGTGCGCGTGCTGGAAACCGTAGGTCAGGCCCGCGGTGTGGGTGAGCAGGTGCCAGACGCGGATCGGTTCGGTGGCGGGCACCGTCGCCATCGCCTGCGCGGAGCCGCGCGCGTACACCCTCGGCTCGGCGAACTCGGGCAGCCAGCGCGAAATCGGGTCGGTGAGGTCGAAAACGCCTTCCTCGTAGAGCATCATCGCGGCCACCGAAGTGACCGGCTTGCTCATCGAGAAGACGCGCCAGAGCGTGTCCCGCTCCACCGGCAGGCCCGCCTCGACGTCACGGAACCCGTGCTCGCCGAGGTAGACCACCTTGCCCCGCCTGGCGACCACCGCGAGCGTGCCCGGCAGCAGGCCCTTGTCGACGTAGCGCCCGAAGTACCCGTCGAGCCGCCCGAGCCTGCCGGGGTCGAACCCCGCCTCGGCCGGATCCACCTCGACAGCCAGTTTCCGCGTCATGCGGTTGTTCTACCCGAAGCCGCCGGCATTCTCGACCGCTCAGGCGCGCTCGGCCGCCTTCTCCGCGCGCCACTGCTCGTCGTCGCGGCCGATCCGCCAATAGCCCGAAATGGACAGCCGGTCCTTCGGCACACCGCGCTCGTCGAGCAGGTGCCGCCGCAGCTCCTTGACGAATCCCGCTTCGCCGTGCACGAACGCCTGCACGGCCCCCTCGCCGAAGTCCATGCCGCGCACCGCGGCCACCAGGTCATCGCCGGAGGACCGGTGCAGCCACGAGATCTGCGCGTCGCCCTTCGTCGCCAGCGGCTGCTCCTCCGCCGCGTCCTCGACCAGGATGAACGCGCGCACCGGCGCACCGGCCGGGACGGCTTCCAGGCCCGCCGCGATCGCGGGGAGCGCGCTCTCGTCACCGGCGAACAGGTGCCAGTCGACGTCGTCCCTCGGCGCGTACGCCCCGCCGGGACCGAGCAGGAGCAGGTCGTCGCCCGGTTTCGCGTTCGCCGCCCACGGACCGGCCAGCCCCTCGTCCCCGTGGTGCACGAAGTCGATCGACAGCTCGCCCGCGCCCGCGTCGTAGTGCCGCACGGTGTAGGTGCGCATCCGGGGCCAGTGCTCCCGCGGCAGTTCGGCGCGGACCGTGTCGATGTCGAACGGCTCGGGGTAGGTGACGCCGTCGACCTTGAAGAGCACCTTGACGTAGGCGTCGGTGAACTCGTTCGGGGTGAAGGCCGCGAGCCCGGGCCCGCCTGCCACGATCCTGAGCATGTGCGGCGTGAGCCGCTCGGTGCGGAGCACGGTCAGCCGGGTGACCGGCCGCCCTCCGCGTCGGGAAGTGTCCGCCATGTGCCGCTCCTCGAAGAAGTTCAGGGGTATCTACGGTAAGGCTACCCTTACATCGAGTGGAGGGCTCGGGGATTTTCCCCGATGCCGGGCCGGGCCTGCCGCCCTACGGTGTGAACCATGCACACACCCGGGGGAAATCCCGCAGACCTCCGGGTCTCGGACGCCGAGCGCGAACACGTCGTCGAGCTGCTCAACCGGGCGACCGGGCACGGCCTGCTCGATCTCACCGAATTCAGCGAGCGTACCGACATCGCGCTCGCCGCGCGCACCCGCGGCGAGCTGAACGCCGTGCTCCTCGACCTGCCTGGACTCACCCACGCCGAAGAGCCGCGCCGGGAACCGGTGCCGGGCGAACTGCTCGAACTGGTCGAGCACGGCGCGCCGATCCGCCGCTCGGGTGCGTGGCCGGTGCCGAAGACCGTGGTGGTGCGGTCGCGGTCGCGCACGGCGTCGCTCGACTTCACCGATGCCCGGATCGACCACGCCGAGGTCAGGATCGAGCTGCACTGCCGCGCCACGCACGTCCGGCTGCGCCTACCCGAGGGCGCCACGGCCGACACCACCGCGTTGCGGCGGAAGGAAAAACCCGCCGCTGTCCGGGACAGGGGCGGGTTCTGCGGGGCGGGCGGGACGCCGCACTTCGTGGTCACCGGCAGCGCGGCGCACGGCGCGGTCGTCCTGCTGCCACCCCGGTGACCGCTACTCCCGGCTCGCGGCCAGCGTGACCGGCCGCGGCCGCGTCGCCGCGATCCCGCTCCACAGGCTGGTGACCCCGACGACCGCGAAGGCGCCCGCGACCACCGCACCGAGCAGCTCCCACGGCACCGCGACGGCCGCCACGCCGGTGATGCGCCCGGTCGCCGAACCGATCGCGAAGAGCGTGCCCGAGGCCGCGAGACAGCCGAGCGCGAGCCCGATCGCGGTCACCACCCACGATTCGACGACCGCCATCCGCACCACCTGCGCCCGGCTGAGCCCGGTCATCCTGGCCACCGCGAACTCGCGGCGGCGCTCGGCAGCGGCGATCACCACCGCGTTGACCACCGCGACGAGCGCGTAGAGCCCGGCGAGGCCCATCAGCACCGCCATGATCCCCGAGTTCGTGGCGCGCTGGCCGTCCGCCTTCGCCGCCACCGCCGCGGCGACCCCGGCCGGGTTCCCCGCGCCCTCGGCCCGGATCCGCGAGGCGAGCGCACCCACGTCCGCACCCGGCGCCGCCCGCACGATCGTGGACGCCTTCCCCGCCGCGAGCACGTCGGCGCCCGCGACCTCCCTCGGCACGAGGAAGCTCGCGCCACCGTTCATCGTCGGCGCCAGCGCGGCGACGACCCGCAACGGCACCTCGCCGCGTGCGGTCCTCGCGCGCACGACGGCACCGACCGCGAGCCCCCGTTCCCCGCTGCGCTTGGGGCCGACGGCGATCGTGTCACCGTGCAGATCGGCGAGCGAGCCCTCGGCCGGCGGCCTCGGATGCGTCCGCTGGTAGGCGACGGGATCCACGGCGAGCACCGAACCGCGGAACTCCTTGGTCTTCGGCTTGCCGTCCCCGACCTCGGCGAGCACCGGCATCGTCAGCCCGACTTCCGTCGACGCCGTTTCCACGCCGGGCAGGCCCGCGATCCGCTGCGCGGCGGCGCCGGTCGAATCGACCACCAGATCACCCGCGATGGCCCGTTCCTGCTCGCCGCGCGTCGCCTCGGCGATCGAGCCGAGCGTGCCCGCCTGGCTCACCAGCAGCGCCACGAGCACGAGCAGCGGCGCCGCGGTCGAGGCGCTGCGGCGAACCCCGTCGCGCAGGTTGGCCTGGGCGAGCAGGCCGATCGTGCTGCCCCGCAACAGGAATCCGGCCAGCCTGCCCGCGATCGGCACCACGAGCGGGCTGAAGGCGCTCATCGCGATCGCCCCGGTGATGCCGACGAACAACGTGATCGGGATGACGCCGTCGCCGGGCACGATCCTGGAGACGATCATGAGCGCGGTCGCCCCCGCGGCGAACAGGATCCCGAAGAACCACCGCGGCGCGGTCATCACGCGCGTCGCGGTGCCGGTTTCGCGCACCGCGTCGAGCGGCCGGACCTTCGCCGCCCGCCGTGACGCGGCGAGCACACCCACGAGGGCGACACCGACGCCGGCACCCGCGGAGACACCGAGGATCCACGGCTGCCAGCGCGGGGTGAAGTCCGGTGGCAGGAACCCGAGATCGGTCAGCAGCCAGGACTGGAACCGCATCGCGGCCAGCCCGAGCGGCACCCCGATCCCGGTGCCGGCCACCCCGAGCACCAGCGCCTCGGACAGCAGCAGCCCCCGCACCTGCCGCTTCGCGCCGCCGACGAGCCGCGCAGCGCGAGATCACGCCTGCGCTGCGCCACGGTGAAGGCGAACGTCGAGCTGACGATGAAGATCGCGAGGAACGCCGAAAGGCCGAGTGTCATGGCGAGCAGGGTGATCGCGCCGGTGTAGCCGTCGCGCAGGTGGTCGGCGACCTCCGGCGGCAGGCCCGCCGGGATGTCCGGCGACGCCGCGGAAACCAGGATCAGCAGGGAGGACTGCACGAGCGCGACCCCGAGGCACACCGTGAGGACGGCGCCGATGAACAACGGCCAGCGCTCGCGGAAGGTGCTCAACGACAGGCGGAACACCTACGACTCCAGCCGGGCGAGCCGGTCGGCGACCTCGCGGGAGGAGAGCCGTCCCGAGGAGTCCACGACCCTGCCGTCGGAGAGGAACACGACCGCGTCCGCGCACGCCGCGGCGGCCGGGTCGTGCGTCACCATCATGATCGTCTGCCCCTCGGCGTCCACGAGCCGCCGCAGCAGCCCCAGCACCGTGCGCGCGGACTTCGAGTCGAGCGCGCCGGTGGGTTCGTCGGCGAAGAGCACCGACGGACGGGTGGCCATCGCGCGCGCGATGGCCACCCGCTGCTGCTGCCCGCCGGAGAGCTCGCGCGGCCGGTGCCCGCCGCGGTCGGCGAGCCCGACCGACGCCAGCACGTCTCGGACGTCCTTTTTGGACACCCGGATGCCGGCAAGCTTCAGCGGCAGCGCCACGTTCTGCTCCGCGGTCAGCGAGCCGACCAGGTTGAAGCTCTGGAAGACGAACCCGACCTCGCGGCGGCGCAACGCGGTGAGCGCGGCGTCCGAAGCCGACGTGATGTCCGCGCCGCCGAGCGACACCTGCCCGGAGGTGACCGTCTCCAGCCCCGCCGCGCAGTGCAGCAGCGTGGACTTGCCGGACCCCGATGGGCCCATCACCGCGGTCCACGATCCCGTCGGCAGCGCCAGGCTGACGTCGTCGAGCGCGGTCACCGTGGCGTGCTTCGTCCCGTAGTCGCGCGAAACCCGGCGCAGTTCGATCGCGGCCGCGCCGGGCATCGCACCCGGCCCCCGGTCGAGTTGGATGGCTGTCGTCATGGGGGAATTCCACCGTGCGGGCTACCCCGCCGGCACGACCGCCGACCACCGGAACCGTGGTGGGGCCAGCCCTACCCCAGTCCGCGCACGAACTTCGCGAAGCCGTCGGCGGTGGCCTGGCGGAAGCCGATGAAGAGCCGGTTCGCCAGCGGCACGCCCCAGCGGAACCACTCGGCCACGTTGTAGACCCGGTGCGTCACCCGCGCGCCGCCGCCCGGCTCCCCCGCCACCTCGTACTCCCCGCGGTACCACCAGCCACCCTGGCAGGCCACGATCCCCCGGTCGCGGTAGACCTCCAGATCCGGTGCGCCCGCGAGCCTGGTTTCCAGCGCTTCGAACACGTCCCCGACCGGCGCACTGACCACTTCGGACAGTTCGACCATCAGCTTCTTCCCGGGGCGCTTCATTTCTTGGCCCACGACTTCGGGTCCGTGACGCGCGTGTTCTGGAACGACGCGACCAGCCAGCGGTCGTCGTCGCACACCAGCACGTAGGTGATCAGCGACTCCCGCTCGGTCCCGTGCACCGGCTTCCCGTCGAGCGAGGACCCGCCGCCCAGCAGCACGACGGCGACGTCGGGCCGCAGGAACCGGATCTTCGGCGGCTCGCCGCCGCCCACCAGCTTCGATCCCTTCATCGGGCCCTGGGACATCGCACGGCGCAGTTCTTCGATCTTCCGGCGGCCGGGCACGGTCATCCCGAAGAATGTGATGTAGTCCGCGTCCTCGGTGAAGTGGTCCGCGTACGCGGCGGCGTCTTCGTTGTTCCACGCGGCGGCCATGCTCTCCAGCGTGGCGAGGACCTGGGCTTCCTTCGTGTCGGTCATCTGCGTACCCCTTTTCGAGCGAACGGTGTTCGTGGACGAACACCGTTCTACATGCGAACACCGTTCGCGTCAAGTACAGTGTTCGTACCCTGATCGCGAAGGAAGGCAGGACATGGACCTCCCCACCCCGCCATGGCAGCGGACGCCGCGGCGCCGCGCGGTGAAGCAGCCGCTGTCACAGGACCTGGTGGTGCGCGCCGGCCTGGACATCCTGGCGAAGGAGGGAATCGACGCGGTGAGCATGCGCCGCGTCGCGCAGGCGCTGGACACGGGACCGGCGTCGCTGTACGCGCACGTGTCCAACAAGGACGAACTGGACGAGCTGATGTTCGACCGGATCCTCGCCGGCGTCGAAGTGCCCGAGCCCGATCCGGCGCGCTGGCGCGACCAGATCAAGGAACTGTTGCAGGCGCAGGTTCAGGCCATGCTCGCCTACCCCGGCATCGCGAAGGTGGCTTGGCGCACCATGATGATCCCGGTCGGCCCGAACGCGCTGCGCCAAGGCGAAGCACAGCTCGCCCTGCTCCGCGCGGGAGGACTGTCGGCGCGGCACGCCGCCTACGCGAGCGACGCGCTTTCCACCTACGCCAAGGCGTTCGCCTACGAAGGCAACGCGTGGGCGTGGGGCGAGGTCCCGGCAGCGGAGCTGGCCGAACGGGGCAAGCAGATGTCCGACTACCTGCGCTCGCTCCCGGCGGGGACCTTCCCGAACCTGCTCGAAACCATGGGAATGTTCAACGGCGACAACGCTTCCGAACGCTTCGTGTTCGCGCTCGACGCCTTCCTGAACGGCCTCGGCGCAGCTTCCGCCTGAATGCCGCGATGACCGCGATTGGGGCGGGCGCGGTGCTTCCGGCAAGTTCAGTGGGCGCGCGTGGGTCCCTGAAGGATGCTCCTACAGAGGCCGAGGCGAGGTCCGCCGCGCATTCGACGTGACCGTCGCGGATATGTCTTCCGTGGGGCCTGCCCGGTTCCGGGGTGGATGCCCTGAAGGTGCCCTTGAGGGAATCTGACGCCGCGAAGGGCGCCTTCAGGGCATCAGCAGCGCCATGCCGCGCGCCGCGAGGGTCGAGATCGCGGCGTCAGATTCCCCGAAGGCGCCCTTCAGGGACCAAGCCCCGGCCGGATCGGCGACGCGGGCGCCCGGCCTGTCCCCCAGATCGTCCACAGTGGACACCGAACGCTGGCACCAGCGGCTGCGCCAGGTCAGGTAGCCCGTTGACCGCCATCCGCCGGGGAGGTGCTCCCCGGCGAACTCATCGGAACTGCACGTGAAGGAGGACACGGCACGGGTGCGTTCTGTGGCAGTTTTCGCGGAAGGAATTCAGGCGACGAGCCTGCGCACCACGCCGTCGGCGAGCAGCCTGCCGCGGTCGGTCAGCACCGCCCTGCCCCGCTCGTCGAGCGCCGACGGATCGAGCAGCCCTTCCGCCGCCGCCGCGCGGGCCTCGGCCACCCCCGCGTCGTCCAGCGCGGCCAGTGGCAACCCCTCGACCACCCGCAGCTCCAGCATGACGCGTTCGAGGTGCCGGTCCTGCTCGGTGAGCACCTCGTGGCCCGCCGACGGCGACCCGCCCTCGGCCAGCGTCGCGGCGTAGCGGGCGGGGTGCTTGAGGTTCCACCACCGGACGCCGCCGACGTGGCTGTGCGCGCCGGGACCCGCGCCCCACCAGTCGCCGCCGCGCCAGTAGCCCACGTTGTGCCGGCAGCGCGCGGCCTCGGACGCGGCCCAGTTCGAGACCTCGTACCAGGTCAGCCCGGCCCCGGACAGGACGCGGTCGATGAGCTCGTAGTCGGCGGCGAGCACGTCGTCGTCGAGTGCGGGCAGCTCACCGGTCCGCACGCGACGGGCGAGCGCGGTGCCCTCCTCGACGATCAACGCGTACGCGGACACGTGGTCGACCCCGGCCGAGAGCACGGCGTCGAGCGAGCGCTGGAGGTCTTCCACGCGCTCCCCCGGTGTGCCGTAGATGACATCGAGGTTGACGTGCTCGAACCCGGCGGCGCGCGCCTCGGCGACCGCCGCGCCGGGACGTCCTGGCGTGTGGACGCGGTCGAGGATGGCCAGTACGTGCCTGGCGGCGGACTGCATGCCCAGCGACACGCGCGTGTACCCGGCGTCGCGGATGCCCGCGAAGAACTCGGGCGAGGTCGACTCGGGGTTCGACTCCGTGGTCACCTCGGCGCCGTCGGCGAGCCCGAACGCGCGGCGCACCGCGTCCAGCACCGAGGCCAGCCCGGACGCGCCGAGCAGGGACGGGGTGCCGCCGCCGACGAACACGGTGTCCGCGGCGGGCGGCGCCCCGAGCGTCTCGGCGGCCAGCTCCAGCTCCCGTTCGAGCCCGCCGAGCCACGATTCCGGTGACGCGCCGGAGCCGAGCTCGCCCGCGGTGTAGGTGTTGAAGTCGCAATAACCGCAGCGCGTCGCGCAGAACGGCACGTGGACGTACACGCCGAACGGCCTCGTCCCGAGCCCGGCGAGGGCGGTTTCGGGGAGGCTGAACGGGCGGGAGGCGGTCTTCTCGGGCACAGCTCCAGTGTCCCCGTCGGCGCGCTGACCGGCGCGATCGGGGCGCACGTGATCCTGCTCCCAGGATGTGGACATGCCTGGACCACCATGTGGGCGAATGGCACCCTGGGGGCGTGACTCATGCCGGGATTCGACTCGTGGCGCGACGCCACGTCGATCTGCGGCGTGTCGCCAGCGCCCTGTGCCAGGCGACCGACTGACTCCTGCCACCACTGTTCCACGAACACGGACCGCAGGCATCGGTCGCTCCGCGAAGCGCCCCCCACCGCGGATCCATGGGCGCTTCACGGCTGGCCGGTGCTTCTCGACAGCACCCGGAGGACGAATGGCCTCGCCCACTCGCCAGAGCCCGACCGCGAGTCGCACCGCACGCCCCAAGCAACGCCGGGGCGAAGGGCAGTGGGCTCTCGGCTACCGCGAACCGCTCAACCCCAACGAGCGCTCGAAGAGGGACGACAACCCGCTCAACGCGCGCGCCCGCATCGAGAACATCTACGCGCACCGCGGCTTCGACTCGATCGACCCCGGTGACCTGCGCGGCCGGTTCCGCTGGTTCGGGCTGTACACGCAGCGCAAGGCCGGTATCGACGGCGGCCGCACCGCGACCCTGGAGCCGGAGGAGCTGGACGACCGCTACTTCATGCTGCGGGTCCGCCTCGACGGCGGCGCGCTGACCACCTCGCAGCTCGCGGTGCTCGGCGAGATCTCCCAGACCCACGCGCGCGACACGGCGGACATCACCGACCGCCAGAACATCCAGTACCACTGGATCCAGATCGAGGACGTGCCGAAGATCTGGGAGAAGCTCGAAGGCGCGGGCATGACCACGATGGAAGCCTGCGGAGACAGCCCGCGCGTCATCCTCGGCTCCCCTGTCGCCGGTATCGCCGCCGACGAGGTCATCGACGGCACCCCGGCGATCGACGAGATCAAGCGCCGGTACATCGGCAAGCCCGAGTTCGCGAACCTGCCGCGGAAGTTCAAGACCGCGATCTCCGGGCAGGCCGACGTCGCGCACGAAATCCACGACGTCGCGTTCGTCGGGGTGGACCACCCCGAGCACGGGCCAGGGTTCGACGTCTGGGTCGGCGGCGGGCTGTCCACCAACCCGATGATCGGCCAGCGCCTCGGCGCGTGGGTGCCCCGCGACGAGGTGCCCGACGTGTGGGAAGGCGTCATCAGCGTCTTCCGGGACTACGGCTACCGGCGACTGCGTTCGCGGGCACGGATCAAGTTCCTGGTCAAGGACTGGGGCGCGGAGAAGTTCCGGGAAGTTCTCGAATCCCAGTACCTCAAGCGCCCGCTGATCGACGGGCCGGCGCCCGCGGTACCGCCGCGGCCGATCGACCACGTCGGCGTGCACGCGCAGACCGACGGCAGGTTCTACGTCGGCGCGACCCCGGTCGCGGGCCGGGTCTCCGGCACCACGCTGATCGCGGTGGCGAAGGCCGCCGAGCGAGCGGGTTCGGGTCGCGTGCGGCTGACCCCGCAGCAGAAGCTCGTGGTGCTGGACGTGGAGTCCGGTGACGTCGACGGGCTGAAGTCCGATTTGGACGAACTGGGGCTGCGCGCGGACCCGTCGCCGTGGCGCCGTGGGGTGATGGCGTGCACCGGGATCGAGTTCTGCAAGCTCGCGATCGTCGAGACGAAGCAGCGGGCCAACGACCTCGTCGCCGCGCTGGAGACGAGGCTGGCCGATATCCAGTCGCATGTGGACACCCCGGTTTCGGTGCACCTCAACGGCTGCCCCAACTCGTGCGCCCGGATCCAGACCGCGGACATCGGGCTGAAGGGCCAGATCGTCACCGACGCCGACGGCAACCAGGTCGAGGGCTTCCAGGTGCACCTCGGCGGCGGGCTCGGGCTCGACGCCGGGTTCGGCCGGAAGCTGCGCGGGCACAAGGTCACCGCCGCACAGCTGAACGACTACGTCGAGCGCGTCGTGCGCAACTACGTCGAGCAGCGCGAGGACGGCGAGCGCTTCCCGCAGTGGGTGGCACGCGCGGACGAAAGCGCCCTGCAGTGACCGAGCGGGCCGCACCGTTCTACTGCCCGTACTGCGGTGACGAAGATCTCCGCCCGGAAGAAGACCACGCCGGTGCGTGGTTGTGCACGGGGTGCCGCCGGGTCTTCTCGGTGCAGTTCGTCGGATTGTCGATACCGCAAACGAACGAGGTGAGCGGACCATGACCACCGCGACAGATCACCGCGCGCTGGCCGAGCGCGCGTCGGCGGACCTGGCGGACGCCACCGCCGAGGAGGCGATCCGCTGGGTGGCCGACACCTTCGGCGACGACTTCATCGTGGCGTCGAACATGCAGGACGCGGTCCTGATCGACGTGGCCGCGAAGGTGAAGCCCGACTTCGACGTGCTGTTCCTCGAAACGGGGTATCACTTCGCCGAGACGATCGGCACGCGCGACGCGGTGGAGACCGTCTACCCCGGCGTGCGGATCGTCGACGCGCGGGCCGAGCAGAGCGTGGCGCAGCAGGACGCGGAGTACGGCGAGAAGCTGCACGACCGCGACGCGACGCTGTGCTGCAACCTGCGCAAGGTGGTCCCGCTGCGCAAGACGCTGGCGAAGTACTCCGCGTGGGTCACCGGCGTGCGCCGCGTCGACGCGCCGACGCGGGCGAACACCCCGATCGTCACCTGGGACGAGCGCAACGGGCTGGTCAAGGTCAACCCGATCGCGCCGTGGACCGACGAGGAGTTCGACGGCTACCTCCGCGACCACGGAATCCTGCAGAACCCGTTGGTGTCGGCGGGATATCTCTCGATCGGCTGCGCGCCGTGCACCGCGAAGGTGCTGCCGGGGCAGGACCCCCGCAGCGGCCGGTGGGCGGGCCAGACCAAGACCGAGTGCGGCTTGCACGGCTGAAAGGGAGTACATGACCACGCTCGAACCCGCCGCTGACGCCGCACAGGACAACCTGGCCGCGCTGGAGTCCGAAGCCATCCACATCTTCCGCGAGGTCGCGGGCGAGTTCGACCGCCCGGTGATCCTGTTCTCCGGCGGCAAGGACTCGACCCTGCTGCTGCACCTGGCGATCAAGGCGTTCTGGCCGGCACCGGTCCCGTTCCCGCTGCTGCACGTCGACACCGGGCACAACTTCGACGAGGTGATCGAGTTCCGCGACCGCGTGGTCGCCAAGCACGGGTTGCGCCTGGAGGTCGCGAAGGTGCAGGACTGGATCGACGACGGGCGGCTGGAGGAGCGCGCGGACGGTCTGCGCAACCCGCTGCAGACCACGCCGCTGCTGGACACGATCGCGGAGCACAGGTTCGACGCGGTGTTCGGCGGCGGCCGCCGCGACGAGGAGCGCGCCAGGGCGAAGGAGCGGATCTTCAGCCTGCGCAACGCTTTCGGGCAATGGGAGCCGCGGCGGCAGCGGCCGGAGCTGTGGAACCTCTACAACGGGCGGCACCGCCCCGGTGAGCAGGTGCGGGTGTTCCCGCTGTCGAACTGGACCGAGGCCGACGTCTGGAACTACATCGGGCGGGAGAAGGTCGAGCTGCCGTCGATCTACTACGCGCACCGGCGCGAGGTGTACCAGCGCGACGGGATGTGGCTCGCCGAAGGCCCGTGGGGCGGCCCTCGCCCGGACGAGGAGATCCGCGAGCTGACAGTGCGCTACCGGACCGTCGGCGACGGCTCGTGCACCGGCGCCGTCGAGTCCACCGCGTCCACAGTGGATGAAGTGATCGCCGAGGTCTCCGCATCGCGCCTGACCGAGCGCGGCGCCACCAGGGCCGACGACCGGATGTCGGAGGCGGCCATGGAAGACCGCAAACGAGAGGGTTACTTCTGATGAGCAGCTTGTTGCGGTTGGCCACGGCGGGCAGCGTCGACGACGGGAAGTCCACCCTCGTCGGACGGCTGCTGTACGACACCAAGTCCGTGCTCGCCGACCAGCTCGACGCGGTCACCCGCGCGAGCGTCGACAAGGGACTGTCCACACCGGACCTGTCGCTGCTGGTGGACGGCCTTCGCTCCGAGCGCGAACAGGGCATCACGATCGACGTGGCGTACCGCTACTTCGCCACGCCCAAGCGCAGTTTCGTGCTCGCGGACACCCCTGGCCACGTGCAGTACACCCGCAACACCGTGACCGGCGCGTCCACTGCCCAGCTCGCGGTGCTGCTGGTCGACGCGCGCAAGGGCGTGCTGGAGCAGACCAGGCGGCACGCGGCCGTGCTGGCGCTGCTCGGCGTCCCGCGGCTGGTGCTCGCGGTGAACAAGATCGATCTCGTCGGCTACGACGAGGCCGTGTTCGAAGCGATCGCGAACGAGTTCTCCACCCACGCGCGGTCGCTCGGGTACGCCGACGGCACCGTGCTGTCCGTGCCGGTTTCCGCGCTGCACGGCGACAACGTGGCGCAGCCGTCCGCGAGCACGCCGTGGTACACCGGGCCGACACTGCTCGAACACCTCGAAAACGTACCGGTGGCGCCGGATCCGCACGACGCGGCGTTCCGGTTCCCGGTGCAGTACGTGATCCGGCCGCGCACCGCCGAGTACCCGGACTACCGCGGCTACGCGGGCCAGATCGCGGCGGGCACGGTGCGACCCGGCGATGAGGTCGTGGTGCTGCCGCAGGGCCTGCGCAGCACCGTGGAGCGCATCGACACCGCGGACGGGCCGCTCGAAGAAGCGGGCTCCGGCGAGTCGGTCACGCTGCTGCTGGCCGACGACCTCGACATCGCGCGCGGCGACCTGATCGCGGTCGCCGGGGACCAGCCGGTGGTCACCGACGAGCTGACCGCGGTCCTGTGCTGGCTGTCCTCGAAACCGCTGGTGCCGGGCGCCCGCGTGCTCCTCAAGCACGGGACCCGCACCGTGCAGGCACTCGTCGACGAGATCTCGGCGCGCTTCGACGAGCAGACGCTGTCCTCTGTGGACTCTCCGGATTCGTTGGCGCTCAACGACATCGGCACGGTGTCGCTGCGGCTGGCGGAACCGCTCCCGGTCGACGACTACGGCAAGAGCCCGCGCACGGGCGCGTTCCTGGTGATCGACCCGAAGGACGGCGACACGCTGGCCGCGGGGCTGGTCGGCAAGCGGTTCACATGAGCGTTCCCCTGGTCGCCGTCGCGCACGGCAGTCGTGACCCGCGATCGCCGTCGGTCGTGCGCGAACTGGTGGACTCCGTAGCGGCGCGGCTGCCCGGTGTCGAGGTGCGGACGAGCTTTCTCGACCTGTCCGAGCCCTCGGTCACCGACGTGCTCGCCCGCCTGCACGCCGAGGGGCACCGCGAGGCGATCGTGGTGCCGTTGCTGCTCGGCAGCGCCTACCACGCGCGGGTGGACCTGCCCGGTCTCGTCGACGAGGTCGCGGCGAGCCATCCGCTGCTGCGCGTGTCCGTCTCGGACGTGCTCGGCATCGACCCGGTGCTGGAGCGCGTCGCCCTGCACCGGTTGGCCGAGACCGGCGCCGAGGTCACCGATCCCCGGCTCGGGGTGGTGCTCGCGGCCGTCGGCTCGTCGAACGCCGGTGCCAACGCCGCCGTCGCACGGATCGCCGCCCGCTGGCAGGACCGGTTCGGCATCCCGGTGGCACCCGCGTTCGCGAGCGCGACCCAGCCGGACGTCCCGGCGGCGCTCGCCCGGCTGCGCGCGCACGGCGCCACCCGGTTCGCGGTCGCCTCGTGGTTCCTCGCACCGGGCCTGCTGCCCGATCGCGTCGCCGCGCTCGCCGGTCCGGAGGTCGCACTGGCGGCTCCGCTCGGTCCCGAGCCCCGCGTCGCCGAGGCCGTGATCCGGCGCTACGACGAAGTGCTGCACGCGCTTCGGGTCGCTTCCTGACCCCAACGGCCCACCGGTTGGGCGGTTCCGGGGCAGTTCTTCCCAGTTCCGCTACCGAGCGCGCATGGGAACGGGTGCTTCTTGACGGTGTGTCGAACTCGCCGGTAACTATCTAATCGCCGCCAGGCCCCCACATCCCTGCGAACCCGAGGTGGCTCCACATGTCGTCTTCACCGTCGAAGACCGCCCTGCGCCGCGCGCTCACCTGCGCCGGCCTCGCTCTCGCCCCCGTGCTGGCGCTGACCGCGCCCGCCACCGCCATCCCCGCCATCCCCACCATCCCCACAGCCCCCGCCGACGTCAACTTCGACTGCGAGGCGAACGCCCCCATCGTCGGCCCCCAGCACGTCAACCTGAAGCAGTCCGCCGAGGTGACCGCGCCCGCCACCGTCGCCCCCGGCGGCGCGCTCGACGTGGTGATCGACCCCGCGCCCAACTCGGTGCCGGGCGACGTCGCCGGGTTCAAGGTCAAGGAGATCAAGGGCTTCGCGCTCAAGATCCCGGTCCCGGCGAACTCCAGCTACGTCAGCGCCGATCTCACCGGCGGCTCCGGCCTCGGCTCGACGCCACCGAAGATCACCGTCGACGGATCCGTCGCCACGCTCGCCTTCCCCGGCCCGATCGCGGGCGGCGCCCAGTTCGAACTGCCCACCGTGACCGTGCACCTCAAGGCCGGCACGTCCGGCAAGATCGAAACGAAGCTCGCGGGCACCAGCTACGCCGACCCCGGCCTGACCTTCACCGCGGTGGCCACCCAGATCATCGACATCGAAGCCCCCACCGCGTGCTTCCCCAACCCGAGCCCCACCTTCACCACGACCACCATCGGCTGACGCCTTTCCCGTGGGGGAGCCTTGCGCGACGCGAAGGCTCCCCCACGGCATGCCGCATACCTACCCGTGAAGGGCGCCTTCAGGGCATGGGCGCCAGGGCACCGACGCCCGAACCAGGGCGAACCCCGACGTCCCGTACGCGTGGTGTCCAGCGTTCGGGTATCCGTCGCCGTCAGACCGGGCGGTATGCGAGGGTGGGCGCATGGCTGACGAACTGGTGCACTACGAGGTGGCGGCCGGTACCGCCACGATCACGCTGGACTCCCCGCACAACCGCAACGCGCTGTCCGCGCAGCTGCGCCGCGAACTGAGCACGGCGCTGGCGAACGCGCGCGACGACGAAGCGGTGCGCGTGATCGTGCTCACCCACACCGGCCCGGTCTTCTGCGCGGGCATGGACCTCAAGGAAGCGCGCGGCGCGGGTGCGGCGAACCAGGGCGTCAACGAGTTCCCGCAGATCCTCGAGCAGCTCTGGACCAGCCCGAAGCCCGTGGTCGCGCGGCTGGCGGGCCCGGCGAGGGCGGGCGGCATCGGGATGGTCGCGGCCACCGATATCGCGGTCGCCGTCCGCGAGGCCACGTTCGCCTTCACCGAGGTCCGCATCGGCGTGGTGCCCGCGGTGATCTCGCTGACCGTGCTCCCCCGGCTGTCCTCCCGCGCGGCGCACGAACTCTTCCTGACCGGCGAGACCTTCGACGCCGAGCGCGCCGCCGCGATCGGCCTGATCAACTCCGCGGTGGACGCCGACGGGCTCGACGCCGAGGTCGACCGGTACGTGAAAGCGCTCTCGCTCGGCGGCCCGAAGGCACTGGCGGCCACCAAACAACTGCTCAGCAGCCCCCGTCCGGCCACACCGTCGGACGGCTTCGCCGCGATGAACGAGCTGTCCGCCGGATTCTTCGCCAGCGAGGAAGGGCAGGAGGGCATCCTCGCGTTCGCGCAGAAGCGGAAACCGTCCTGGGTGCCGCAGGACTGAGGGACAGGACTGAGGGAACGGTGACCGGGAGCGCGTCAGCTCTCGGTCACCACCACGGTCAGCCGTCGCGAATCCGACCGGTCACCGGTGGGCCCCAGCGCGCGCTGCGCGTCCGACAGGACGCCCCGGATCGCCAGGTACGCCTTGGGGTCGGCGGTCTTGAGCGCGTCGGAGCCGACCCAGATCAGCACGTGCTCCCCCGAGGGCAGCCAGGAAAGATCGGTCAGGCAGTCGTAGAGCGCGTCGAGGTTCCGGCCGAACCAGTCCGGGAACGACAGCGCCGACGCGATCGCGTCCATCGTGGACGCCTTGTCCGCGGCGGCACCGCCGGCGCTGGTGATGAGGTGCGGGAACGCACCCCGGGACTTCGCCTTCGCGGCCACACTGCTCGCGTTGTCCATGGGCTTCACCGATTCGGGTCGACGACGACGAAGGAACCGTAGTGGTCCTCGGTGTAGTAAAGCTCGTGTGCCTTGCCGAAGATCAGGCGCCGTGCGCCGCGATCGCGGCTTCCCGGAGTCTTCACGGTGTACTCGCGGTAGTACCCCGACTCCTTGCCCGGCAGCCGTTTCTCGCGGTTCTGCCAGGTAACGCCGTCGTTGCGGGGATAGGGGTAGGGCCCGTCGGACCGGATGAGCCCCCAGGTGTCCTTCGCCTGGGACGGCAGCCCGGACAGCGGTTTGACCGCGAGCCCCGAGTCCGAGCCGGGCAATCGTGACGATTTGCCCGCATTGTCCGCACCGGCCGCGGGGGCGCTGGACGACGGCGTCGCGGCCGAGGACGACGGCGTGCCGCCCGTGCCCTTGTCGGAGACCGCGTCCTTGATCAGCCAGCCGCCGACCACCAGGACGATGAGCCCGATGAGGGCGGCGGTGATCCGCTTTCGCCTACGGTTGACCATGCGGACACCCTAGGACCGGCGGCGCGGTTCCTCGCGACGGGCCGAGGCGAACCACCCGGCGACCTTGGCCACCGCCTTGTCGATCACCCATGCCAGCCCGAGGCAGAGCGGCCCCAGCACCGCGATCACGAGCAGGAACTGGAGCGGGAACCAGAGCTGGGCCAGCCACAGCTCCGCGCGGTCCCACCAGTCGGACAGTCCGTCGAGCACGCCGTGATGCTACTCGCGCGGGCGCTGCCGGTTCGGAGCCGGGCGGGTACGTTTGGCCCATGTTCGCCGTCTACGCCAAAGAACCGAACACGGAAAAGCCCCTCGACTCGCTCGTCGTGGGCGAGCGGCCGGAGCCGGCGGTCCCCGACGGCTGGGTGAAGGTGAACGTCAAGGCCGCCAGCCTCAACATGCACGACCTGTGGACCCTGCGCGGCGTCGGCATCAAGCCCGACCGCTTCCCGATGATCCTCGGCTGCGACGGCGCGGGCACGCTCGACGACGGCACCGAGGTGGTGCTGCACGCGGTGGTCAACGAGCCGGGCTGGCAGGGTGACGACACCCTCGACCCGAAGCGCTCGCTGCTCACCGAGGTCCACCAGGGCACCTTCGCCGACCAGGTGGTGGTCCCGGCGCGCAACGCGATCCCGAAACCGGCGGGCCTGTCGTTCACCGAGGCGTCCATCATGGGCACCGCGTGGCTGACCGCCTACCGGATGCTGTTCGTCAAGGCCGCCGTCCAGCCCGGCCAGACGATCCTCGTGCAGGGCGCCTCCGGTGGCGTCGCGACCGCGCTCGTGCAGCTCGGCAAGGCCGCGGGCGTCCGGGTGTGGGTGACGGGACGGTCCGAGGAGAAGCGCGCGCTCGCCGAGGGCCTCGGCGCGCACCAGGCGTTCGAATCGGGCGCGCGCCTGCCGGAACGGGTCGACGCCGTGTTCGAGACGGTCGGCAAGGCGACCTGGTCGCATTCGGTCAAGTCCCTCAAGCCGGGTGGCATCATCGTCGTCTCCGGCGCCACGAGCGGCCCGGACGCGAACGCCGAACTGCAGCGCGTGTTCTTCCTGCAGCTGCGGATCGCGGGCTCGACCATGGGCACCCGCGACGAGCTGGAGCGCCTGCTGTCCTACGTCGACCTGGCGGGCATCAGGCCGCAGATCGGGTCTGTGCTTCCGTTCGAGGAGGCCGAAAAAGGCTTCCACGACATGCGAAACGGCGACACGGCCGGAAAAATTGTCTTCTCCCGCTGACCAGGACAACCCGGCCTGACCTGCGCCGATCCCGCGACCCCCTGCCCCGAGACCGGTTTGTGATGCACGGATAAGCAGCGAAACCGGAGATCAGTTGTCATCCTGGGAGGATGACCGCGGTGCAGCGGGAGGCTTCGCCATCGGCGAGCCCCGGGGAAACGCCGGTAGCCGGCCCGGAGATCCGGGTCGGTCACCGGCGTTTCGCCGGGGTCCGCACCCGGGTGCTCGAAGTCGGGCCCTGTACCCCGGAACCGGCGCGGCGGCGCGGGAAACGCGCCGTCAAACCGGGCAGGCTCGTCCTGCTGCACGGCTACTGCGACAGCGCGGACACCTGGCGCCCGGTGCTCGGTGAGCTCGCCGCCGCCGGGATCCCGGCGATCGCCGTCGACCTCCCCGGTTTCGGCGAGGCGGACGCACTGCGGGCGGGCCCGATCCTCCCCCAGCTCGACGCGTTCGCCGCGGCCGTGCTCAAGGAACAGGCGGTACAGGGGCCGGTCGTGCTCGCCGGCAACTCGCTCGGCGGCACCACGGGGCTGCGGGCCGCGCAGAACCCCCGGCTCCCGCTCGCGGGCGTCGTTTCGATCGCGGCGCCCGGTTTCGTGGACTCCTGGCTCATCAGAACCGTCGCCAGGTACCCGCTGCCGCTGAAGCTGTACTCCGCGCTTCCCCTTCCGGTGCCCGGATTCCTGGTGCGCGCGGTCGCCGGGCAGGTGGTGCCGCGGCTGCTCTACGCCGACCGCGGCATCGCCGACGCCGAGCAGGTCCGCCGGTTCACCGAGCTGTTCCCGGACTACCGCGCCACGACCAGCAGGCTCGAACAGGCACGCCAGCTCGTCGAGGAGCTCGCTACCGCATACCAGCTCGACAGCGTCAAGTCGCCGCTGCTGGTTGTGGCCTGCGGCAAGGACAAACTGGTGTCCGCCGCGTCGGGGCGCCAGCTGCACACGCTGGTGCCGCACAGCAGGCTGCTGGTGCGCGAGGACTGGGGTCACTGCCCCCAGCTCGACGACCCCGCCGAGATCAGCGAGCTGCTCGCGTACTTCACGGCGGGCGTGAGCAGGCCAGCCGCCCGAGATGTGCGCGAAAGGACCTCAGTGGACGACCGTTCGGTCGCGGGTTGATTCCGATCGTTTGATCCGGGCCGAGTTCCCTGTACGGTTCCTCAAATCCTCGAACACCCCGGAATCGTTTCACCCTGTTGGAGACCGTCATGTCCGCTCCCCCCATCGGAACCGGCCCGTTCCGGCGGAAACCCATCGACCAGATCGCGGAGATCGAAGACGCGGGAGGAGCCGGTGGCCTGCAGCGCACGCTCGGCCTGCGCCAGCTCACCGCGATCGGGGTCGGCGGCATCATCGGTGCCGGGATCTTCTCGCTGGCAGGCGCGGTCGCGAACAAGACCGCGGGCCCCGCCGTGCTGATCTCGTTCCTGATCGCCGGTATCGCCAGCGCCGCGGCGGCGTTCTCCTACGCCGAGTTCGCCGGCCTGATCCCGAGGGCGGGTTCCGCCTACACCTACGGCTACGCGGTGCTCGGCGAGATCGTCGGCTGGTTCATCGGCTGGGACCTGCTGCTGGAGTACACCGCGATCGTCGCCGTGGTGGCGATCGGCATTTCCGGGTACTTCAACGACCTGCTCGGTTTCCTCGACATCAAGCTTCCACTGTGGATGTCCGGGTCACCTGGCACCGAACCGACCGGCGTCGAACCCGGTTCGTACAAGGTGAACCTGTTCGCGATGCTGCTGTGCCTGTTGATCGCGTTCATCCTCAACCAGGGCATGAAGAACGCCGCCAGGTTCGAGACCGTGCTGGTCTACGTCAAGGTCGCGATCGTGCTGCTGGTGGTCGTGGTCGGCGCGTTCCACATCAACTCCGGCAACTACTCGAACTTCTTCCCGTTCGGCATCAGCGGCGCCTTCACCGGCGCGGCAACGGTGTTCTTCGCGGTGTTCGGCTACGACGCCATGTCCACCGCGGCCGAGGAGTCGAAGGACTCCCAGAAGCACATGCCCAAGGCGATCCTGTACTCGCTCGCCATCTCGATGGTGCTGTACGTGCTCGCGTGCCTGGTGCTCACCGGGATGGTGAACTACACCGACATCGACTCGGAGAGCGCGTTCTCCAGCGCGTTCCGGTCGGTCGGGCTCGGCTGGCTCGGCCTGATCATCGCGGTCGGCGCGATCCTCGGCATCCTCACCGTGCTGTTCACGTTCATGATGGGCGCGACGCGCGTCGGCTACTCGATGAGCCGCGACGGCCTGCTGCCCAAGTGGTTCTCCGGCACGCACCCGGTGCGCAAGGTGCCGAGCCGGATGACCTGGGTGCTCGGCATCGCCTCCGCCGTGATCGCCGGGGTGCTGCCCATCGCCGAGGCCGCCGAGCTGACCAACATCGGCATCCTGCTGGCGTTCGTGGTGGTGTGCGTGGCGGTCATCGTGCTGCGCTACCGCCGCCCCGACCTGCCGAGGACGTTCCGCTGCCCGGGAATGCCCGTGGTGCCCGCGATCGGCGTGGTGTTCTCGATCTGGCTGATCACCTTCCTCGAGCCGGCGACCTGGCTGCGGTTCGCGATCTGGTTCGCCATCGGCATGGTCGTCTACTTCGGCTATGGCAGGCGGAACTCCTTGCTGGCCAAGAAGAACCCGCTCGAAGAGAGCTGAGTCAGCCGAGGCGCCGGGCGGCCGAGGACACGGCCGCCCGCGCCTCCCTGCCGAGCCTGGCCACGATCTCGGCGACCGTGCCCCCGGTCGCCAGCTCGTAGGTCTGCCCCGCCCACAGCGACAGCATCTCCGCGTCGCCCGCCTTGCCCGCCGCCGCGCGCACCGGCCGGGTGAGGTTGTTCACCTGGGGGTAGGCGGCCGGGGCCGATCCCGAGTTCTCGTCGAGGAAACGGTTGCGCAGGCCCCGCGCGGGACGGCCGCTGAAGGCGCGCGTAAACCTCGTCTTCCGGCCGCCTCCGGCCAGTGCGCGCCGGTGCGCGGGCTGGGTACCGGCTTCTTCCGCGCGCAGGAACGCGGTGCCGAGCTGCGCGGCGACCGCGCCACCGGCCAGCACGGCCGCGACGTCCGCGCCGTGCACCAGCCCGCCCGCCGCCACCAGCGGCAGGTCCACCGCCGCGCGCACCAGCCGCAGCGCCGCGAGCAGACCGTAGACCTCGCCGCCTGCCGGGTCATCGGCGTCGTCGGTGAGCAGGCCGCGATGGGCGCCTGCCTCGAAACCCTGGACGCACAGGGCATCCGCCCCGCTCACGGCCGCGAGCTCCGCCTCATCCGGTCCGGTGACCGTCACCAGCACCGCGCTGCCTGCCGCGTGCAGACTGTCCACAGCGGACTGTGATGGCACGCCGAAGGTGAACGAGACCCACGGAACCCGCTGTGCCACCACGGTTTCCAGCTTCGTCGGATAATCGTCATCATCCCATGTGGGCGCACCCGGCTCGACGCCGTGGCGCCGTGCCTCCTCGGCGATCACCCGCTCGTACGTCGAAGTGTCCACTCGCGACTCCCGGCCGGGCACGAAGAGGTTCACCCCGAACGACTCCGCGCCGAGCTCCCTCGTGCGCTCGATCTGCGCGGCCAGCGCGGCCGCCTTCAGGTACCCGGCGGCGAGGAAGGCGCCGCCACCCGCCTTCGAGGCAGCGGCCACCAGCTCGGGCGTGGACGGCCCGCCCGCCATCGGAGCGACCAGTACCGGCGTGCGCAAGGTGTCGAACATGGTTCCACCTTAGGAACAAGGCACCCGGTCCGCGAGGTCTCCTCGGACACACGATCCAGCCACGAGCACCGTCTCCTGTGGATTTCCGGTTTGTAAAGCACCGTCACCTGTTCGGGGCGGCCCGGGTTTCATCCTCGAAAACCGGTGGTAAACCGCCTTGTTCACCCGTTTCGGCCCGTGCACTGTGCTCCGTATGCGAACGCACTTCGCATCCGCAGTAGCCGAACGAGAGAGCAGGGAGCGCATGAGCGACTACCGGGATTGCACCGTGACGGAGACCGCGAACCAGGGCAAGGCGAGGCGCTGGGCCAAGCGGGGCATCGCGCTGGGCGCGCTCACCGTGCCGATGGTGGCGGTGCTCGGCGGCACCGCGTCGGCGGCGGAGCTCACCCCCATCGCCGAGTACCTCGACCACACGATCGCCGGCACGTCGGCGGCCGTGGTCAAGGCGCTGGCCGCGCTGCTGGGTGTCAGCTGACGGGATTCCGGACGGCCATGGCCCCGCGGCGCTACCGTGGGGCCATGGCCGTCGATCTGGAAGTCGTCCGCGGGCTCGCCGTCGCCGAGCACGGGCTCGCCACCATCGCCACCACGCGACCGGACGGGACAGTGCACGCGTCGGTGGTCAACGCGGGAGTGCTCGACCACCCGGTCACCGGGAAGCCCACCGTCGGGTTCGTCGCCCGCGGCGGCACCAAGAAGCTCGAACTCCTGCGCCGCACCGGCAACGCCGCCATCGTCTTCCGCCGCGGCTGGTCGTGGGCCTCGGTCCAGGGCGCCACGAGCCTGATCGGCCCGGACGACCCCGAACCCGCCTTCCCCGGCGCCGAACTGCCGCGCCTGCTGCGCGAGGTGTTCGTCGCCGCCACCGGCACGCACGACGACTGGGACGAGTACGACCGCGTGATGGCGGCCGAACGCCGGGTCGCCGTCTTCGTCGACCCGGCCCGCATCACCGGGAACGCCTGAGCTACTTCTTGCCCTTGCCCTTGTCGGACGGGTCTTCCGAGGACAGGGCCGCCACGAAGGCCTCCTGCGGAACTTCGACGCGCCCCACGGTCTTCATCCGCTTCTTGCCTTCCTTCTGCTTCTCCAGCAGCTTGCGCTTGCGCGAGATGTCACCGCCGTAGCACTTCGCCAGCACGTCCTTGCGGATCGCCCTGATCGTCTCGCGGGCGATGATCCTGGCGCCGATGGCGGCCTGGATCGGCACCTCGAACTGCTGCCGGGGAATGAGCTCGCGCAGCCGCGTCGCCATCTTGTTGCCGTAGCCGTAGGCGGAGTCCTTGTGCACGATCGCGGAGAACGCGTCGACCGCCTCGCCCTGCAGGAGAATGTCGACCTTCACCAACTCGGACGCCTGCTCCCCCGCCTCCTCGTAGTCGAGCGAGGCATAGCCGCGGGTACGCGACTTCAAGGAGTCGAAGAAGTCGAAGATGATCTCCGCGAGTGGCAGGTTGTAGCGCAGCTCCACCCTGTCCTCGGACAGGTAGTCCATGCCGAGCATCTGGCCGCGCTTGCCCTGGCACAGCTCCATGATCGCGCCGATGAACTCCGACGGCGCGATCACCGTGACCTTGCTGAGCGGCTCGTGCACCTCGCTGATCTTCGCGCCGGTCGGCCAGTCGGACGGGTTCGTCACGGTCACCTCGCCGCCGTCCTCCAGGAAAACCTGGTAGACGACGTTCGGGGCGGTCGAGATCAGGTCGAGGCCGAACTCGCGCTCCAGGCGGTCACGCGTGATCTCCAGGTGCAGCAGGCCGAGAAACCCGCAGCGGAACCCGAAGCCCAGCGCCACCGAGGTTTCCGGTTCGTAGTCCAGTGCCGCGTCGTTGAGCTGGAGCTTGTCCAGCGCCTCGCGCAGCACCGGGTAGTCCGAACCGTCCACTGGGTACAGTCCCGAGTAGACCATCGGCTTCGGCTCCCGGTACCCGGCCAGCGGATCCGTGGCGCCCTTGCGCTCCGAGGTCACGGTGTCCCCGACCTTGGACTGGCGGACGTCCTTCACCCCGGTGATCAGGTAGCCGACCTCGCCGACGCCGAGCCCCTTGCTCGGCTTCGGCTCCGGCGAGATGATGCCGACCTCCAGCAGCTCGTGCGTGGCACCGGTGGACATCATCTTGATCCGCTCGCGCGGCACGATCGTCCCGTCGACCACCCTGATGTAGGTGACCACGCCGCGGTAGGTGTCGTACACCGAGTCGAAGATCATCGCCCGCGCGGGCGCGTCAGCGTCCCCGACCGGCGGCGGCACCTGGCGCACCGCCTCGTCGAGCAGGTTCTTCACGCCGTCACCGGTCTTCGCCGACACGCGCAGCACGTCCGTCGGCTCGCAGCCGATGATGTGCGCCAGCTCGGCCGCGTACTTGTCCGGATCGGCCGCGGGCAGGTCGATCTTGTTCAGCACCGGGATGATGTGCAGGTCCTTTTCGAGCGCGAGGTAGAGGTTCGCCAGCGTCTGCGCCTCGATCCCCTGCGCCGCGTCGACCAGCAGGATCGCCCCTTCGCAGGCCTCCAGCGCACGCGAGACCTCGTAGGTGAAGTCGACGTGGCCGGGAGTGTCGATCAGGTGCAGGACGTGGTCCTGCCCGTCGAGCCGCCACGGCAGGCGCACGTTCTGCGCCTTGATGGTGATCCCGCGTTCCCGCTCGATGTCCATCCGGTCCAGGTACTGGGCGCGCATCGCCCGCTCTTCGACCACGCCGGTGAGCTGCAGCATCCGGTCGGCCAGTGTCGACTTGCCGTGGTCGATGTGCGCGATGATACAGAAGTTCCGGATGAGCTCCGGCGGCGTGAACGTGTCGTCCGCGAACGTGCGTGGGGCTGTCACTCGTGTGGTCCTCGGGAAGTCGGGGGTGAGCGTGTCCATCGTCCCACGAGCATCCGGGCGCGAATACGGGTCATCCCCGATGCACGCTCGGTATACCTGTGTTGACCTGGGAGGTATGAGCGATTCGATGACCCAGATGCTGGATCGCGCGTTCGGCCACCCGCGCGGTCTGCTCGGCAGGCTCGGTGGCGCGATGATGGCACACGGCAACGCGGCGACCGAGCGCCACCTGGTCAAACTCGCGAAGCTCGGCGGCGAGGACACCGTGCTCGTCGTCGGCCCCGGGCCCGGAGTCGGGCTCGCCGCGGCCGCGAAGGCCGCGCGCAGAACCGTCGGCGTGGACCCCTCGGAAGAGATGCTGGCGCGCTGCCGTGATCGCTGCCACGACCTGATCGCGAGTGGCGCCGCCGAACTGCGGCACGGCACCGCCGAGGACCACGGTCAGCCCGACGAGTCCGCCGACGCCGTCCTGACCGTCAACAACGTGCAGCTGTGGCCGGACCGCGCCGCCGCGTTCCGCGCGCTGCGCCGCGCACTGCGCCCCGGCGGCCGGATCCTGGTGTCCGCACACGACAAGTGGCTGCCGGTGTCCCGGCACGAACTCGGCGACGAACTCGTCGCCGCCGGGTTCACCGACGTGCAGACCTGGACCTGGGATCCGCCCGGCCGGAGCGCGAGCCTCGCCGCGCAACTGCGCGCCGTCCGGCCGCCGGAAAGCACCCCCTGAAGACACGCGCGCACCGCGGTGCGGGAGACCTCAGCCCGGTGCCGTCGAGGCGTCCGATGGCTCGGACGAGTAGCGCGGAAGGTGCCTGCCGAGGGTGTCGGCCAGCTCCTTGGCCTGGCGGATCAGGTCTTCCCGGTAGGTGATGACGGTGTTCCAGTACAGGCAGAGGGTGCCGCGCCGGGTGTCGCCGCTGCACACCGGCATGCCCAGCCAGCTGTGGAAACCTTCGGAGAGCACGAGGTCGGTCACGGAGCGGAAGAGCGGGTCGGTCTGGGCGTCGGCCACGAACACGTGCTGGTTGTGTTTGACGATGTTCGGGAGGACGACCCCCTCCGCCTGACCTTTGACGCGGATTTCCTCGACGTAGCGAGAGGAAAGACCTCGCCAGCGCATCGTGGACGGCCACGAGGACCGGGTCGGGTCGACGGGCCCGGCGTACCCGGTGGCCACGTGCACTCGGTCGGCGCCGAGCGACGCGGTGGCCACGTCACAGGCGAGGTCGAGCAGTTCGGCCATGCCGGCGACCCCCGACGCCTGCTTGTCGAACTGCTCGAAGTGGTCCGGCCGGGTAGCGGTGCCGCGGGTGACCGTCTCGACGACGTGCGTCGAGTGTGACTCCTCGATGCCAGGTCCCTGCTCGACGTGGCGGACGTAGAAATCGAGCGCGTCGCTGTCGGAGTCGAACGACGCGAGGACGATCAGCTCGTAGGCCCCGGTGGCCAGGTGGACCTCGTCCACCTGGGGCATCGACGCCAAGCGGTCGGCGACGACGAACCGCTGGCCCGGCTTGGCCCGTGCCAGGACGATGAGCCGCGACGGCGGCGCTTCGCGGTCCATGGTGGCCACCACCCGCATACCGGCGCGCTCGATCAATCGGCGGACCCGCTGGCGCACGGTCTTCTCCGACACCCCGACCCGGGCGGCGACCTCGAGGTTGGGCATGCGCCCGTTCTCGGCCAGCAGTCCGAAGATCTTTTCATCCAGCGCGTCGAGTTCGGGCACAGGAACCTCCTTGTCCCGGACATGCTAACAGCATCAAAATCCGAACATCGGCCATATTGGGTCGATATTCGGACACATCTAGTTGTCGAGTCCGAATTATGGGCGTACGGTTGCCGTAATTCGACACATCGCTCGCTGCCGGGCCGGCTGCTCCGCGCCGGGCGAACGAAGGAACCACGAGAGAGGAGGCGGCAAGGCGTGCGATTCGCTTTCAGGACCGCTCCCCAGCACACCACCTGGGCCGAGCTACTGGCCGTCTGGCAGGTGGCCGAGGACATCGAGGTGTTCGAATCGGGCTGGACCTTCGACCACTTCTATCCCATCTTCTCCGACAGCCGGGGACCGTGCCTGGAAGGCTGGACGGTCACGACCGCACTGGCCCAGGCGACCGAGCGGCTCCGGTTCGGGACCCTCGTGACCGGCATTCCCTACCGGCATCCCGCCGTACTCGCCAACATGGCGACCGCCCTCGACCTCATTTCCGGCGGCAGGCTGGAGCTGGGGATAGGAGCCGGTTGGCACGAAGAGGAATCAGCCGCCTACGGCATTCCGCTCGGCACGCCCGCGCAGCGCAGCGATCGGTTCGAGGAGGCATGCGAGGTACTCACCGGCCTCATGAGCCAGGAGTCGACCACCTTCCAGGGCGAGTACTACCAACTCACCGACGCCCGCAACGAACCCAAAGGCGTCCAGCGCCCCCATCCGCCGATCTGCATCGGGGGCAACGGAGAGAAGCGCACCCTCCGCACGGCGGCCCGCTTCGCCCAGCATTGGAGCTTCCTCGGCGGAACCCCGTCGGAATTCGCCCGGAAACGGGATGTCCTCCATGCCCACTGCGACGACCTCGGCAGAGATCCGAGCGAGATCCTCCTGTCGAGCCCGGTGAGGTACGACGGAGATGCGGCAGCCACCGCCGCCTCGGCTGCCGCACTGGGCGAGGAAGGGCTGGGGCTCGCCATCATCCCGCTGAAGCCGCCGTTCGACCCGGCGGTACTCGAGCCGCTGGCCTCCGCCCTCTCCGAGATTGGCCGGTAACATGATCGTCGACGTACACGCCCATTACCTGCCCGGTTCGTATCGGCCCCTGCTGGAAACGTTGACCGCGGTGTCCGGGAGGCCGACCACGCCCGCGGCGAACCCGATGCCAGAGGCGCGTCGGATATTCGCCGCGATATCCGATGAACCGGGGATGCTCGATCAGCGTAGTGACATGATGGACGATGCCGGAGTGGAGCGGCAGATTCTGTCTCCGGGCAGCATGGCCCCTTACGCGACGGAACTCCGGCTGGCCGTCGAGGCGGCGCGGGTACTCAACGACAGTTACCGCGAGCTGGTCGATTCGCGTCCAGGCCGGTTCTCTTCCCTCGTTTCCCTGCCCTTGCCGCATATCGATGCGTCACTCGAGGAAATGCGGCGCGGGCTGGACGAGCTGGGCATGGTCGGCGTGGCCCTCAGCTGTTCGGTGTTCAACCGCTCCACCGTCGAGGAGGAATTCGAACCGCTGTACGAGGAGATGAACGCGCGCGGCACGACCCTCTTCTTCCATCCCTGCCAAAACGGCATCTGCTCGCCATTCATCACCGACTACGGATTCACGACCGCGGCCGGGGCGTCACTGGAAGACACCGCCGTCGTCCTCCACCTGATCAAGCGGAACATCCCGGTCCGCTATCCCAACATCAAAATCGTGATCCCGCATTTGGGCGGCATGATCCCCATGCAGCTGGCGCGGCTCGACGGCCAAGCCAGCACGCCGGATCTGCTCAGTACGCCGAGTGCGATGGCTCGCAGCCTCTACTACGACACCGTTGGCTGGGGTTCCCAAGCCGCCCTCCGGTGCGCCTGGGAAGCCTTCGGGGCCGACCACCTCGTGCCGGGAAGCGACTTCTCCGCGCTGCTGGCGGTCGAGACCTACAAACGGACGTTCGAGTACATCCAGGAATCCGGATTGCCGGACAAGGACATCGAGAAGGTCCTCTACCGCAACGCGCCGGCCCTGTTCGACTTCGACAAGGCGTGAGGGTCGAACATGGATGTGTTCGAGGCGATGGAGTCGGCCATGACCATGCGGTGGCTGTCCGACGAGCCCGTGCCGGATGAGCTGATCGAGAAACTGGTCTGGGCCGGCACCAGAGCGCCGAGCCCGGAGAACTCCCAACTCTGGGATTTCGTCGTGGTCACGTCGCCGGAGCAGCGCGCACGTCTCCACGAGGCGATTGTTCCCGACATCTCGTCACTCGACACCGTCCGCGGGAAAGTGGCAGATGCCGCCGACCCCGCGAAACGTCGCATGGGAGAGGGTGCCTATCACCTGCTGGCCACTCTGCGAAAGGCTCCGGTTCTCATCTTCGTCTGTGCGTCATCGTATGTTCCTGGCGACCCGAGAGAGGACCGCTACCAGTTCTCCGCCATTTACGGGGCCACGCAAAACATGCTCGTGGCCGGAAGGGCGCTGGGCTTGGGGGTGGCCCCGACCGGCATCCACCATCTCAACACCAGAGGCGTCCGAGCCGTGCTCGGCGTGCCGGAGCACAAGATCATCGGGATGACCGTGGCGGTGGGGTGGCCTGCCCGCCCGTTCCGTCCGGTCAAGCGGAAGGCGATCGCGGACGTGCTGCACACCGATACCTGGTGAGGCCCCCAGATTTCCGCCACCTGTCCGGTGGTTCTTCGAATACCTTTCCGGCAACTTCCGGTAGGAGGACACGATGGGCCGGGTGATCATCGCCGGTGCGGGAATCGTCGGGTTGAGCACCGCGCTTTCCGCGCGCCGAGCGGGTTTCGAGGTCGCGGTCCGGGAGAGAGCGCCGCGGATCAGGGAGACCGGCGCCGTGCTCGGGGTGTGGCCGCACACGATCCGGGAACTCGAACGGCTCGGACTCGGCCCGCGACTGGCCGAGATCAAGGCGGAACGGAGTTTCGTACGCTATCGCGATTTCTCCGGTACCGAGTTCGCCACGACCGGAATGCCACCGGCCCGGACGGTGCACCGCGCCAGGCTCAGTGCCTTACTCGCCTCCGCCGTCGGCGAGGACGACCTGCGAACCGGCAAGGAACTCGTCGACTACGTCGAAGACCGCGATGGCGTCACCGTTCACTACGCCGATGGCGACCACGAACGCGCTGACCTGCTCGTCGGTGCCGACGGCCTGAATTCGCGGGTGCGCGCGATCCTCAACCCCGGCTCCGGGAGCCGCCACCAGGGCGGGCACCACGTGTGGCGGGCGGTACTGCCCTTCGACGGCGAGCTCGGCGAGGGCTGCCCGGTGCTCGGGCGCGACCGCACCCGAGGGACGCTCACGCGCCTCGCCGACGGGTCCTGTTGCTGGGTGATCGCCCAATTCGGCACCTCGACCAGCGCCACCATGAACAGCAAGGAAGAGGCCCTCGCCAGGGTGCCGAACCTGCACGACGGAACATGGCCGTTCGCGCTGCGCGAAGCCGTCCTGGCCACCCCGGAAGACTCGGTCCTGCACAGCCGGGTCGCCGTGGTCCCCGCGATCTCCCGCTGGGCCAGCGGCCGGGTCGTGCTCGCCGGAGACGCGGCACACGCCATGTCCCCGCACATCGGGTCCGGCGCCTCGCTGGGGATCGAGGACGCGCGCGTGCTCGGTGACTGCCTCGGCGGCGCCGGAATCGCACCGGCACTGGCCGCGTACCAGGACGACAGGCTCGACCGCTACCGGCAAGTGCGACGGCACGCGAACACCATGGCCGCGGCGCCGACGCCGTTGTCCTATGTGGAACGATTCGCCGCATACCTGAACTGGCTCCACAACAGCCGAACCCGCCCGGCCACGTGTCTACCTCACCCGGTTCGGGCCTAGGGCTTCTTCGCGGCGTCTTCCTTGGCGTCGTCGTAGTTCTCGTCGGCCTGCGCTTCTTCCTTCGCGCCTTCGTAGATGCCGGTGCGGGCGTAGTTCCCGGGGCTGAGCGTGTCCGAGAAGCCGTCACGGCCGCGCTTGGCGAACAGGTCGTCGGCCTTGTCCACGGCGTTCTTCACCGGGCCGGGCACGTGGTTCTTGACGGTGTCCTGCCACAGGCCCATCCGGCCCTCGACCTGGTTCATCAGCCTGCCGTTCTTCCCGGCGACCTTGCCGAGCGACTTGCCTGCCTTCCCCAGCCGCTGCGACATCTTGGCCAGTGCCTGCACGGCGCCGCGAAGCCTGCTGAAGCGGTTGAGGATGTTCGCGAGCTTCATCAGCATCTTCGAGATCTTGCCGACGATCTTGCCCGCGGTCGCCGCGCCGCGGGCGACCGCCCAGCCGATGAACGCCCCGATCGACGCGCCGAAGGAGCACCAGCTCGTGGCAACGGCCGCCGCGGCGGCCACGATGATCTCGCCGATCACGTCCGCGATCAGATCGCGGATGATCCCGCGCACGGTCGCGACGAGCTGGCCGGAGCCCTGCAGCGACTGCGACACCCCGGTCGCCGCGCCGGACAGGGACCGGATCTCCTTCGCGATCTTGGTCGAGGACTCGCGGTACTTCGTGGCCGCGTCGCCCTTCCACGAGGTGATCTCGCTCTTCACCGCGCTCTCGTAGTCGGTGGCGATCGTCTCGAGCTCCTTGCGGATGTCCTCGCCCCAGGTCACCGCGATCGCCTGGATGGCCTTGGGGTCACCGGCCAGGTCGTCGAGCGGTTCCTTGAGGAAGTCGAGGTGCTCGATCAGGTATCCGACACCCGCGCTGGCGAGCGTGCCGAACGGGTTCCCGATGAAGCCGAGCGCGTCCATGCCGAGCGCGAGCCCGTCCATGGCCCAGTCCTCTGGCTTGTCGATGTCCTGCACCGCCTGCCAGACGGTGTCGGCGGGGCCCGCCCCGTCCAGGTCGAAGTCCCCCATCATTCCTCCGTGTGCAGTGACTTGAGCAGTTGCTTGATCTCGTCTTCGATCTTTTCGTAGTGCTGGCCCGCGGCTTTGACGTCGGTGCCGAAGTCGGTGAAGGCGCTCGCGACGTCGGTCATCGCCTCGGCCGTCTGCGAGATCTGCTCACGCGCGCTCGTGGAGAAGGCCTGGCCGATGATCCCGTAGGTCTCGATGCCGAGGTCGACGCCGGCGCCCTTCTTCGACGCCGCCTCCAGGCGGCCACCGAGCTTCGACATGGTTCCCGAGTGGGTAGCCAGGTCGGCCGGGGTGGAATGGAATCCGTCAGGCATCGTCGCTCACCTCATGATCGAGCCGCCGAAGGGCTCATCGTCGTCATCGTCGGCCGGGCGGGCACGCCGCGGCCTCGCGGGCGGAGCCGGGGGCACCGGCGGGGCGGGAGGCGGCGGGGGCGGGGGCGCCTGCTGCTGCTCGTAGGCCGGCCGCAGCACCGGGGCCTGTTCGCCCGGCGCGGCGGGCTTCGGCGCCTCCTCGGGCTCCTCTTCCTGCTGCGCGGCGCCGATCTGCTCGCGGAGGAACTCCATCGCGTCCGAGTCGTCGCCGACGAGCGGTGTCACGGCCGCCTGGGTCTGACCGGCCGCGTCGGCGTGCGCCTTCTGGATCGTCTGCTTGATCGCCGCCGCCAGCCGGTCCGGGCCGAGGCTCATCGCCTGCGGCGTCAGCTCCAGGTTCTCCACCCGGCCGCCCGGTGCGAGCACCACCTTGACCGCGCCGTCCGGGCTCTCCGCCCGCGCGCGCATGTTCTTGATCTGCTCCTGCGCCTCCGCCGCGCGGCGCTGGATGTCGGCGATCTTGCCGGAGTAGTTCGCGAGCCACTCCTGCCCGACCGCCATGCCTTCCGAAGCCAAAGCTGCCCCTTTCCTCCCGGCCTACGACTGCGCGACGCCGGACCCGGTTCCCGCCGAAGCGGAACTTTCTTCATGAATTTCGAGCAGCCGCTTCAGCCGCGCGTACTTGCTCTCGATGCTGCTCAGCCAGAGCACGCCGAGACTGCCGAGCAGGATCGCGTCGGTGAGCGCCGCGACCCAGACCAGCGCCGGCGCCGACGACGGCACGTGCTGCACGGCACGGATGATCGCCCACGCGGCGAGTCCGAGCAACGCGACCCCGAACAGGGTGCTCACGACCACGCTGGAGCGCCCCGACGACCTGAGCCGGTCCAGGTTCGCCGCCATCCGCTCCTCGGTCGGCTTCTCCCCGTCCAGCTCGGTGAGCAGGTAGTTCGGCCCGTGCTCGACCACCTTCGCGGCGTCGCTGCGCGCGCTCGCGACGAAGAACAGGCAGAACACCGCGACGATGACACCGAAGATCAGCACCGCGACGGTCGGCGGGTCGGCCAGCAGCGCCTGCTTGATCTGCGGCCACGGCGACTCGAAGCGCACCGCCCTCGGCGCGTCGTTGCGCGGCACGGTGGACAGGCTGACCAGCACGATCGCCAGCACGCACCAGCACGCGAGCAGCCGGAGCCGCCGGACGAGGCGCAGCTTCGGCACGGCCGCGCGCGCAGCGGGCCCGACCGGCCACTTCTCGTCGGCCTTCCGCCCTGCCTTGCTGGCTTCGCGGCGGCGCGTGCCGGGATAGGGCTCGCTCTCCGCGCCGCCCGTAACCGGCTTCCGCTTCCTGGCCGCGCTGTACACCACGAGGGGCAGCGCCAGCAGCAGGACGATCAGCCCGCCCATGACCGGGAAGGTGACGTCGGCGAAGCGCGCCGTGTCGTCGTTGCGGCCGTACACCGTCGCCGAGCGGCGGCCGGGGTCGTGCTGGTAGACGGGTACGTCGTGCCCCACGTCGGCGGGCGTCATCTCCCCCGCCGGGAACTCGCGGTGCTCGGTCTTCCCGTCCGTCCAGCGAACGTCCGCGGCGCATTCGTAGGTGTAGCCGAACCCGCGGACGCCGACCGGCCCGTGCTCGCGGCACGCGGTCACCGCGGCGGTGCCGACCTTGTCGACGGCGGGCCCGGAACCGGCCAGATGATGCCCCAGCGTCACTGTTCCGAGCCAGCCCGCCACGAGGTACAGCACCAGAAGGACCCCGGACAGGACCCGTCGCCCAAGGCGGGAACCGCCGGACGCATAGGAGCTACCGGGCAAAGAGGTGTCGGACACGGGCGTCAGCTTCGCACAGCGTTACCGCGGTTTTCCCGGACCCCGTCAGGGCTGGCGGACGTCCACCCGCAGGGGGTGGTCGGCCGGGATTTCGACCAGCACGATCCGGGTGCCGTCGGGATCGGAGATCCAGGCTTCGTGCAGGCCCCACGGTTCGAGCCGCGCGCCGCGGTCCGGTTCCACCCCCTTGGCGGCCAGTTCGGCCAGCGCGTCGGCGAGGTCCCGGACCTGGAGCCACAGCGCGACGTCGGGGCTCGCCCCGCCTTCGCCCTCGCCCACGACCTCGAGGAATCCCTGCCCGAGGAAGAAGACCGTGCCCGCCGGGAACTCGCGGTAGATCGCGAGCCCGAGCGTGTCGCGGTAGAAGGCGGTCGTCGTGTCCCGGTCCCGGGGCTTCAGGAGCACCCGGCTGCTCAGCACCTGCATGCGCACATGCCTACCGCACGACGTGCGGGAACGCCCACCCGAAGCGTCACGAAGCGGCGATCGCGGCGATGCCGGCGAGCACCACCACCGAGCCCGCGATCCGGCGCAGCGGGTTCGCCTCCTTCAGCACCAGCCACGCCGCCACCCCGCCGAACACGATGCTCAGCTCGCGCGCCGGGGCCACCAGGCTCACCGGCGCCATCGTCATCGCGAACAGCACCAGCACGTACGCGGCCGGAGAGAGCAGGCCGACCACCAGGATCTCCTTGCGATGCGCCCGCCACAGCTCACGGGTGCGATCGCCGCGCAGCGCGTGGGGCGCCAGCAGCGCGCTCTGCAGGACCGCGCCCAGCGCGAAGTACGTCACCGGCGGCACCGTGAGCGCGTTGACGGCGTGGTCGTCCCACAGCGTGTAGGCGGCGATCGCGACCCCGGTCAGCAGGCCGTAGAAGATGCTGGTCCGCCGGGCCGCGCGGTCCACCTTGGCGCCGCCGGTGCCGATCACGATCACCCCGGCGATCACCAGCGCGGCACCGGCCAGTCCGAGCGGGCCCGGCCGCTCGCCGAGCACCAGCACCGCGGCCAGCACCGACAGCAGCGGGCCGCTGCCCCGCGCCAGCGGGTACACCACGGAGAGGTCGCCGACGTCGTAGCCGCGTTGCAGGACGATGCCGTAGAGGACGTGCAGCACCGCGGTCACCGCGGCGGCGAGCAGCCAAGTCCACTGTGGACGTTCGTCGCCGAACAGCACGATCGCGAGGCCGATGGGCGCGCAGGCGATTCCGCTGATCGAGTAGTAGAGCCACACGAACCGCGCACCGCCGGAGGGAACCCGCTTCGCGGCGAGGTTCCACAGCGCGTGGAGGACGGCGGCGACGAGGACGAAGGAGAGAGCGGTGCCCTGCACGAAAGAACCCTTCTGCTTTTCGCGCGCGCGAAAAGCGGGTTCCTCCAGGCTTTTGTCCCGTCAGATGAACGACCGTCCCGTTCCAGGCCGATGGTGCCGCTCGGACCTGCCCCGCCGGGTCTTGTTGTGGTGATGCGTCCTGCGGCGACCCGGCGGCGGAACCCTAGGCACTACGAAGATCACTGTACGCCCCTTCGCGCCAGAACCCTCCCGGCGACCTCCCGGAACGCCCTGTTAGGCTTGTCGACCGTTGCCGTGTGGCATTCCGCAATGGAGGAAGCCCGCGTCGCGCCCGGTGTCACCGGGCGAGGCCGGAGCCACGAAGACGCGGCGGCGAAACCCACCGAAGACGCAGGAGGAATGCCTCATGGCGAACATCAAGTCGCAGATGAAGCGCATCAAGACCAACGAGAAGGCGCGCCAGCGCAACCAGTCGATCAAGTCTTCGGTGAAGACCGCGATCCGCAAGTTCCGCGAGGCCGCCGCGGCCGGTGACAAGGACAAGGCCCTCGAGCTGCAGCGCGAAGCCGGGCGGAAGCTCGACAAGGCCGCCAGCAAGGGTGTCCTGCACCCGAACCAGGCCGCCAACAAGAAGTCGGCGATCGCGAAGCGCGCCAACGAGCTCTGAGCACCCGCTCGTCGACGAAGCCCCGGCCACCAGGCCGGGGCTTCGCTGCGTTCGGGGTATCCCCGTTGGCCGGCTCGGAGCCGCTTCGGGACCGTGCCTAGCGCTCTCGGTTGACGCGTCAGATGTGGCACTCAAGTCATCACGAGCAACAAGATCGATCACCCTCCGCCAGTTTCCGGGGACTGTGCTGAGGGCACATGCCCGGCCGTCCACGTGCCGGACCGTGGAACACCGCTCTTCCCAGGAAGCGTCGTCCCGATCGCCGACGGGTTGACTAGGGAGCACTTCGCGAAGCACCTACGAGCGCTCGCATGGCGGCTGGAAACTCAGCCGGTCCACACGGTGCGGAAGAGCAGGCTTCCCTGAAGCGGTTCCTGGCCGGAGAACCGCGCCCGGAAGGACACAACTCCTCGTGGCAGGCGAATGTGCGCGGCATGGTGCAGGCGGGTACAGAAATCGGACGGTGCGAATGGTCCGGGCACAGCTCACCGACTACCAGCGGTACCGACTCGCATGGGGTATCCCCGGTAACACCTCGGTCCCGGTACGCCTGGACTTCTCCGGAATATGGACACACGTCACCGAGAAAGAGTTGAAAAACGGGTCTCGAACACCGCGCGGCCCTCGCGGCCGTAGGCGAGGTTCCCGCCCGGATCAGAGCACCGGGCTCAGCGCCTGTCCTTGGCGGCGGCCAGTTCCAGCACCGCGCGTTCGATGGCGTAGTCCGGGTCCGCCGCGGCGCCCTTGACCTCGGCGTTGAGCCTCGCCACGATCTGCATCGCATCGGCGAGGCCGTCCTGGCCCCAGCCCCGCGACTGGCCCTGTGCCTTGCGGATCTTCCACGGCGGCATGCCCAGCTCACCCGCCATCTGGTTCGGGTTGCCCCGGCCCGCGGCGGTCACCTTCGCGATCGTGCGCACCGCGTCCGCGAGCGCGTCGGCGACCAGCACGTGCGGCACGCCGATCTGCATCGCCCAGCGCACCGACTCCAGCGCCGCCGACCGATCGCCCGCGACCGCCTTCTCCGCCACCGCGAAACCGGTCACGTCCGCACGGCCACGGTGGTAGCGGCGGACGGCTTCCTCGTCGATCCTGCCACCGGTGTCCGCGACCAGCTGCGCCGACGCCGACGCCAGTTCGCGGAGATCGGAGCCGACCGCGTCGATCAGCGCGAGCACGCCCGCGCCGTCGATCTTGCCACCCGCCTGGCGGACTTCGTTGCGCACGAACGCCTCGCGCTCGGCGGGCTTCGTGATCTTCGCGCACTCGGTGACCACCGCGCCCGCCTTGCGGAGCGCGGGCGGCAGCGCCTTGGCCGCCTTGCTCCGCCCGCCGCCGCTGTGCACGACGACCAGCGTGACGCCGTCTGCTGGCTGCTTGAGGTAGGACAGGATGACGTCCGCGATCTCCTGCGACACGTCCTGCGCCGATTCGAGCGCGATCACCCTGCCTTCGGCGAACAACGACGGGCTGACCATCTCCAGCAGCGAGGGAGCTGTGAGTTCCGACACCCGCACCCTGGTCAGGTCTGCGGTCGAATCGACCATCCTGGCCGCCGAGAGCGCACCGCGCACCGCGCGTTCGATCAACAGCTCCTCCTCACCGAGGACGAGGTGGAGCGGCGCGGGGGCGGCAACGGGATCGGTCACCCCCCGATCCTCCCAGACCGCCGCGCGGGCGAGGAAGGCCACGCCGCCCGGTATGGCGCGCCGCGAACGCCATGTCGTACGGTGTAGCCGAGGCAGCCGCCCGATCGGGCGCGCCGAAAACTGAATACCGCTCATCCAGAGGGGCAGAGGGAACGGCCCGATGAAGCCCCGGCAACCGGCGTCAGCCTGTCATCTCGATTCCGCGAGGTAGCTGACGATCACGGTGCCAATTCCGGCCCGCGTCAGCGGGACAGATGAGGAAAGGAACCTCGCGATGACCGCAACCCTCGGCACGAAGCGCACCTTCGACCTCGGCCCCGCCGTGGAACTGGTGTCCAAGGAAGAAGGCCACCGGCAGCCGCTGGCCCCGGAGTTCGTGTCCGCGGAGGACTTCTCCCCGCTCGAGGTGGCCTACGACTTCGGGCGCGTGCGCCGCGAGGACATCGAAGCCGGCCCCAACAACATCTGGCGCTACAAGAAGCTCCTGCCGGTGCCCTCGAACGTCGAAGAGATCCCGAACACCGAACCTGGCGGCACCAGGCTCGTCCGCGCCGATCGTCTCGCGAAGGCACTCGGCGTCAAGCGGATCTGGGTGAAGGACGACACCGGCAACCCGACCCACTCGTTCAAGGACCGCGTCGTGGCCGTCGCGCTGGCCGCCGCCCGCGAGTTCGGGTTCGACGTGCTCGCCTGCCCGTCCACCGGCAACCTCGCGAACGCGGTCGGCGCCGCGGCCGCCAGGGCGGGCTGGGAGTCGGTGGTGCTCGTCCCGTCCAGCCTGGAGCGGGCCAAGATCCTCACCACCGCGGTCTACGACGGCGCGCTGATCGCCGTCGACGGCAACTACGACGACGTGAACCGGCTCGCCACGCAACTGGCCGCGGAGAACGAGAACTGGGCGTTCGTCAACGTGAACGTGCGCCCGTACTACTCCGAGGGATCCAAGACGCTCGCCTTCGAAGTGGCCGAGCAGCTCGGCTGGCGGATCCCCGAGCAGATCGTCGTCCCGATCGCCTCCGGCTCGCAGCTGACCAAGGTGGACAAGGGTTTCCGCGAACTCGGGGAGCTCGGGCTCGTCGAAGCCAGCCCCTACAAGGTCTTCGGCGCGCAGGCGACCGGGTGCTCGCCGGTGTCCGCCGCGTTCCGCGCCGGGCACGACGTGGTGCAGCCGGTGAAGCCGGACACGATCGCGCGCTCGCTCGCGATCGGCAACCCCGCCGACGGCCCGTACGTGCTGGACACCGTGACCCGCACCGGCGGCGCCATCGAGGACGTCAGCGACGAAGAGGTCGTCGAGGGCATCCGGCTGCTGGCCCGTACCGAAGGCATCTTCACCGAGACCGCGGGCGGCGTGACCGTCGCGACCGCCAAGAAGCTCATCGAGGCGGGCAAGATCGACCCCGACCAGGAGACCGTCCTGCTGATCACCGGCGACGGGCTGAAGACGCTGGACGCGCTGGACGGCAAGATCGGCCCGCGCGCGACGGTGGCCCCCTCCGCCGACGCCGTGCGCGCGGCGCTCGCCGGCTGAGCGAGCCGGGTCCTGGTCAGTCCTCAGTGGACTGACCAGGACATCAGTTCTGCAGCGGCATCATGACTTCCGCGAACCGGTCGACGAACCGCTTGTACGGCTCGGCGCCACCGGGGTAGAGCACGAACTTGCTCAGCCCCGCGTCGATGTACTCCTCGACGAGCCGTCGCGCGGCGTCCCAGCTGCCGGGGACCAGCCGGGCGGGGTCCGTCCCCGGTGCCTGCCGCGAAACCGCGGCGGCGAACTCGGCTGGCACCCCGTCGGGCGCGATCACGAGGCTGATCCCGAAATGGTCCGCCTCGACTTCGCGCCCGGCATCCGCGGCGGCCTCCTGGATGGCCTCGCGGCCCGCACGCGCCTGCTCCGGCGTGATGAAGCTGGCGAGCCAGCCATCCGCCAGCCTGCCGACGCGGCGCAGCGCGCCCGGTGCCTTCCCGCCGAGCCACAGGTCGAGCCGCTTCGGTCGCGCCGCCCCGAGGCTGACGTTCTCCACCTGGAAGAACTCCCCATCGAACGTCACGTCGTCCTGTTCCAGCAGCAACCTGATCAGGCGCAGCGACTCGTCGAACACCGCGGCACGGCGGCCTTCCGGCACGGGGAAGAGCCGCACTTCGCGCTCGCGCGCGGGTTTCAGGCCGAACACCGGCAGTACCCGCTTCGGGGCCAGCGCGGCGAGCGACGAAAGCTGCTTGGCGACCAGCACCGGATCCCGGCCGGGCAGCACCATCACCCCGGTGCCCACCTTGAGGTGCTCCGTCCTGGCCAGCGCGTGCGCCATGCCGACCACCGGATCGACCCGCGGCGAGTACACCGCCTCCGGCAACCAGAGCGAGTCGATCCCGGCGCGCTCCAGCAGGTCGACGTGCGCGCCGAAGTCCGCGATCGCCCCTTCGGCGGGCGTTCCGGCACCGAGCCTGATCTTGAGGTCCTCCGCCATGCCACTCCCCCTTCGCCTCCGGCCGCACGGCACGACCACTCTCCCACGTCAGGCTCGCACCCGTGAACCGTTCCGTCGTGGTGCCGCCGCTGACACCTTTCTACTGAAATCGCAGCACTTTCACCGCTTCCCGGTCACCGGCGCAGCCCGGCGATGAGGAGTCCGACCAGCCGCCGTGCGTCGTAGCGGGAATCGCCCTCGGCGCCGATGCACAGGTTTCCCACGCCGCGCATGACCTCGTAGGCCGCGAAACCGGATCGGATCTCACCCGAAGCGACCGCGGCGTCCAGCAGGTGGGTGCACACGGGCACGAGGCGGTCGAGGAAGTAGGCGTGCAACGTGTCGAAACCGGCGTTGTCGGTCTGCAGCACGGCGGCGAGCCCGTGTTTGGTGACCAGGAAGCCGACGAAGAGGTCGACCCACTTCCCGAGTGCGGCGTACGGGGTTTCGCTGGTGTCCAGCAGGGTTGGGCCTGCCTCGGCCAGTGCCTCCACCTGGTGCCGGTAGACCGCGATGATGAGATCCGCCCGCGTCGGGAAGTGGCGGTAGATCGTGCCCATGCCGACGCCCGCCTCGGCCGCGATGTCGCGTACCGGCGCTTCCACCCCGGACGCGACGAAGACGGCGGCGGCCGCGTCGAGCAGCGTCTTCTCGTTGCGCCGGGCGTCCGCTCGCTTCGACCTGGCCGCGGGCCCCGCGCCCTCGTCGCTGTCGTTCACCACGCCGTTCCTCCCACCGTCGAGCTTGCCAACCGGAACAGTGCTCCGTATCGTTAGCGGAGCACTGTTCCGGTTGTTCATGATGCCAGAGCCGGACCAGGCGACCAAGCCGTGCCCCACCCCATACTGGAGGAACACCGCCATGCACTACCGCACCTTGGGCCGCACCGGCGTGCAGGTCAGCTCCCTCGCGCTCGGCGCGATGAACTTCGGCAAGATCGGGCGCACCACCCAGGACGAGGCGATCACCGTCGTCGATGCCGCGCTCGAGGGCGGGATCAACGTCATCGACACCGCGGACATGTACGGCGGCGGCGAATCGGAGGAAATGGTCGGCAAAGCCATCGCCGGACGCCGCGACGACATCGTGCTGGCCACGAAGGCGGGCATGCCGATGGGCGACGAACGGAACCGCCGGGGCAGTTCGCGGCGCTGGCTGGTGACCGAGCTGGACAACAGCCTGCGCCGCCTCGGGGTCGATCACGTCGACCTCTACCAGATCCATCGGTGGGATCCGGAAACCAGCGACGAGGAGACGCTGTCGGCGTTGACCGACCTGCGGCGCGCCGGGAAGGTCCGGTACTTCGGCTCCTCGACCTTCCCCGCGTACCGCCTCGTGCAGGCGCAGTGGGCCGCCCGCGAGCACCACCTCGGCCGGTACGTCACCGAACAGCCCAGCTATTCGATCCTGCAGCGCGGGGTCGAGGCCCACGTGCTGCCCGTGACCGAGCAGTACGGGCTCGGTGTCCTGGTGTGGAGCCCGCTGGCTTCGGGCTGGCTTTCCGGCGCGATCCGCGAGGGCAAGGAGATCACCACCAGCCGTTCGGCGTTCCTGCCGCACCGCTTCGACACCGCCATCCCCGCCAACCGGGCCAGGCTCGAAGCCGTCGAACAGCTGGCGAAGATCGCCGACGAAGCGGGCCTGTCCCTGATCCAGCTCGCACTGGGGTTCGTGACCGCGCATCCCGCCGTGACCAGCGCGCTCATCGGCCCCCGGACGCTCGCCCACCTGGAGTCGCACCTCGCCGCCGCCGACACGGTGCTCTCCGCGGACGTGCTCGACGCGATCGACACCGTCGTCGCTCCCGGCGTCGATCTGGCCGCGGACGAAAAGAACGACACCCCGCCCGCACTGCTCGACTCGGCGCCGCGCCGCCGCCGAGCGTCCGCGTGACGACCACCGATCCCCCGGAAAGCCCTGCCGGCGCAACGAAAGGACCACCATCCCCATGCGCGACACCCCTCGTTTCGGGATCATGACCGCCCCCATGCAGGTCGGTTACGACGACATCGCGCGCGTCTGGCGCGAGGCGGACGCGATTCCGGAGATCGGGCACGCCTGGCTGTTCGATCACCTCATGCCGATCGGCGGCGACCCCGGCGGACCGATCTTCGAAGGCTGGACACTGCTTTCGGCCCTCGCCGCGCAAACCCGGCGGCTGCGCCTCGGCCTGCTCGTGACCAGCAACCGCTTCCGGCCACCCGCGATGCTGGCGAAGATCGCCACGACCGTGGACATCGTCTCCGGCGGACGGCTCGACTTCGGGATCGGCGCGGGCTCGCGCCCCAGCCACCCGCTGGCCAAGCGCGAGTACGACGCGCACGGCCTCCCCTTCCACGATGCCGCCCAAGCCGTGGAAAGCCTCGCCGAGGCGTGCACGATCATCCGTCGCTTGTGGACAGAGTTCGAACCGTTCGACGTCGACGACACCCACGTCCAGCTCACCGGCGCGTTCGGCAACCCGAAACCCGTCCAGCTTCCCCACCCGCCGATCCTCATCGGCGGGCGTTCGTCCGCGGTGCTTCGGGTGGCCGCCGAACACGCCGGCCTGTGGAACATCCCCGGTGGCGACATCGACGACGCCATCCGCCGCAGCACGCTGCTCGACCGCTATTGCGGCGAAATCGGCCGAGATCCCGCCTCGATCGTCCGATCGATCCACCTCCCCGTCTCCTACGACCAGCCCGACGCCACCCGGGTAGCGATCGCTGAAGCGATCGACGCCGGGTTCAGCCACATCGTCCTCGGGCTGCCTTCGCCGTACCCGGCCGATGTCGCACGCTGGGTCGCCGACGAACTCATCCGTACTTCGGCCTAGCGCCTGCGAAAGCAGACCGGGTCAGCGACGGCGGCCACTGGTTTCCTGCCCGCGGCGGACCAACGCCGGGCCCGCCCTGTCAGCGACCACGGCCAGGTCACCATCGGTGTCGGTGCGGCCGACCAGCGCGCCCATCGCGGTCAGCTCGTCCACAGTGGACTTGTTCGGATGGCCGTAGGTGTTGCCCGCACCGACACTGACCATCGCCACCCTCGCCCCGGTCTCCGCCAGGAACCGCGGGATCGAGTAGCGCGAACCGTGGTGCGGCACCTTCAGGACGTCGGCGTGCAGGTCGGCGCCGCCTGCGAGCAGGTCGCCCTGTGCCGCCACTTCGACATCCCCGGTCAGCAGCACCGTGCCCGCCGCGGTCGCCGCGCGCACTACCAGCGAGGTGTTGTTGATCCCGGTTCCGTCGGGCTCGGCGCGGGGGCGCGCCGGGACGAAACGCGGCCCGATCACATCGAGGGTGAGGCCCGGCCAGTCGAGGCGCTGTCCCGTCGCGAGGTCGAGCAGCGGAACGCCGTGCTTCGCCGCCGTCTCCGCCACCTGGCGCCACGCCCACGGCGGCGACCGCCCGGGCCCGATCGCGACGGCGCCGACCGAACGGCCCTCGAACACCGAGGCCAACCCGCCGATGTGATCGGCGTGCAGATGGCTGAGCACCACCAACGGCACCCTGTCGACGCCGAGCGCGTCGAGGCAGCGGTCGACCGGGCCCGGTTCCGGCCCGGTGTCCACCACCACGGCCCTGCCGGGTTCGGCGGTGCCGAGCACCACCGCGTCGCCCTGGCCGACGTCGCACGCCGCCATCGCCCAGCCCGTCGGCGGCCAGGCGGGCGCGACCACCCTCGGCGTGACCACCACCAGCAGCACGCAGGCCAATGCGACCGCGAGGAGGAGCCGCAACCCTCTCCGCCGGAACGCCAGCACGATCGTGACCAGCACGACGACCGCGAGCAGGCCGCCCCACCAGCCAGACGGCCACGGCACCATGGCGTCGGGCACCGCGGCACCGTGCCTGGCGACGGTGATGAGCCAGTCCGCCTCCGGGCCGGCAAGGCGCACGAGCGCTTCGCCGCCCCACGGCCACACCGCGGCCACCAGCGTGGCGAGCACCCCGAACACCGTGGCCGGTGCGACCACCGGCGCGGCCAGGACGTTCGCCAGTACCGACACGGCACTGACGGTGCCGACCATCCCGGCCAGTACCGGCGCGGTCACGACGAACGCGGCGAGCGGAACCGCGATGCCGTCGGCGAACCCCGGCGGCACGCCACGCCGGACCAGCGCCGCCGACCAGCGCGGTGCCAGCAGGACCAGCCCGGCGGTGGCGGCGACCGACAGCGCGAAGCCGAGGTCGACCGCCATCGCCGGATCCGCCGTGATCAGCACGCACACGGTCGTCGCGAGCGCGGGCAACGCCGAGCGCTTCCTGCCCAGTGCCAGCGCGAGGAGGCCGACCGCGCCCATCGCACCGGCCCGCAGGACGCTGGGCTCCGGCCCGGCCAGCAGCACGAACCCCGCGAGCGCGAACCCCGCCGCGATGGCGCTGAACCGCGGCCCGAGCCGGCACATCCGGAGCAGGATCAGCACCGCACCGCACGCGATGGCGAGATTGCTGCCGCTCACCGCGGTGAGATGCGACATCCCGGCGTCGGTGAACTCGGTCCGCACCCGTTCCGGGAGACCGGCCGTGTCCCCGGTGACCAGGCCGGGCACCAACCCCGCCGGTTCCTCGTCGAGCACCGCGCAGGCCTTCCGCAACCCGGCCCGAAGCGTCTCGGCACCTCGTTGCCACCACGGCGCCTGCCCGGCCTCGGCCGGAGGTCCGCGAACGAGCACCGCGGCGACGGTCAGATCGTGACCGCGTGGCGGGGCGAGCGATCCGGTGAGGGTCACCTCCTGTCCTGGCAGCAACGCCGCCCACGAATCGAACGAGCCGATCACCACGACGCGGCCACCTGAACCGCTGTCTCGACCGTCCACAATGGCCTGATCCACGTCGGCCGCGAATACGACGGACCGCGCGCCGGCGCGCTGCCCCGCGTAGCCCGCGCTGCGCACCGGCCGCGGTCGCTCGGCGATCGTCACCCGCAGCGCCACACCGGCCGAGCGCGCCGCCGCGTCCCGCATCGGGTGGTGTTCCGCGTCGCCGAACCGCAGCGCCATCGGGCAGGCCACGACGAACGCGGCCACCAGCAGCGCCACCGCCCCCGCCTTCCACCTGGCGCTGAGCGCCCGCCTGCCGCATACCAGGACCGCCGCCGCGACGACGGCCGCGACCCCACCGCAGACGATCGCCGTCCACCAGCCGCACAGCAGGCCGAGCAGGGCGCCGAGCCACAGCACGACCGCGGACGGCACCAGCCGTGCGTCCTGTTCGGACGGAGGGACGACGGCGTCTTCGCTTCGGCTCATGACACGGCCACCTGGTCGCGCAACCGGGAGAACTTGGTCTCGCCGATGCCGTCGACCTCGCGGAGCTGCTCGACCGCGGTGAACCCGCCGTGCTGGGTTCGCCAGTCGATGATCCGTTTCGCGGTGACGGCACCGACCCCGGACAGCCCGTCCAGCTCTTCCGCGGTCGCCGTGTTCAGGTTGACCTTGCCGCCGGGAGCACCCGCCGAAGGACCCGCGGCAGGCGGCGCGGGTGGGCCGCCGACGACGATCTGCTCACCGTCGGCCAGGCGCCGCGCCAGGTTGACCCCGGTCAGGTCCGTCCCTGGCAGCGCACCACCCGCGGCTCGGACCGCGTCGGCGACCCTCGCCCCCGCCTGGAGCGTGACCAGTCCCGGAGCACCCACCTTGCCCACGACGCTGACCACGAGCGGGCCGCCGGGCCGGTCGCCTGCCTTGTCCGTGCCGGGCGACCGCGCCGCTTCCTTCGCCGCCGGGAGGGCCGGCGCGTGCTCCGGCCCCGGTGCTCCGCTCGTGACCAGCACGATCACGACTACGACCACCACAAGACACGCGACGGCGCCCGCCACCGCGAGACCGCGCCTCCGGCCCGTCCAGCACCCGTTCGTCAACGATTCCGGGACCCATCGCTCCACCAACCTCCCTCTCGCGTGCCCGCCGTCCGCGGTCACCTCGAGCCCGGCCGCCTGCCTGGCCAGCTGGGCGAGCCGGGTGCTGGGTGCGGCGCCTTGGCCGCCGGACGGTCGCTCGAACACGCATTCGACACTAGGGCGCACCGAGGCGGCGGGACAGAGCGGAATCGTCCCGTTGTGGACAACCGGGGTCGTGTGGACAACTCGACGGGAGCACGCCGCCGACCGCCCTGTTCCGTCGTGGGTGTGTGGGACGCTGCGGGGTTCGGGCTACCGCGCCGAGAACGCGCCTCGCTGGACGACCACGCCGAGCACTCCGGGACCGGTGTGCGCCCCGATCACCGCGCCGACCTCGGAAACGAGGCAGCCTTCCCGGCAGCGGATGCGGGATTCGAGATCGTTCGCCAGCGCGACCGCCCGTTCCGGGGAGGCCAGGTGGTGCACGGCGAGCTCGACTTCCTCCCCCGCCGCGGCGACCACCGCGAGCTCGACGAGCCTGCCCATCGCCCGGTTCATCGTGCGCACCTTTTCCAGCGGCAGGATGCGGCCTTCAGCCATGTGCAGCAAGGGTTTCACGGCCAGTGCGGTGCCGAGCAGCGCGGCGGCGGGGCCGATCCTCCCGCCGCGGCGGAGGTGTTCGAGGGTCTCCACCACGAACAGGGTCTCCGACTGGCGCGCGGCGGCCGTCGCCGCGGCTTCCACCTCGATCGCCGAGGCACCACGGGCCGCCGCGGACGCCGCGTGCAGCGCGGCGAACCCGAGTCCCATCGCGGTGCTCCTGGAGTCGACGACCCGGACCCGGTCGGGGCCGACCTCCTGCGCGGCGAGGACCGCCGACTCCCAGGTGCCCGAGATCTCCTTCGACAGGTGGATCGACACCACCTCGTCCGCGCCGTCGTGCAGCGCTTCCCGGAACGCCTTCGCGAACTCCGCGGGGGTCGGGCGCGAGGTGGTCACGATGCGGCGCTGCCCGAGCGCCTCGGCGAGGGCGGACGGCCCGACGTCGATCCCGTCGAGCGCGGCTTCGCCGTCGATCAGCACGTGCAGCGGAACCACGCGGATCCCGTGCCGGTCGGCAAAGCCCTCCGGCAGGTGGGAGGTGGAATCCGTGATGACGGCGACCGGCACGCGGGTCAGCCTACGTGCCGACCGCACCGAGGCGGGGGACCAGCAGCTCGGCCATCGCGGTGCCCACGGCGCGGTGTCCCGCCCAGCCCCAGTGCATCCCATCCGGGTTCCCGTGCCCGCCAAGGACATGCGGCCCGACGACCTCGCCGAGGTCGAGCAACGGCACCCCGACACGCGCGGCCCACGCCGTCATCGCGTCGACGGCGCCCGCGCGCGCGGTGTGCACGTACCCGTACGACGCCGCGCGGTGCACGCTCGGCAGCATGCCCACGATCGGCAGCTCCGGGCGCACCGCGCGCAGTGCCGTCACGGCGCGGTCGAGGTAGTGCACCGTGAGGTGCGCGGGCAGCACCGCGGGACGGCCCCTGGTCGCTACGGCGAGGCGCGGCTGCGCGATCCGGTAGGCGCTCCGGACGGCGCTGCGCAGCCGGTCGGGCCGCAGGTACCGCAACCCGATCCGGAGGTAGGTGGGCAGCGGCGACGGCAGGGTGTCCATGCTCCCCACCGCGAACAGCACCGCGTCCACCCGGTGCAGATCGGCCCACACCCGGGGGTCCCCGGTCAGCGACCACCACGCGTCGCGCGCGTTCCAGCCGATACCGGCCACGAGATCCGCCGCACCGCCGAGCCCGGCCGCCGCGACGTTCGGCCACAGCCGCTCGTCGTCGGCCGGGTGCGCGCCGTCGGGCCCGTGGAAGCTCAACGAATCCCCGAACACGAGCAACCGCGGCCCCGTCATGCTCAGCCGGTCATTCCCGCGTTGTAGACGTGCAGGCGCCAGTCGTCGTCGCGCAGCGCGAGTTCCACCCAGTGGCAGTTGCCGACCCCGCCGAGCGACGGCCACACCTCGACCGGAAGCCCCATCAGCCGCGCGGTGAGCGCGATGATCAGCCCGCCGTGGGTGGCCAGCAGCACCGTCTCGCCGCAGTCCTCGCCCGCCTGGCGGAGGTCCTCGACGACGGCGCAGGCGCGTTCGGCGACCTCGACCCTGGCTTCTCCCCCTGGCGGGGCCCACGTCTCGTCGCGGCGCCAGCGCGCGCGGTCGCCCGGCCAGCCCTCGTCGACCTCGGCTCCGGTGAGCCCCTGCCATTCACCGAGATGGGTTTCCCGCAGGCGCTTGTCGATCCGCAGCGGGACACCGGCGGACTCGGCGAAGACGGTCGCGGTGTCGGTCGCGCGCTTGAGATCCGACGCGATGACCAGTGCGGGGTCGAACCTGGCCAGCGCGGGCACCGCGAACCTGGCCTGGTTCCAGCCGACCGGGGTGAGCGACGAGTCGATGTGCCCCTGCATGCGCTTGGTCGCGTTGTAGTCGGTCTCCCCGTGCCGCCAGAGCACCAGCCGCCGCAAGGTCACCGGGTGCCCCGTGCCTCGTCCTGCGCCTCGTCCGCCTGCTCGTCCGCCAGCTCGTCGTCGGCTTCGCCGTTCTCGTCGAGGCCGTCGACCTCGATCCGGGGGCAGTCCTTCCAGAGCCGTTCCAGCCCGTAGAAGGAGCGTTCCTCGGTGTGCTGGACGTGCACCACGACGTCGACGTAGTCGAGCAGCACCCAGCGGCCTTCGCGCGCGCCTTCGCGGCGGACCGGCTTGTGGCCCGCGATCCGCAGCTGCTCCTCGACGTTGTCGACGATGGCGCCGACCATCCGCTCGTTGGCGGCGGAGGCGATGACGAACGCGTCGGTGATGACCAGCTGGTCGGACACGTCCAGCACGATCACGTCGCTGGCCTTCTTGTCCGCCGCCGCGTGTGCGGCCGCGGTCGCCAGGTCTCGTGCTTCGGACGTCGCTGCCACAGTGCTCCCTCGGGGTCGATATACGCCTGACGAGGGTACCCGGCGCGTCCTACCTGCCGTCCGAGGCGTCCGGGTCGTCGTCGGAGTAGAGCCGCCGCTTGTCGATGTACCGCACGACGCCGTCCGGGACGAGGTACCAGACCGGCTCCCCGTTACGGGCGCGTTCGCGGCACGCCGTCGAGGAAATCGCCATCGCGGTGACCTCGACCAGGCTCACCTTGCCGCTCGGCAGGTGGCCGTCGTTGAGCCGGTACCCGGGCCGGGTGACCCCGATGAAATGGGCGTAGGTGAACAGGTCCTCGGCGTTGCGCCAGGTCAGGATCTGCTCGAGCGCGTCGGCCCCGGTGATGAAGAACAGTTCGTCGTCCGGGTACTCGGCGTGCAGGTCGCGCAGGGTGTCGACGGTGTAGGTCTGGCCCTTGCGGTCGATGTCGACCCTGCTGACCGAGAAGACCGGGTTGGACGCGGTCGCGATCACGGTCATCAGGTACCGGTCCTCGGCGCGCGTGACCTCGCGCGCCGCCTTCTGCCACGGCTGACCGGTCGGTACGAAGATCACTTCGTCGAGACCGAAGCGCGCCTGTACCTCGCTGGCCGCGACCAGGTGTCCGTGATGCACGGGGTCGAAGGTGCCGCCCATGACCCCGATGCGGCGTGGTGACATGGCTCAGGAGCCTAATACGCGCCGTGCCCCCGCGGCCGGGGAGAGACGCGGTGCGCGGATCGTCCTCCCGCTCCCCGGCAAGGGATCCGCGCACCGCGTCCGCCCGGGCGGACGAGGGGTACCGCCGGGCGCCGGTCACTCCCCCGCGAGTGCCGGCTCACCGGTGTTGACCACCCTGCCGAGCGACCATGACGCCACCTTCGAATGTGACTTGAGTCACTTTTGACCGCACGAAGGGACCGTTCGTACGACTTCGGGCCCCGCGCCCGCCGCGTTGTCGGCGCGATGCGGTAGAGCTGTCGACGTGGGAAACGAAGCACTCCGCGAACGGGCAGAAGTCCTCCTGCGCGCTCTGGCAGGTGATTCCGCGACGCTGCGCGAGGACCAGTGGACGGCCATCGAGGCACTCGTGGCCGAGCATCGGCGCGCGCTCGTGGTCCAGCGCACGGGATGGGGGAAGTCCGCGGTCTACTTCCTCGCGACGGCGTTGCTGCGGGAGCGGGGCGCCGGCCCGACGGTGATCGTGTCCCCGCTGCTCGCGCTCATGCGCAACCAGATCGCGGCGGCCGGGCGGGCGGGCATCCACGCGGCCACGATCAACTCGGCGAACCCGCAGGAGTGGGACACCGTGCAGGCCACGGTGGCGGCCGGGGAGATCGACGTGCTGCTGGTGAGCCCCGAACGGCTCAACAACCCCGACTTCCGGGACACCGTGCTGCCCAGGCTGACCGCGTCGGCGGGCCTGCTCGTGGTGGACGAGGCGCACTGCATCTCGGACTGGGGGCACGACTTCCGGCCCGACTACCGGCGGCTGCGCACGCTGCTCGCGGAACTGCCCTCCGGCGTGCCGGTGCTGGCCACCACCGCGACCGCGAACGACAGGGTGGCCACCGACGTGGCCGAGCAGCTAGGAATCGGCGACCGCGCGGAGACGCTCGTGCTGCGCGGCCCGCTCGACAGGGAAAGCCTGCGGCTGTCCGTGGTCGAGGTGCCCACCGCCGAGGCCAGGCTCGCCTGGCTGGCCGAGCACCTCGCCGAACTGCCCGGTTCGGGCATCATCTACACGCTCACCGTCGCGGCGGCGCACGACATCGCCGCGCTACTCACCGAGCGCGGCTATCCGGTCACCGCCTACACCGGGAAGACCGAGCCCGCCGAGCGGGAGGCCGCCGAGGACGATCTGCTGGCGAACCGCGTCAAGGCGCTCATCGCGACCTCGGCGCTGGGCATGGGCTTCGACAAACCCGATCTCGGGTTCGTGGTGCACGTCGGCGCGCCGTCCTCCCCGATCGCCTACTACCAGCAGGTCGGCCGCGCCGGCCGCGGGGTGGAGCGCGCGGAGGTGGTGCTGCTGCCCGGCAAGGAGGACGCCGAGATCTGGCGCTACTTCAACTCGCTCGCCTTCCCCGACGAGCACCGCGTCACCCAGGTGCTCGACGCGCTGGGCCACGCCGACCGGCCGCGGTCGACCGTCGCGCTGGAGCCCGTGGTCGAGCTGTCCCGGTCCCGGCTCGAAATGGTGCTCAAGGTGCTCGACGTGGACGGCGCGGTCCGCCGGGTGAAGGGTGGCTGGGAGTCCACGGGCGCGCCGTGGGAGTACGACCGCGAACGGTACGAACGGGTCAACCGCGCCCGCGACGTCGAACAGCGCGCGATGCTGACGTACCAGTCCACATCGGACTGCCGGATGGAGTTCCTGTTGCGGCAGCTCGACGATCCGCACGCCGCGCCGTGCGGACGCTGCGACAACTGCACCGGCGAGCGCCGGTCGTCGGCGGTGTCGGAATCGGCGATCGCCGAAACCGGCGAACGGCTGCAGCGGCCCGGTGTCGTGGTCGCGCCCCGGCGCCAGTGGCCGAGCGGCCTGTCCACCCTGGACGTGCCGTTGTCGGGCCGGATCGCGAAGGAGGAGCAGACCGAGCCAGGCCGCGTGCTCGGGCGGCTGACCGATGTCGGCTGGGGCGGGCGCCTGCGCGAGCTCGTCGGCACCGCGGCGGGCGACGGCGCGGTACCCGACTCGGTGTTCCAGGCCTGCGTGACGGTGCTGGCTTCGTGGGACTGGGCGAAGCGCCCGGTCGCCGTCGTCGCGATGCCGTCGCGGACGAGGCCACAGCTCACCGGCGAGCTGGCGCACCGGCTCGCGCAGATCGGCCGCCTCGAGTTCCTCGGCACGCTGCAGAGCGGCGACGGCCCGCCGCGGCGGGCGAACAGCGCGCAGCGGGTGGCAGACCTGTGGACCACCTTGGCACTGCCACCGGAGGTGGCGTCCGCACTGTCCACAGTGGATGGCCCGGTGCTGCTGGTCGACGACGTGGTGGACACCGGCTGGACGATGGCCATGGGTGCGCGGCTCCTGCGGCGCGCGGGCGCGGAGGGGGTGCTGCCGTTCGCACTGGCCGGAACGTCCTGAGTGGAGCGTCCTCGAGGGCAAGTCCCTACCGGCAAGGTCCTTGGTGGAACGCGGGTGCGCGGCGGCGCGTCCCTACCGGCGTGAAGACATCACGGAGCCTCAAGGTCCCGGTCGGCCTCGTGGCCGTGGCCGGACTCGTCGTGGCGGGTTCGTTCGTGTTCGCGGGCCATACCGTGGTGAGCGAGACATCGGCACCCGGTGCCGCGGACGACCGCGTGGAGAACGTGCTGGACGTGGCCGTCGTCCGGAACGACCGCCTGTTCGGCCTCGCCCCGTCCTACGACCTCCGCGTCGGCACCGGTGTGATCATGAGCCGGTCCCCGCTGGCCTTGTGCGGCGAGCCGGTCGCGGTGGACGAACCGTCGGTCGCGAGTTCGGCGCGGACACCGGGCGGTGGCGTTGTGGTCACGCTTCGTTCCGGGGCCACGCGGACGTTTCCCGCGGCGACCGTGCGACTTTCCTGCGGCTGAAGGCTCGCCGCGGAGCCCCGGATCGTTCACATCGCGAACGATCTTCCGGTTCGCTGTGCGGTGTGGCAAGGTTCGAGGCCGTCGCGCGAACGCGGAGGTGGCCATGCCCGACTCACCCGTCAAGAACGAGGCACGGCACCGGCTGCCGGTCCGCAAGCTGGTCGCGGCCAGTGCGGGCAACGCGCTGGAGTGGTTCGACTGGACGATCTACGCGACGTTCAGCATCTACTTCGCCACCGCGTTCTTCCCCTCCGGCAACGACACGCTCGCCCAGCTGAACACCTTCGCCACCTACGCGCTCGCGTTCTTCTTCCGGCCGCTAGGCGGGGTGCTGCTCGGCCGGTTCGCGGATCTCAAGGGCCGCAAGCCGGCCATGCTGCTCACCATCACGCTGATGGCGGGCGGTTCGGTGGTGATCGGGGTGCTCCCGACCTTCGAGCAGGTCGGCTGGCTCGCGCCGATCCTGCTGCTGCTCGCGAGGACCGCGCAAGGACTTTCGCTCGGCGGTGAGGTTTCCAACGCCTCCGCCTACCTCGGCGAGGTGGCGCCGGCGGAACGACGCGGGCGGTACTCGTCCTTCTTCTACATCTCCACCGGCACCGCGGTGCTGATCGCCTCGGTGCTCGGGTTCGTGCTCGCCAGGACGATGGACAAGGCCGATCTCGCCTCGTTCGGCTGGCGGATCCCGTTCCTGCTCGGCGGCGTGCTCGGCCTCGCCGGTTTCTGGCTCCGCCGCAGCCTCGCCGAAACCGAGCAGTTCGAGCAGAACAAAACCCGCGCGCGACGCGTGCGCCGGCCCCTGCTGACCACGCTGCGGGACCACCCGAAGGCGGTGGGCCAGCTCGTCGGGTTCAGCATGCTGTCGACGCTGTGCTATTACACGTTCTTCAGCGCGCTCACCCCGTTCGCGGTCAAGACCCGCAAGGCCGACGCGGTCGACGTGTTCCTCGCGCTTTCCATCGCCACGGCGCTGTTCATCGCCCTGCAGTACCCGATGGGCGCGCTCGCCGACCGGTTCGGCCGCAAGCCGCAACTGCTGGTGTGGGCGGCGGCGACGGCGATCCTGATCGTGCCGCTGTCCTCGCTCGTCGCTCCGGGCCTCGGCGGCCTGCTGGTGGTCTTCTGCGTCGGGCTCGCGCTCTACACCGCCATGACCTCGATCGCGCCCGCCATCATGAGCGAGCTGTTCCCCACCGAACTCCGCGGCCTCGGCATCGGGGCCTGGTACAACCTCACGGTCGCCGTCTTCGGCGGCACGGCACCCCTGGTGATCAGCGCGCTGGCCGACGCCGGCGCTTCGACGGTGTTCTTCTGGTACGTCGCCGCGAGCGCCGCGATCGCGTTCTTCGTCATCCTGTCGCTGCCCGAAACGAAGGCCAGCGAGCTGCGCTGAGCACCGCGCATCCCCAGGTAGGGGGCCGGTTCAGGGTTCTCCCCGATATCGCTGACGGCCCCGGTACGCTACATTTTGCTCATGCAGGCAAAATCTAGCTCAAGCGAGCAATCAGCGCGTTCGTTCATCGAGAGCGCGCGACGGGCGCAGATCGTGCGGGCCGCGCTCGACACGATCGCCGAGCTCGGGTTCGCCAATGCCTCGTTCGCCAAGATCGCGAAGCGGGCGGGACTGAGCAGTACCGGCATGATCTCGTACCACTTCGACGGCAAGGACGACCTCGTCACCGAGGCGATGCGGGACGTGCTCACCGCGGCGGCCGTGGAAATGGGCCCCAGGATCCACGCCGAGACCAGCGGCCCGGCCAGGCTGCGGGCCTACCTCGAAGCGAACATCGCCTTCATCGCCGAGCACCCGACGGACATGAAGGCGCTGCTGGAGATCCTGCGGAACAGCACGGGCGAACCGGCGTGGTTCCTCCAGTCGATATCGCTGCTGGAAGAAGCCTTCCGCGAGGGCCAGCGCGCGGGCGAATTCGGGGAGTTCGACCCTCGTGTCATGGCGATCACCGTGCGGCAGGCGATCGACGGGCTCCACGCGCTCCTCGCGGCCGAACCGCAGACCGACACCGCCGCCTACGCCCAGCAACTCGTCCGCATCTTCGCGCTCGCCACCGCCTGCTCCTGACTCACCGAGAACCGGAGGACACCATGACCGCCCCCTCGACCACGCTCAAGCCGGTGATCCGGCTGCTCTACGTCAACCTCGGGCTCAGCGTCCTGCTGGCCGCGCTGACGTTCGTCTTCCAGAACGACGTACTCGACTACCAGGTGCTGACCATGCCGGGCGTGCCGCACGGCACCGCGGCCGAGATCGCGGCTTCCCGTTCGTCGCTGGAAAGCGTCCTCTGGCTCCGGCCCGTCTCCGTCCTGGTCATCGCGATCGTCTACCTGCGCCTCGCCGCGCGGCTCCACCTCGGCAGGCGCAGCACCTACCTCCGGGTGCTGGTGATCGCGATCGCCGGGTTCGCCGGGCTCGTGTACCTGGTCCTGAGCGCGCAGTTCCCGCTGTGGATGCGCGGTATCCAGGTGGTGCAGGCGATCGTCCTGCTCGGCCTGCTGGCCGCGGTGCTGCGCCCGGAGGTCCGCTCGCACTTCGCCAAGAAGGTCCCCGCGGCCGCCTGACCGGCCAGAAACGAAAGGACGAAGCACATGACCTCCCGGCGAGGATTCCTCCGAGGCGGCGCGCTCACCGCGGCCGGGCTGGCCGCGGGAATCGGCACCGCGAGCGGCCAAGGATCAGCGGCATCGCGCAGGGGCACTCCGACGTTCGTGTTCATCCCCGGCTCGCACGGCAGCGGCACCTACCTCGCGCCCCTGACCGCCGAACTCACCATCCGGGGCCACCGCGCGTTCACCGTGGACCCGCCAGGCCACGGCGCGGAAGCCGTGATCCCGTCCTGGTACTGCGCGCCGCAGGATGCCGCCGCGATGGCGAGCGCGCCGTCGCCGATCGCTCACATCACCCTCGCCGACGCGGTGAACAGGGCGGTGCGCGCGGTGGTGCGGGCGGCGGCGAACGGGCCCGTGATCCTCGTCGCGCACAGCCTCGGCGGCGCGACCGCGGGCATGGTCGGCAACGCCGTGCCGGCCCTGATCTCGCGGATCGTCTACGTCAGCGCGTACTGCCCCGTGACGCTCGGAACGGTCGCGGAGTACAGCCTGGCACCGGAGAACTCCGGCAGCGCGCTCAACGACCCGTCGCTCATCGCGGCTCCGACGACGGTCGGCGCCCTGCGGGTGAACTGGCGCTCCGGTGAGCCGGTGTTCCTGGAGAAACTGCGGTCCGCCTATCTGCAGGACGGCACGATCGACCAGCTGCGGTCGATGGTGAGCGGGCTGCAGCCGGACGAAACGCTGCGGTTTTCCACGGACACCGCGCGGGTCGACGGCCACTCGTGGGGCCGGATCCGCCGCACCTACGTCCGGGCCACCGAGGATCGCGCGATGCCGACGGCGCTGCAGGACCGGATGATCCGGGAGGCCGACGCGCTCACCCCGCGCAACCGGTTCGACGTGCATTCGCTGCCGTTGAGCCACCTGGGGCTGACCATCGACCCCGCGCCGCTCGCGACCCTGCTGGCAAGCCTGACCTAGCGGCTCAGTGGTACGAGGTCGTCGGCGTGCACGACCTCGTGCCGTTGTTCGCTGGGCAGGTCGTGGGTGGAGCGCCCGATCATCGCGGGCAGCTCGCCAGCGTCGAAGCCGACCACTCCCCTGGCAACGGTCTCGCCGGTGGGATCGACGAGATCGACGACGTCACCAGCTTCGAATTCCCCGTCGACACCGATGATCCCGGCCGCCAGGAGCGAACGCCTGCGGCGAACCACGGCGGCCACGGCGCCGTCGTCCAGTCGCAGCCGCCCCTTGGCACCCGCGGCGTAGCCGAGCCAGAACCGCCGCGCGGACAGGCGCGAGTCCGCGGCGGTGAACGCGGTACCGGTGTCCGCGGTGTCCAGTGCGGCCGCAGCGGCCGCCGCGGAGGCGAGCAGTACCGGGATCCCGGCCGCGGCCGCGGTGCGGGCGGCGGCGAGCTTCGAAACCATGCCGCCCGTGCCGAGCCCCGAACTCGACATCCCGACCTTGATTCCGTCCACATCGGACTCGCCGGTGACCTCGGCGATCTTCGCGGTCGCACCGTCGCGCGGGTCGCCATCGTACAGCGCGTCCACATCGGACAGCAGGACCAGCGCGTCCGCGCCGATCAGGTGCGCGACGAGCGCGGCGAGCCGGTCGTTGTCGCCGAACCGGATCTCCTCGGTGGCCACCGTGTCGTTCTCGTTGACCACCGGCACCGCGCCGAGTGCCAGCAGGCGCGAGAAAGTGCGCTGCGCGTTGCGGTAGTGGGCCCGGCGCACGACGTCGTCGGAGGTCAGCAGGACCTGCCCGACGGTGAGCGAGTAGCGGCCGAAGGACTCGGCGTAGGCATGCGCGAGGGCGAGCTGGCCGACGCTCGCGGCGGCCTGCTGGGTGGCGAGGTCACCGGGGCGCTTCCGCAGCGAAAGCGGCGCGAGCCCGGCGCCGATCGCACCGGAGGACACCAGCACGATCTGGGTGCCCCGGCCGATCCGGGTGGCGATCGCCTCGACGAGCGCGTCGAGGCGCCGCGCGTCGAGCCCCTCCCCCGCGGTGGTCAGCGCGGACGACCCGACCTTGACGACCAGCCGCCTGGCCGCGGCGACGGCCTCGCGCGCGGCACTCACTCGCCGGGCCCCTCGTCCACGGAATCGTCCTCTTCGGACACACCGTCGCGGCGGATCCGGCGCGCTTCCTTGCGTTCGGAGGCGCTGATCCGGCTGGTGTCCTCGAGCCGGACGTCGGTGCCGCGCCCGGACAGGTGCGCCGCCACGCCAGCCGGGGTCGACGGCTCCCATTCGAACGTGACGTCGCCGATCGTGACCGGGCTGCCCGGACGCGCGCCGTGGCGGGCCAGCGCGTCCTCGACGCCGAGCCGGTTCAGCCGGTCGCCGAGGTAGCCGACCGCCTCGTCGTTGCCGAAGTTGGTCTGCCTGATCCACCGTTCCGGACGCGGGCCGCGCACGATGAACCCGCCCTCCTCGTCGGGATCGGCGGACACCGTGAATCCGGTGTCGTCGACCGCGAGGGGACGGAGCACGACCTTGGCCGGTTCGGGCACGGGCTGCTCGGAGCGGTACTTCTCGACGACGGCCGCGAGCGCGAAAGTCAGCTCCCGCAGGCCCTTCCTGGACGCGGTGGACACTTCGAACACCGCGAGGCCACGCGCTTCGAGTTCGGGCTTGACCAGCTCGGCGAGCTCGGCGGCCTCCGGCACGTCGATCTTGTTCAGCACGACCACCCGCGGCCGCTTCGCGAGATCTCCGCCGAGTCCCGGCGTGTACCGCGAAAGCTCCTCCTCCAGCGCGTCCACATCGGACAGCGGATCGCGTCCCGGTTCGTAGGTGGCGCAGTCGATCACGTGCACCAGTGCGGCACATCGCTCGATGTGGCGCAGGAAGTCGAGCCCGAGGCCCTTGCCGTCGCTGGCGCCGGGGATCAGGCCCGGCACGTCGGCCATGGTGAACACCGTCTCGCCCGCGGTGACCACACCGAGGTTCGGCACCAGCGTGGTGAACGGGTAGTCGGCGATCTTCGGCTTCGCCGCGGACAGCACGGAGATCAGCGAGGACTTGCCTGCCGACGGGAAGCCGACCAGGCCGACGTCGGCGACGGACTTCAGTTCGAGCACCAGGTCGCGCGCTTCGCCAGGCTCGCCGAGCAGGGCGAATCCCGGCGCCCGGCGGGCCTTCGACGCGAGTGCGGCGTTGCCGAGGCCGCCGCGCCCGCCCTGCGCCGCGACGAAGGTGGTGCCGGGACCGGTGAGATCGGCGACGACCTCGCCGTCCTCGGTCAGCACGACCGTGCCGTCCGGCACGTGCATCTCGAGCGTGTCGCCCGCCGCGCCGGACCGGTTGCTGCCCTGGCCCATCTTGCCGTTCCCGGCGCGGGCGTGCGGGCGGAAGTGGAAGTCGAGCAGGGTGTGCACGTTCGGGTCGACGATGAGCAGGACGTCCCCGCCGTTTCCACCGTTGCCGCCGTCGGGTCCGCCGAGCGGCTTGAACTTTTCGCGGTGCACGGAGGCACATCCGTTCCCACCGTCACCGGCGGCCAGATGGATCACCGCGCGGTCCACGAACCGGGACGCCATTGCTTGCCTCTTTCACTCGCGAAAGGAACCGTACAAAACAAACGAGGGGTGGCGCCGGATATTCCGGCCCCACCCCTCGTCAGAGGTCTTGCTGTACCGCTGCGAGCGCTCAGGCCTCGACAGTGGCAGGCACGATGTTGACCGTCTTGCGGCCACGCTTCGTACCGAACTCGACGGCGCCGGCGGACAGCGCGAACAGCGTGTCGTCGCCGCCACGGCCGACGTTCACGCCGGGGTGGAACTTGGTGCCGCGCTGCCGGACGATGATCTCGCCCGCGTTGACCTCCTGGCCGCCGTAGCGCTTGACGCCAAGCCGCTGCGCGTTGGAGTCACGACCGTTGCGGGAGCTGGACGCACCCTTCTTGTGAGCCATAGCTCAAGCCTCTTTCTGCCTGCGAAGATCCGGAAGGTCCTACTTGCTGATGCCGGTGACCTCGACGCGGGTCAGCTTCTGCCGGTGACCCTGGCGCTTGTGGTAGCCGGTCTTGTTCTTGAACTTGTGGATCCGGATCTTCGGACCCTTGGTCTGCTCGACGACCTTGCCGGTGACCGAGACCTTCGCCAACGCGTCGGCGTCCGTGGTGACCTCGCCGCCGTCGACGAACAGCACGGCGGGGAAGGTGTGCTCGGTGCCCGGCTCGCCCTCGAGCTTCTCGACCTCGACGACGTCGCCGACGGCCACCTTGTACTGCTTGCCGCCGGTCTTGACGATCGCGTACGCCGACACGGAAGTCTCCTGCATTACTCGACAATGGGTGGGGGCTTGTGCGCTCGGCCCGCAACTAAGCGGTCCGGGTCTCGCACAATGCGGCCCGCTCTAGTGGCGGGCCGCCTTACAGGTTACGTACCACCCCGGATCCGTCGGACACCGGGGTGGCCTAACCCTGTGGTCAGCTCTTCTCCGAAGCGTTGACCGGGGGTCCGGCAGGCCGCGAGGCGGCCCGCCGGGGACGGCGCCGTGCCGACCGCACCGCCGGTGCGGGCACGCTGCCCTCGGGTGCGGCCTCGTCCTCCTCGGCCGGAACCGGCGTTTCAGCCGCCACCGGAGCGACGGACTCGTCCGTGCCCGCGGGCGGTTCAGCGGCCTTTTCCGGGGCAGGCACGGGGGTCTCCGGCGCCTGGGACACCTCAGGCGCCTCCGGCGCCGCGTTCTCCTGCTGCTCGCCGCCACGCCCGCCTCGGCGACGGGCGCGCCTCGTGCGGCCCGTCGGCTCCGGCGCGTGCCCGTTGAGCTCGGGCTTGCGCGCCTGCTCCGGCTCGGTCTCGTCCTCGTCCTTGGACGCGACGGCCTTGGACGCGTTGGCCATCGCCTGCACGGCCGACACCACGGACTCCCGCTGCTCGGGGGTGCGCGGATCGGCTGCCTGCTCGGTGCGGGCGGGCTCGGTGTGACCGCCACCGCCACCGCCACCGTCATCGCCCTTGCCGCGGCCACGGGAGCGGCCCTTGCCGTGCCCGTTGCCACCGGAGTGCTGGTGCCCGCCGTTCGACGAGCCGCTCACCCGGCTGAGATCGGTGGAGATCACGACGCCGCGGCCCTTGCAGTGCTCGCACGACGTGGAGAACGCTTCGAGCAGCCCGGTGCCGACCCGCTTCCGGGTCATCTGCACCAGCCCGAGCGAGGTGACCTCGGCGACCTGGTGCCGCGTCCGGTCCCGGCCGAGGCATTCGGTCAGGCGCCGCAGCACCAGCTCGCGGTTGGACTCGAGCACCATGTCGATGAAGTCGATCACGATGATGCCGCCGATGTCCCGCAGCCTCAGCTGGCGGACGATCTCCTCGGCCGACTCCAGGTTGTTCCTGGTCACCGTCTCCTCGAGGTTCCCGCCGGAGCCGGTGAACTTGCCGGTGTTGACGTCGATCACGGTCATCGCCTCGGTGCGGTCGATGACCAGGTACCCGCCAGAGGGCAGCCACACCTTGCGGTCGAGCGCCTTCGTGATCTGCTCGTCGATCCGGTAGTCGGTGAACACGTCGCCGTTGCCGACGTAGCGCTTGAGCCGCTCCGCGAGATCCGGCGCGACGTGCTGGACGTAGCCGTGGATCGTGTCCCACGCCGTGCCGCCCTGCACCTCGAGCTTCGCGAAGTCCTCGGTGAACAGGTCGCGCACGACCTTGACCAGCAGGTCCGGCTCCTCGTAGAGCATGGTCGGCGCGCTGGACTTCTTCTGCCCCGCGTTCTCGTCGGCCTTGGTCTTGATGACGTCCCACTGGGCCTTGAGCCTGCGGACGTCGCGGTCGAGCTCCTCCTCGCTGACGCCCTCCGAGGCCGTGCGGATGATCACGCCCGCGTCCTCGGGGACGATCCGCTTCAGGATGTCCTTGAGCCTGCGCCGCTCGTTCTCCGGCAGCTTCCGGGAGATCCCGGTCGCGCCGCCCGCCGGCACGTACACCAGGAACCGGCCCGGCAGCGAGATCTGCGTGGTGAGCCTGGCGCCCTTGTGGCCGACCGGGTCCTTGGTGACCTGCACCAGCACGCTGTCGCCGGTGGAGAGCGCCTGCTCGATCTTGCGCGACTTGCCTTCGAGCCCGGCGGCGTCCCAGTCGACCTCACCGGCGTAGAGCACGGCGTTGCGGCCGCGGCCGATGTCGACGAACGCGGCCTCCATCGACGGCAGCACGTTCTGCACGCGGCCGAGGTAGACGTTCCCGACGATCGAACCCGAGCCGGAGGAGGTCACGAAGTGCTCGACGAGCACGCCGTCCTCGAGCACGCCGATCTGCGTCGATTCGCCCTTCTCGGCGACGACCATGGTCCGCTCGACCGCTTCGCGGCGGGCGAGGAACTCGGACTCGGACAGGATCGGCGCCCTGCGGCGGCCCGCTTCCCTGCCGTCACGGCGGCGCTGGCGCTTCGCCTCGAGCCTGGTCGACCCGCGCACGCTGCGCACGCCGTCGCCGCCGGCCTTGCCTTCCTTCTCCGGCTTGCCCTCGCCCTTGCCGTCGCGCACGTGCACGACGGTGTTCGGCGGGTCGTCGCCGGTCTGCTGGGCACCGTCGCCATCGGACTCGTCCCCGCCCTTGCGACGGCGGCGACGGCGCCTGCGGCGGCTCCCGCCGTCACCGTCCTCGTCGGAATCGGCGTCCGGGCCCGCGTCGCGGGAGTCCTTGGCCTGCTCGTCCTTCGCCGAGTCGGCCTTCTTCTGCTCGGTGTTCTTCTCGGACTCGGCCTTGTCCTTCTTCTTGGCAGGCTTGGCACCGGTGTCCTGCTCGTCGTCGGCCTCGTTCTCGGCCGAGTCCTCGCCGCCCTTGCCACGGCCGCGGCCACGGCGCCCCCGGCGGCGACGGCGCCTGCCGCTGCCGTCGTCGTCCCCGTAGTCGCCACCGTCGCCACCGTCGCCACCGTCGGCGTTGTCACCGGTGTCGTCGGACTCGATCTCGTCGGCTTCGTCGTCCACCTTCGCGGGCTTGGCCTGCTCGGCCGGGCGCTCCTGGCGCGTCGAGGGCTCCGGCGGCAGGAAGACCGGCGACGGCGCGGCGAACACCGGGACGTGCGCGGCCGGGCGCTTCGCGGGCTCCGGCTCGGGAGCGGGCTTCTCCTCGGGCACCTGCTCCGCGACGGGCGCGGCGGCTTCGGCCGACTTGGGGGCCTCCGTCGTTTCGGCGGGGCCGACGAGCGCGTCGGCCACGCGCAGGGCGACCTCCTTCGGCACGCTCGACTGAGCGCTGCGCGCCGTCTCACCCAGTTCGGTGAGCTTGGCCAGTACGTCCCTGCTGTGCGAGCCGAGCAGCTTCGCCAGTGCGTGCACCCTGATCCGGGCGGGCAGCTCGCCCAGCGCGGCAGCGCCGGGCGACAGGGGTGTGGCGGTATTCCCGCCGGTGTTCTCGGCGGGTGTGTCCGCGTTCGACATGTGTCTCCTCCGCCCCCGGGCGCGTCTGCCAGCCCGTGGCTGGAAGGACGCGGCCGCGCAGGGGCCCCTTCTGTGTCTTCGCACTCCCTCTCGGGAGGCTTGTCTGGTCCGCCGTGGTGGGGTCACCGACGGCGGGAATCCTCGCCTGTCGCCACGACGCCGCCGGGGTCCGGCTACCCGTCGTTGGCAGGTCCACTCGGCGCCACACCGGCTGGGCCGTGGCTGTGCGCCACCGTCCACGTCGTCGAGCCGCCCGCCTGGAGCGAGCGGCGACTCCCGTGATGCTCTTTCGGCATGTCACCGGGCCGCCGTACCGGCGCCAGCCGTGCTGACACGGCGTGCGCGGCCCGGTGGCCACCACGAGTATCCCACACCGTGCGCCCGGTGGTGGGCGCTCGGGTCGGTCGCGGCGCGTCCCGGCAGGCCCGGCAGGGCGAACTTCGCCGGAGAACTTGTCCGGCTCACCGCACGTGGATAACGTGCGCGACGAGGGTGTCGAGCGGCGCTCGATGCGGTGGGAGGACTCGGGGCCGGTGGGAGGTGCGGTGGCGCTGCTGGGGCCCGTGAGCAGGGTGGCGGTCGTCGCGCTGGTGGTGTGCGCGCAAATCTCGGGCACTCCCGCGGCACAGGCGGCCGGCCAGGACTGCGCGGCATCCGGGCGCGCGGCGCGCTACGTCGTCGTCTTCGACAAGGGCACCTCCGCGGACTCGGCGGCGCGGCAGGTCGGCGCCGCCTGCGGCACGCAGACCGTCTACTACCCGCAGATCGCGGTCGGCGTGGCCACCTCGGCCGATCAGGGCTTCGCCTCGAACCTCGGACTCGACCGCGCGTTCAGCGCGCAGGCCGGACGGCGCGCGGCACCGCACTCGCACCAGCCGGGCACGCCCGCCCCGGTCGCGGCGGCGGGGGCGGTCCCCGGCGCGGACCGGACCGGGGACCAGTGGGACATGCGGGCGATCGGCGCCGCCTGGCCGCCGGGGCGCTCCCCCGGCAGCCGCTCGGTGGTCGTCGGCGTGCTGGATTCGGGGGTCGACGCGACGCACCCCGACCTGGCCGCCGCCATCGCGCCCGGCAAGTCGGCGGGCTGTCTCACCGGCGCGCCGGACACGAGCGCGGCGAGCTGGCTGCCCGGCACGTCGTCGCACGGCACGCACGTGGCCGGCACGATCGCCGCCGCGAATGACGGCAAGGGCGTGACCGGTGTCGCACCGGGGGTCAGCGTCGCCTCGGTCAAGGTCGTCGACGACCGCGGCTACGTGGACCCGGAAGCGGCGGTGTGCGGCCTGATGTGGGCTGCGACACAGCACATGCAGGTCACGAACAGCAGCTACTTCGTCGACCCGTGGGGGCTGTCCTGCGCGCACGGGGACGATCACGGCGTGGTGCACGAAGCGATGGCACGCGCGGTGGAGTACTCGACGGCGGCCGGGACCCTGAACGTCGCCGCGGCGACGAACGAGGCGGTGAACCTCACCCCGTCGCCGAAGTCCGGGACACCACCGGGCGGCACCGGGTGCGAGGCGCTGCCCGCCGGTCTCCGCGACGTCGTCGCCGTGTCGGCGATCGGGGCGAACCCGGTCAAGGCCGGGTACAGCTCGTACGGGCTCGGGGTGATCGACCTGACCGCGCCGGGCGGCGACGGCGGCGACTGCGTGCTGTCGACCGTCCCCTCCGGGTACGCGCCGCTGTGCGGGACCTCGATGGCGGCGCCCCATGTGGCGGGCACCGCCGCGCTGCTGGCGTCGGCGCATCCGGAGGCGAGCCCGCGCACCCTGCGGGCCGATCTGGAGCACGAGGCCAAGCCGGTGCCCTGCCCCGCCGACTACGACCTGACCGGCGACGGCGACCAGGACGCGTTCTGCGACGGGTATTCGGCCTACAACGGGTTCTACGGGCACGGCCTCGTCGACGCGGCCGCGGCCGTCCCCGCCCCGCCGGCGCCCGACCTCCGGCTCGTCCGCTGACGCTTGACCTTCAAGGAACTTCAACGGCGAGGATCGCGGTCATGAGCGACGGCTTGCTGAGCATCAGCGTCTTCGCGCGCCGGGTGGGCATCACGCCGAGCGCGCTGCGGTTCTACGCCGACTGCGGGGTCCTCACGCCCGCGAAGGTCGACCCGGTGACCGGATACCGGCTCTACCACCCCGGGCAGGAAGACCGGGCGGTGCTCGTCCGCAGGCTTCGGGAAGCCGGGCTCCCGCTGCCGAAGGTGACCGAGGTGCTGGACGGCGCGCCCGAAGCCACCGGCGAAATCCTGCGAGAGCACCTGCGCTCGGTGCGGGAAGCAGCCGAATCGGCCGCCCTCGTCGTCGAAGAAGTGCTCGCCGAACGGTCTTCTCGCGCCACCTCCGCCACGATCGGCGGCGCCGAACTCGCGGGCGCGATCCGCCAGGTGGTGCCCGCCGTGGACAGCACGCACCCGACGCTGGCCGGGGTGCTCGTCGAGGTGGACACCGCCGAGGTCCGCCTCATCGCGTCGGACCGGTACCGGCTCGCGATGCGCAGCCTCACCGTCTCGGCGATGACCGGCGCGCCTCGGCGGGCCGTCGTCGGCGGGGACGAACTCGCGGCGCTGGGCCCCGAAGTGGCGCGGTCGGCCACGGCGACCCTGACCGTGGACGACCGGTACCTCTCGATCCGGGCGACGGCGCCGGTCCGCCTGACGCCCGCGGACGTCGAGTACCCGGACTACCGAGTGGTGCTGGCTCAGCTCGGCGAACCGGTGTCCCGCGTCGTCACCGGCCGCGAGCGCCTGCGGGACGCCGTGCTGGCAGGCGACTCCGCCAAGGTCCTGCTCGGGACCGGCGGGGACGAACTCGTGGTCGGCGCGTCCCGCCTGCCCGCCCTCTGTGCCGGCGAGACCGTGCTGACCGCCTTCGACCCGGCGGTGCTGGCACCGGCGCTCGAAGCGGGCGTCGGCCCCGATGCGCTGCTCGAGTTCACCGCCGATCCGCACCAGCCCGTGGTGGTGCGCTCCGCGGACCAGGGTGACTTCCGCACGCTCGTGATGCCGGTGCCGCGCTGAAACCCCGCCCTGAAACCCCGCCCTGAAACCTCAGTGCAGCAGCATCTTCTTGAGCCGCCGCGTCGCGCCGTACACGCCGAGCGCCGCGAGCGCGACCAGGTAGCCGAGGTGCCACAGCAGCTCCGGGCCGACCACGCCGGTGGACAGCCCGCGCATCACCTCGACCCCTTGGTACAGCGGGGAAACCCGCACGACGACCTGGAGCGGGCCGGGGTAGACCGACAGCGGGTAGAAGGTCGCCGAGAACAGGAAGAGCGGCATCACGACGAGCTGGATGTAGTCGAACTGGGACGGTGACTTGATGAACGTCGCGCAGGTCATGCCCACCGCGGCGAAGGCGAACGCGATGAGCAGCGCGACCACCGGCATCAGGAGCACCCAAGCCGAGGTGATCAGCCCCATCGCCGCCATCACCCCGACGAAGGCGATGGAGTACATCCCGCCGCGCAGCACCGACCAGCCGATCTCGCCCATCGCGATGTCGAGCGGGCCGATCGGGGTCGCCAGCATCGCGTCGTACAGCCTGCTGTAGCGGAACCGGAAGAAGACGGCGTAGGTCGCGTCGAAGATGGCGCCGTTCATCGCCGACGACGCGAGCAGCGCGGGCGCGACGAAGGCGACGTAGCTGAGCTGCTGCCCGCCCGGCCCGGTCACCGTCTCGACGAGTTTCCCGAACCCGATCTTGAAGGCGAACAGGTAGAACAGCGGCTCGAAGACACCGGACAGGAAGACCAGCCACGCCCGCGAATAGGCGAGCACCGAGCGCTCGATGACGCGGCTCGCCCTGCCCGCGTACAAGCCGGGCGGGAGGATCCGCAGCAGCAGGCCGGGGCGGCGCGGGCTGGGGGCCAGTGCGGTCATCTCAGACCACCAGCCTTCGCCGGAAGAACGTCCGCGCGAAAGCGGCGCCGACACCGGCGACCGCCGCGAGGTACAGGACGTGCCCCACCGCGGGCCAGAACGCGAGCCCGCCGATCGTGACGCCCCTGGCGAGCTCGTTTCCGTGCCACAGCGGGGAAATCCAGGCGAGCCAGCGCAGCGCGACGGGGATCTGGGTGATCGGGAAGAACGTGCCCGCGAACAGGGTCATCGGCATCACGACGAACCGGAACACCGAGGCGAACCGCTCCCCCTCGTCGAACGTGGTCGCCGCGAGCACCATCGTCGGGGTGCCGCAGGACAGCCCGGTCAGCACGCCGACGAGCACGACCGCCAGCACGCCGAAGTTGAGCCAGGCGCCGAAGAACAGCGCGATCACCGCGTACACCACGCCCGACAGCGCCAGCCGCAGCGTCAGCCACAGCACCTGGCCGCCGAGGAGCTGGCCGGGGGTCATCGGGGTCGCGGTGACCGCGATGAAGTCCTTCTGCCACTTGAACCCGGACAGCACCGGGTAGCTCGACTCGCCCACCGCGTTCTGCGCGGCCGCCGCGACCAGCAGCGCCGGTGCCACGTAGTGCAGGTAGGACAGCCCGCCGGTGGCCGGGCCCGCCTGCACCTGCGAACCGAACCCGAGCCCCATCGCGGCGAGGAACAGCACCGGCTGCAGCCCGGTGGAGTACAGCGTGGAGGCCCAGTAGCGCCGGTACCAGGTCCAGTGCCCCTCGACGCGCAGCCAGGCCGCGCGCCACGAACCGACGACCACCCCCGTGGGTTCCGGTGTGCTCATCAGTCCACCAGCGTCCTGCCGGTCAGCCGGAGGAAGACGTCTTCGAGGGTGCTGCGGCGCACCAGGCTCGACACCGGCCGCACACCGCGCGCGTGCGCTCGCTCCAGCGCGGCTTCGCCTTGCCGCGTGTAGAGGAGCACCCTGTCCGGCAGCACCTCGACCCGCTCGGCGAGATCGTCGAGCCCGCGCGCCGCGCTTTCCTGCTCACCCGGCGCGAACCGAAGTTCGAGCACTTCCCGGGTGGAGTACCGGGAAATCAGGTCCGACGGCGAGCCCTCCGCGACGATCCGGCCCGCGTCCATCACCACGAGGCGATCGCACAGCTGCTCCGCCTCGTCCATGTAGTGCGTCGTGATGATGAGCGTGACGCCCTGCGATTTCAGCCGGAACAGCCTGTCCCACAGCAGATGCCGCGCCTGCGGGTCGAGGCCCGTCGTCGGCTCGTCGAGCAGCAGCAGCTCCGGGTCGTTCACCAGCGACCTGGCGATGGTCAGGCGCCGCTTCATCCCGCCGGAAAGCGGCTCGACCTCCTCGTCGGCGCGGTCGGTCAGCTGCGCGAAGGCCATCAGCTCGTCGGCCTTGCGCCGGACGTGCGCGCGGGACAGGCCGAAGTACCGGCCGTAGACCTGGAGGTTCTGCCGCACGGTCAGCTCGGAGTCCAGGTTGTCCTGCTGGGGCACCACGCCGAGCCGCGCCCGGATCTTCGGCCCCTCGGTGTCCGGGTCGAGGCCGAGCACCCGCAGCTCGCCCGCCGACCGCGGCGAGACGCACGCGATCATGCGCATGGTGGAGGACTTGCCCGCGCCGTTCGGGCCGAGGAACCCGAACGCCTCACCCTTGCGGACCGCCACGTCGACCCCGCGCACGGCCTCGAACTCGCCGAACCGCTTGACCAGCCCTTCGGCGCGCACCATCGCGGCCTGCTCCGGATCGGCGCCGATCACGCCCGGCGCCCCCGCCGTCTCGCTCTCCACGAAACCGACAGTAGGACCTACCCCCGACAGAATACGACCGATTATCCGACGCGGGCGCGGATCGCGTGGAAGTGCACGCCGATCGCCCTGCGCAGCGCGGGTTCCTCCCTGCTGCGCAGCGCTTCGAGGATGTCGCGGTGCCAGGACGCGATGACCGCCGGGTCGGCCTGTTCGCGCGGGAGATCGCCGTCCATCGCGTGGAAGACCCGCCAGAACACGCGGAGCAGGTCGAGCACGAGCGCGTTGCCGAGCGGCTGGTACAGGGTTTCGTGGAACCGCAGGTCCGCGTCCGGCGCGTACTCGCCGGAGGAGGCGTGCCGTTCCATCTCCGCGACGGCCTCTTCGAGCGCCGGCAGGTCGATCTGGTCGAACTGGTCGAGCACCCGGGCGACCAGCCCGGTTTCGAGGACTTCGCGCACTTCGAGGAGGTCGCGGATATCGGACAGGTCCCCCTTGATCGATCGCGCGCTGCGAAAGGCGAGGCCCGCTTCGAGGCCGCCCAGTGAGACCGAGCCGACGTAGGTGCCGTACCCGTGCCGGATGTCGACGATCCCCAGCGCCTCCAGCGCTTTCATGGCTTCGCGCAGCGGGTGCCTGCTGACCTCGAGCTCGCGCGCCAGCACCTGCTCGGTCGGCAGGAGCGAGCCTGGCGCGAGGCCGCGCTGGACGATCAGCTCCTTGATCGCCTCCTGCAGCGCGAGCTGGTTGGCGCGCGCGCCGCCGTGGCGCCCCGGCTCCGGCTGCCGCGGATCCTGCGAGCGCAGGCGAACCACCATTGCCTCCCCCGTTTCCCCGGGTTATCGTCGATTGGACATAGGACATCCTATGTCTGATCCTTCCGGAGGTCCAGGCATGGCAGTGCCGCCACCAGCCCCCTCGTTCCGGCGGCTGCCCCGCGAGCAGTACAAGGCGTTCTTCGCCGCGTGGCTGGGCTATCTGCTCGACGGGTTCGACTTCATCCTGATCACGCTCGTGCTCACCGAGGTGCAGGCCGATTTCGGGCTCTCGAAGGCGCAAGCCGCGACACTCGTCTCGGCCGCCTTCGTCTCGCGATGGCTCGGCGGCCTGGTGCTCGGCGCCATCGGCGACCACTTCGGCCGCAAACCCGCGATGATCCTGTCGATCCTGACCTTCTCGGCCGGCAGCGCGCTGTGCGGGTTCTCGTGGGGCTACTGGTCCCTGTTCGCCTTCCGGGTGCTCGTCGGGCTCGGGATGGCGGGCGAGTACGGGTCGAGCGCGACGTACGTGATGGAGTCGTGGCCGCCGAAGATGCGCAACCGCGCCGCGGGATTCCTGCTCTCCGCCTATCCGATCGGCACCGTGCTGGCCGCGCTCGCCTACGGCGTCATCGTGCCGAACCTGAGCTGGCGCTGGCTGTTCTACCTCGGCCTGATCCCGATCGCGCTGACGCTCTACCTCCGCCGCTCGCTGCCGGAAGCACGCGAATGGCAGGAGGAGGTCGCCGGGCGCACCGGCGTGACGACATCGTCGATCCTGTTCTCCCCCAAGCGAAGGCTGCCGAACGCGGTGCTCGCCGTGGTGCTGTCGGTGGCGCTGGTGCTGCTGTTCAGCGAGCACAGCGGCGGGTACGGCCCGTGGCTGACCGCGCTCGTGGTGCTCGGGTTCGCCGCCTTGGCGGTCCAGCTCGCCGGGCGGTCGTGGCCGGTGATGCTCGCGATCATGGCGACCGTCTTCGCCGCGTTCCTCTACTCGTGGCCGATCCAGTCGCTGCTGCCGACCTACCTCAAGAGCGATCTCGGGTACACCGCGAGCCAGGTTTCCACGGCGCTGACCTGGGCGGGGCTCGGGTACGCGGCGGGCTCGTGCCTCGCGGGCGTGCTGGGCGACAAGCTCGGCACCCGGCGCGCTTACGTCCTCGGACTCGTCGTCTCGCTGCTGTTCGTGCTCCCCGCGTTCGCGCTGCCCGCCGGGAACGTCGTGCTGCTGTGGGTCCTGCTGTTCGCGATGCAGGCCACCAGTTCCGGCATCTCGGGCCTGCTGCCGAAGTACATCGGCGACCACTTCCCCACCCGGCTCCGCGCGGCTGGTCTCGGGTTCTCCTACAACGTCGGCGCGCTCGGCGGCGCGGTCGCCCCGCTCGCCGGTACCGCGATCGCGTCCGGCATCGGCAGCCTCGGCACCGCGCTGACCGTGCTGGCGGGCGGGCTCACGCTGGTCGTCGCGCTCGTCGTCGGGCTCGACCTGCCCGCCCGGCTCGGCCGCGCGCTCCGCATCGACTCGGGCGCACCCGCGCTCGTCACTCCCGAAAGGACAGTCCGAATTGAACACAGCGAGCACTGAGTCGTTGCACGGCGTGATCCCGCCGCTGGTCACCCCGATCGACGACGACGGCGAGGTGGACCGGCGATCACTGGAGAAACTCGTCGCGTTCCAGCTCGACGCCGGGGTGCACGGGGTGTTCCTCGGCGGCTCCACCGGCGAGGTCGCCCTGCTCGACGGCGCTCGGCAGCGCGCCGCGCTGGAGGTCGCCGTCGGTGTCGTCGCCGGCGCGGTCCCCGTGCTCGCCGGCGCCATCGACACCGGCACGCTCCGCGTCGTCGACCAGGCGCGGCGCGCGCAGGAAACCGGCGCCGACGCGATCGTCGTGACGGCCCCGTTCTACGTCAGCCCGCACCCTTCGGAGATCGTCGCGCACTTCCGCGCCGTGCACGACGCGATCGACGTTCCCGTTGTCGCGTATGACATTCCCAGCGCGACGGCGGTTGCGGTCGGCGCCGGGGTGGTGTGCGAACTCGCGGCGTCGGGGACGGTCGTCGCGACGAAGGACTCCAGCGGCGACTTCGCCGGTTTCCGCCGGATCCTGCGCGAGGCACCGGGGCTTCCGGCGTTCACCGGCTCCGAACTGTTCGCCGACAGCGCGGTGGCGCTCGGCGCCGCGGGAATCGTGCCGGGGCTCGGCAACATCGACCCGCACGGCTACGTCCGGCTGTACGAGGCCGCGAAGTCCGGTGACCTCGCCGCTGCCGCCGCCGAACAGGACCGGCTGGCGAGGCTGTTCGACATCACCACCGTCGCCGACCGGGGGCGGATCGGCCACACCGCGAGCGCTTTGGGCTCGTTCAAGGCCGCCCTCTCGTTGCGCGGCGCCATCGCGAACGCGGCGACACTGCCCCCGCTGGCCCCCTTGACCGGCACGGAGCTGTCCGCGATCCGCGCGATCCTGGACGAAGTCGGCCTCGCCCAGATCGAATAAGCCTTGCTCGCGGCTGACCCCCGACACGGCCGCCTGCCCCGAGCGCAGCGAGGTCGCTGCCAAGCCGGCCCCGCACCCGGCCTCCCCGGTGCGCGCAGCGCACCGGGGAGGCGTCAAGTCGCGCGCAGGGCCGCCAGGCCCTCTAAATTCGCGATAGACAACACAGCGCACATTTCGACACGCGATAGAAAACTCAGAACCAGAGCTTCAGTTCGCGCTCGGCCGACTCCGGCGAGTCGGAGCCGTGCACCAGGTTGAACTGGGTCTCCAGCGCGTAGTCGCCGCGGATGGTGCCGGGCGCCGCCTTCTCGACCGGGTCGGTGCCGCCCGCGAGCTGGCGGAACGCGGCGATCGCGCGCGGGCCTTCGACCGCGATCGCGACCAGCGGGCCGGAGGTGATGAACTCGAGGAGGTCGCCGAAGAACGGCTTGTCCTTGTGCTCGGCGTAGTGCTCCTCGGCGACGGACCGTTCGACGGTGCGCAGCTCCAGCGCGGCCAGGGTGAGCCCCTTGGCCTCGATGCGCGAGATGACCTCGCCGACGAGGCCGCGCTTGACGCCATCGGGCTTGACCAGAACCAGGGTGCGTTCAGTCACGACGGTAGAACTCCTTCGATTTGCCGGGGAGAAGTCCACGGTTTATTTCGGGTTTGTGGCGAAGAGCCTACTGATGTGTTTCTCACCGCTGCGGGCGCAGGGTCTTCGACCACAGCGAAGCACCCGACGCGTCGCGCAGATCGACGGTCAGCTCACCGCTGCCGCCGTCGATCGCGATCTCGCCGAAGTGCTGGTAGCCGTCCGCCGGCGAGGTGTTCTGCACCGGCGGCGCGTGCACGAAGACGGCCTCCGGGCCGAACGTCGGGTCGAGCGCGTTCGGGCCGAACGCGCCGGCGTTGAGCGGGCCCGACACGAACTCCCAGAACGGGTCGAAGCCGGTGAACGCCGCGCGGTCCGGCGAGTAGTGGTGCGCCGCGGTGTAGTGCACGTCCGCGGTCAGCCACACCACGTTGCGGACCCGGCGGCGGGAGATCTCGCGCAGCACCCACGCCAGCTCCGCCTCCCGCCCGCCCGGCGCGCCGGGCAGCCCGTTCGCGACCGCTTCGATGTCCTTGCCGTCCGGCACCACCAGCCCGATCGGCATATCGGCCTGCACGATCTTCCACGTCGCGGTGCTGCGCGCGAGCGCGTCGGCCAGCCACTTCGCCTGTGCCTGCCCGAGAATGTGCCCCGGCTTCGTCCGATCGGAGGTGTTGGCGTCGCGGTAGGTCCGCATGTCCAGCACGAAGATCTCGGCACGCGCGCCGTAGGAGAAGCTGCGGTACACGCGGCCGTCCACGGCGGCGCGCCGGTCGATCGGGTGCCACTCGTGGAACGCCCGGAACGCGCGCGGCGCCAGCACGTCCACGCGCTTCTCGGTGTACTCCGGCCGGTCGTTGAGGATCTCGCCCGGGTACCAGTTGTTGACGACTTCGTGGTCGTCCCATTGGACGTAGCTCGGCACCGCGGCGGTGAACCGGCGCAGGTGCTCGTCCAGCAGGTTGTAGGCGAACTGGCCGCGGTACTCCTCGAGCGTCTCGGCGACCTTCGACTTGGCGGGGGTCACGATGTTGCGCCAGGTCCGCCCGCCCGGCAGCGTCACCGTTTCGGTCAGCGGGCTGTCGGCGTAGACGGTGTCGCCGCTGTGCAGGAAGAAGTCCGGCTCGCGATCGGCCATCGCGGAGTAGATGGTCATCCCGCCGCGCTCGGGGTTGATGCCGTAGTTCTGGCCGACGACGTCGCCGGACCACAGGAACCGCACGTCGCGGCGGCCGAGCGGCGCGGTGCGGAACCGGCCGGTCACCGGTTCGCTCGCGCCACGGCCGTCGAGGTCTTCCGCGGTCACGCGGTAGTGCAGTCCGGTACCGGGCGGCAGCGCGGGGATCCTGATCTTGCCGGTGCCGCCCGTGGCGGGGCTCAGCACCGGCCCGCACACGCGGCGCGCCCGCCGGAACGAAGCGTCGCGGGCGATTTCGACGGTCAGCCGCGACGGCCGGTCGGCGCGCGACCAGATGATCGCGGAGTCCGCGGTGACGTCGCCGGCCTGCACGCCGTGGGTGAGCACGGGGCGGTCGCGACGGACGAAGGCGGCGGCGTTCGCGGTGCCGGGAAGGACGAGTCCCGCGGCGAGCGCGCCGGCGCCCGCTCTGAACAGCGTCCGGCGGCTGTGGTGGGTCGGTTCGGTCATGGCGCGGTTTTATCCGCCGTCGGCGGCCACCAGGCCAACTCCGCGCGTCGCCGCGGTGAACGCGCCGCTCACACCTGCTGGCTGGGCAGCCTGCCCTCGGCCATCCGTTTCGCCACGTCACGGCGCAGCCACAGCAGCCACAGCCAGATGCACAGGAAGACCACGCCGATCACCGCGATCGCGGGCACCGCGAAGAAGAAGGCGATCAAGCCCAGTTGCAGCACGAGCACGACCGGCATGGCCCACGGGCGCTTGATGATCCAGCAGCATGCCACCAGCGCGACCGCGAGGCCGATCACCGTCCAGCCCTTCCCGCTGCCGATCCCGCCGCCGAACTGCGCGATCACGGGCAGCGCCAGCGCCACCGTGATCGCCTCCAGGATCAACGCGCCGGACTGCACCCCGCGGAAGGACTTCATCGGGTCCTTCGCGGGCGGCTTCACCTCGGTCACACCGGCTCCTTACCGAAAAGCGTTCGAGCCTCACCCGCCGTGACGACCGATCCGGTGATCAGCACGCCACCGCCGGCCAGGGGCTCCTCGGGGTCGTCGCTCCGCTCGACGAGCCCGATCGCGGTCTCCACCGCGGCGTCCAAACTGGACTCGGCGACGACTCGCTCTTCGCCGAACACGGTGATGGCGATGGCGTTCAGCTCTTCCAGCGGCATCGCGCGCGGAGAACTGTTGCGGGTCACCACGATCTCGGAGACGACCGGCTCGAGCGCCTCCAGGATGCCGCGCGCGTCCTTGTCCCCCATCACCCCGACCACGGCGGCGAGCTTGCGGAACGCGAACGCGTCGGCGATGGCGGCCGCGAGCGCCTTGGCGCCGTGTTCGTTGTGCGCCGCGTCGAGCAGCACGGTCGGCGCGGCGCGCACGTGTTCGAGCCGCCCCGGTTCCTCGACCTCCGCGAACCCTTCGCGCACGGCTTCGAGCACGAGCTGGCGATCCTTGCCCGCACCGAAGAACGCTTCGACCGCGGCCAGCGCGAGCGCGGCGTTGGCGGCCTGGTGCGCGCCGTGCAGCGGCAGGAAGATCTCGTCGTACACCCCGCCGAGGCCCTGCAGCTTCAGCATCTGCCCGCCGACCGCGACCTCGCGTTCGAGCACGCCGAACTCGCTGCCCGCGCGCGCCACCGTCGCGTCCACTTCGATCGCGCGTTCCAGCAGGACGCGCTGCGCCTCGGGCTCCTGCTCGGCGACGATCGCGACCGAACCCGGCTTGATGATCCCCGCCTTCTCCTTCGCGATCCCGGCCAGTTCGCTGCCGAGGTACTCGACGTGGTCGATCCCGATCGGCGTGATCACCGCGACGTCGGCTTCGACGACGTTCGTCGCGTCCCACGTGCCGCCGAGGCCGACCTCGACGACCGCCGCTTCGACCGGGGCGTCGGCGAACGCCGCGAACGCCATCCCGGTGAGCACCTCGAACTTGCTCAGCGCCGGCTCGCCCGGCCCGGCGGCACCGTCCACCATGGACACGTACGGCGCGATGTCGCGGTAGAGCTCCACGTAGCGCTCCGCCGGCACCGGCTGCCCGTCGATCGCGATGCGCTCGGTGACGAGCTGCAGGTGCGGGCTGGTGTACCGGCCGACGCGCAGGCCCATCCTGCTCAGCAGCGCGTCGATCATGCGCGCCGTCGAGCCCTTGCCGTTCGTGCCGGCGACCTGCACGACGGGATAGCCCTTGTGCGGCTCGCCGAGCACCGTGACGAGCGCGGAGATGCGCGACAGGGACGGCTCGATCTTCGTCTCCGGCCACCGCTGGTTCAGCTCGGCCTCGACCGCCATCAGCTCGCGGCGCGCCTGCTCCTGGCCGATCGGGGCCGCCCGCTCGCCCTCGTCGTCGAGTTCGTGGACGTCGCCATCGCCAGGACGCAGGTCCGGCACCGGGCCGAGCGCCAGGTTGTCCCCGAGCTGGCCGATGCCGCCGATCCCGCCCGACGCCCCGCCGCCCGCGGTGAAGGCGCGGTCCTCGCTGGTGAAGGCACCTTCCGGATCGTCGTGCACGCCCAGCTCGTCGACCCCGGCGAAGCTGCCGGGATCGGCCAGGTCCGGTTCGCCGTGACTGTTCACCGCCGACTCGTCCACCGGCTCGTCGAACGGCTCATCGGACTTCCCTCGCGGCACCCGCGCTCCCAACTCATGCCTGTTCACGGACGCGCCCGAGTCTACGTCGCGAGGCTCCGCGGCCCTGGTGCGGGCGGGCCCCGCGTGCCCCGAAGGGGACCTCCGGGGCATCTGACGCCGCGAGGGCCGCGAAAGCGGCGTCGGAGTCCTGAGAGCCGTCAGGGGCAGACGAAACACTCCCGGGTGATGATCACGGACGGTACCCGTTTGGGGGCACCTAGGCGCGGTCCGTGACAGCTATGAACGAGGCACAACTCGAAACAAGTGATGGGGTGCGCATGTTCAGTCGCAGAGGTCTCACGATCGCCGCCGTGGCCGCGGTGGCAGCACTGTTCACCGGAACCACGAGCGTGGCGGTCGCGGCCGAGCGGGTCCGCTACGTCGCGCTCGGCGATTCCTACACCTCGGGCCCCTTCATCCCGCTCATGCGCCTCGATCCGCTCGGCTGCGCCCGGTCCACCAACAACTACCCGTCGCTGCTGTCGCGCAAGCTCAAGCCCGCGTCGTTCACCGACGTGAGCTGCGGCGGCGCGGCCACCGCGAACATGACGACCTCGCAGAGCGTGCCCCTCGGCACGAACCCGCCGCAGTTCGCCGCGCTGCGCGCGGACACCGACCTGGTCACGATCGGCATCGGCGGCAACGACTTCACCTTGTTCGGCACCCTCATCGACACCTGCCCGAAGCTGCGGGCGAGCGACCCGGCCGGCAATCCGTGCCAGCGGAACTTCACCGTCGACGGCGTCGACACGATGAAGGTCACGGCCGCGAAGATCCGCCCGAGGATCACCGCGGTGCTCGCCGGGATCCACGCGCGGTCGCCGCGGGCGACGGTGCTCGCGATCGGCTACCCGCGCATCGCACCGGCCACCGGGACCTGCCCGGACCTGCCGTTCGCCGCTGGCGACTACGCCTGGCTCAGCAGCATCGAGGAAGCGCTCAACGCCGCCGTTTCCGATGCCGTCGCCGACGACGGTGCATCGTCCTATGTGGACATCTTCACCCCGTCGCTCGGGCACGACGCGTGCGCGGGCGGTGCCGCGTGGATCAACGGGAAGGACCTGAACATCCTCGCCGCCGCGAACTACCACCCGTTCCGCGCCGGGATGGAAGGCGTCGCGAACGTGACCTATCGCGCGCTGGCCGCCGCGAGGCGCTGAGCGCGCTGGCCAGCACCGGAGCCGGTGCCGTGCTCCGGCCGAGCAGCGGTCCGAGGTCGACGCGCGGGTCCACCCCGGTGTGCCGGATCGCGCCCGGTTCGATGACCGAGGTGAGCTGCTCGACGAGCGCTTCGTTCGCCTCGTCGGTCGTGGCCGTCCAGTAGCCGGGCCCGAACGCCCCTGAGCGGGAGCAGCCTCGCGAACAGGGCCGTGCCGTGCACCGGCACGGGGCCGGGGCCGTCACCGAAGCGTTCGTAGTGGACGTCGGCCGCTCCACCGGAGAGCGGAACTGTGGGCCGATCGGCACTTCGAGCGACGGCAGCGCCGGACGCGGGTCGTAGCCCGTGCTTTCGGTGAGCAGATCGTCGATGTAGACGCCCGAGTCGAGGATCTGGCGGATCGTCCACCCGACCGTCGCCGCCGAGGTCCCCGGCGCGGACCAGATCGGTGCGCGGGGAGCGCACGAGTTCGGTCATCCCCGCCGACCGCGATCACACTGCGCCCGCACCAAGCAGCGATCGGCTCCCGCGCTGATCACGACTCGTGCCGAAACGGGTGCGGATCAGGGTGCCTCCGGTTTCGGGCGGGTGCCGTGGTGCACGGCGTGCTGCACGGTGCCGCCGAGCCGGAGGGCGTCTTCGGTGATACCGGTGATCATCACGACCCGGCGCCCGCCGACGGCGGAACGGAGCTTGACGCGGTAGCGGACGTCGGCGCCGAGTACCCGGTAGAGCGCGTTGTCCCGCCCCTCGTTGGCGATCTTGACGATCTCGTCCCAGCTGATCGCCAAGGACTTCCCGGCATAGGAATGGACGAAGCCGCCCTCGTGCAGGGTGAACGCCTCGTCGGGCCGGGTGCGGGACAGCCAGGCCTGCTGGATGCCGACCGCGAGCGCGCCCAGTGCGAGCCCGCAGGCAAGGCAGGGCAGGAGGACAAGCGACGGCGATCCGCCGCGGCCTGCCAGTACGACGAACCACAGCCCGGTCAGGGCCGCGACCACCCCGCCCACCGGCACGGCGACCGCGAAGATCCTTCTCCGGCGCCGGTTGTCGCTCTCGAACCGTCCGACCACTGCGCCCAACTCTTGTTCTGCGGCCATCGCCATCTTCCCGATCCGGCTACTGGGGAAACGAGGATAGGGCTCGGCGCCGGGACTGGTCCCGAAGCTCGCGCTTCGCGAAAGGCACCGGAACCGCGGCGGTTCCGGCGAGGGGCGACCTTCAGAGACTCTGACGCCGCGTTCTCGACCTTCACGGCGCGCGGCATGGCGCTGCTGATGGAGCCTTCGCGGCATCAGGTTCCCTCAACGGCCCCTTCAGGGCATGGAAACACCTACGCCACCACGGGATCGGGCCGCGGCGTGTACCTCTTCGAAGGCGCGGATCCGCTCCCCCACGCCCATCACCCCTCGTGAAATCGACTCCGGCCGGCCGCGCCGCCACCCCGCCGAAGGTCATCGTCCGCCTTTTCCCCGCGCGGCTGCCTTGCCCTGCCCGGCACGACGGCCCGCCCCCGTCCTCAGTGGGCGAATCCACAGTGGAGTAACAGTGGAGTAGCAGTGGAGTATTCGAATCGAAGCGGGAACCCGGTTCCTGCCGCACGCACGCGCGGTCATCGCGGCCGAGGATGGCGCGATCGAGGCGATGGCCGGGTTCCGGGCCGAGCAGGCCACCACGATCCGCGTCGGCACCACGTCGGGTCTCGGGCCGCGGCTCGATCTCGTGCTGGCCGGGTTCGCGAAGCTCGCCCCGGAAGTCCACGTCGAACTGATGCGTCCGCCGACGGCCGAGCGGCTGAAGCTGGCGCGCTCGGGAGAGCTGGACGCGACCCTGGTCCGCGGGAGCTGGCCGTCGGACCGGCTGCACTTCGAGGCCACTGTGGACCGACGCGCTCGTCACCGCACTCCCCGTCGCGCATCCGTTGGCACAGCGGCAAAAGATCCGGCTGTCCGATCCGGGCGAACTGCCGCTGCGCCTGCCGCCCCCGGAGATCAACCCGCCGTTGCGCGACCTGGTGCTGTCCTCCTGTGGCGTTCCGCGGCATCTTCGCGCCCGAACCGGCGACGCGCACCTACCTGGTGCTCGCCGCAGACGTCAACGGCGAGCACCTGCGCTTCCTGTTCGACCGCCTGCCAGCAGGCGGTCGAACAGGAAGCGATCAGGCAGAAGGCAGCGCGGCCAGCCGGGAGTTGATGCGGTCGATGTCGGCGACGGCGGCTTCGCGGCGCGCCCTGATCTTCTCGACGACGTTTTCGGGCGCCTTCGCCAGGAACCCCTCGTTGCCGAGCTTGGCGTCGGTCTGCTTCAGCTCCTTCTCGGCCACGCCGAGATCCTTCCGCAGCCGCTTGCGCTCCGCCACGACGTCGATGGCGCCGGACAGGTCCAGTTCCACCGTCGCCGTCCCGGAACCCAGCACGACTTCCAGTGAGGCACCCGGCGTGAAACCGTCCTCCGCCTCGGTCAGCCGGACGAGCGAGCGCACCGCGTCGGCCTGGCCCGAAACCTCCTCGAACCCGGGACCGCCGAGCCGGGCCGCGACCTTCTGGCTCGGCTTCAGGCCCTGGTCGGACCGGAACCGGCGGATCTCGGTCACCAGCTTCTGCACGTCGGCGATCCGCGCGTCCACCACCGGGTCCGCCTCGATCCGGTGCTCGGTGAACTGCGGGGACCCGGCAGGCCACTGCGCGACGACGAGCGACTCGCCGCCGGTCAGCGCCAGCCACAGCCGCTCGGTGACGAACGGGATGAACGGGTGCAGCAGGCGCAGCACGGTGTCGAGCACGTGGCCGAGCACCGCGCGGGTGTTCTCGACCGTCTTCTCGTCGCCCTGGTAGAGCTGGACCTTCGCCAGTTCCAGGTACCAGTCGCACAGCTCGTTCCAGGTGAACGCGTACAGCGACTCGGTGCTCTTGGCGAACTGGAAGTCCGCGAGCTGACCGTCCACTTCGGACACGACGGCGCCGAGCCTGCCGAGGATCCAGCGGTCGGCCTCGGTCAGCTCCGCGGCGCCGGGCACCGGGCGCGCCACGGTCGCGCCGTTCATCAGCGCGAACCTGGTGGCGTTCCACAGCTTCGTGCAGAAGCTGCGCGAGCCGTTGACCCACTCCTCGCTGATCGGCACGTCGACACCGGGGTTCGCGCCGCGGGTCAGGGTGAACCGCAGCGCGTCCGTCCCGTAGCGGTCCATCCACTCGATCGGGTCGACGCCGTTGCCCGCGGTCTTCGACATCTTCTTGCCGAACTGGTCGCGGACCATGCCGTGCAGCGCGATCGTCCGGAACGGCGGCTCGCCGTCCATCGCGTACAGGCCCATCATCATCATCCGGACGACCCAGAAGAAGAGGATGTCGTAGCCGGTGACCAGCACCGTGGTCGGATAGAACTTCGAGAGGTCCGGGGTCTTCTCCGGCCAGCCCAGCGTCGAAAACGGCCACAGGCCGGAGGAAAACCAGGTGTCGAGGACGTCTTCGTCCTGCGTCCAGCCCTCGCCGGAAGGCGGTTCCTCGTCCGGGCCGACGCACACGACCTCGCCTTCGGGGCCGTACCAGACCGGGATGCGGTGGCCCCACCAGAGCTGCCGCGAGATGCACCAGTCGTGCAGGTTGTCGACCCAGTCGAAGTAGCGCTTCGCCATCTCCGGCGGGTGCACCGCCACGCGGCCGTCGCGGACGGCGTCGCCCGCGGCCTTCGCCAGCGGGCCCACCTTCACGAACCACTGCAGCGAAAGCCGCGGCTCGATCGGCTCCTTCGACCGCTGCGAATGCCCGACGCTGTGCAGGTACGGGCGCTTCTCGGCGACGATCCGGCCCTGCTCGCGCAGCTTCTCCCGCACCGCGACGCGCGCCTCGAACCGGTCCATGCCGTCGAACTCGGTTCCGGTGCCGTCGATGCGGCCCGTCTCGTCCATGATCGTGCGCATCGGCAGGTCGTGCCGCTGGCCGATCTCGAAGTCGTTCGGGTCGTGCGCGGGCGTCACCTTCACCGCACCGGTGCCGAACTCCGGGTCGACGTGGGAGTCCGCGACGATCGGGATCCGGCGCCCGGTCAGCGGCAGCTCGACCTCGGTGCCGACGAGGTGGGCGTACCGCTCGTCGTCGGGGTGCACCGCGACCGCGGTGTCGCCGAGCATCGTCTCCATCCGGGTGGTGGCCACGACGATCGCGCCGTCCCCGTCGCCGTAGCGCATGGAGACGAGTTCGCCCTCGACCTCCTCGTGGTCGACCTCGGCGTCGGAGAGCACCGACCGCAGCTCCGGCGACCAGTTGACCAGCCGCTCCGCCCGGTAGATGAGCCCGTCGTCGTACAGGCGCTTGAAGATCGTGTTGACGGCCTTCGACAGGCCCTCGTCCATCGTGAAGCGCTCACGGGTCCAGTCGACGCTTTCGCCGAGCCGCTTCATCTGGGCCAGGATCTGCCCGCCGTGCTCCGCCTTCCACTCCCAGACGCGCTCGACGAACTTCTCCCGCCCGAGTTCGCGGCGGCTCGTGCCCTCGGCGCGCAGCTGCTTCTCCACGAGCGCGTGCACGGCGATGCTCGCGTGGTCCATGCCCGGCAGGTACAGCGACTCCTCGCCCAGCATGCGGTGGTAGCGCGTGATGGTGTCGATGAGCGTGTGCTCGAAGGCGTGGCCGATGTGCAGCGAACCGGTCACGTTCGGGGGCGGGATCACTACGGAGAACGGCGGCCGATCCGATCCGGCGTCGGCCGTGAAGTAGCCGGCGTCTACCCAGCGCTGGTAGATCGCGGATTCCTCGTCGGCCGGGGTCCACGAACCCGGAAGGTCGGTCTGGGGCGCAGGGGCGTTCTCCGTCACAACCGGTAAGTCTACGAACCGCTCCCCCGCCGTCGTCACGGAGTGCGCCCATGGGCAGGATGCACAGGACGGGCTTCACAGTCTAGACTGTTGTTATGACCAGGGTTCCGAACCAGGTGGCCGAACTCGCCGGGCAGCTCCGCGGCACCGTCGGCCAGCTGCACCGCAGGCTGCGCCAGGTCGACAACGCGGAGGTACTGACGCCGTCGCAGACCGCCGTGCTGGGCAGGCTCGTCCGGGACGGCGCCGCCACGCAGGGCGAACTGGCCGCCGCCGAGCACGTCCGGCAGCAGTCCATGGGCGCCACGCTCGCCGCGCTCGACGAACTCGGCCACCTCACCAAGATCCGCGACCCCGGTGACGGCCGCCGCGTGCTGATCTCGGCCTCGGAACTCGGCGAGAAGACCGTGCGCGGCCTGCGCCAGCACCGCGACGAATGGATCGCGCGCGGCATCACCGCCGAACTCACCCCGGCCGAACGGCGCACCCTCGCCGAAGCGATCCCGCTCCTGCACCGGCTCGCCCAGCTCTAGGAGGCACCACGCCCACCGCGGCTTCGAAGCGCTTCGGCGCCAGGATGATCACTCCCCTGGTCGCCAGCGCGATCCTCAACCCGATCAACTCGACGCTCATCGCGGTCGCGCTCGTCCCGATCGGCCAGACCTTCGGCGCCGGACCGGGCCAGACCGCGTGGCTGATCTCCGGGCTGTACCTCGCCACGGCCGTCGGCCAGCCGGTCGTCGGGCTGTTCGTCGACCGGTTCGGGGCGAGACGGGTCCTGCTCGCCGGGGCCGTGCTCGTGATGGCGGCCGGGATCGCCGGGATCTTCGCGTTCTCGCTCGGCTGGCTGATCGGCGTCCGGATCGTGCTCGGCGTCGGCACGTGCGCGGGGTTCCCGGCGGCGATGGCCGTTCTCCGCAAGCGCGCCGAGCAGACCGGGCAGGGTGTGCCCGCGCGTGTCCTCTCGCTGCTGTCGATGTCATCGCAGACGATCATGGTGATCGGGCCGACGCTCGGCGGCGCGCTGATCGCGCTGTTCGGCTGGCCCGCGATCTTCGCGGTGAACATCCCGCTCGCCGGGCTGTCGCTGGTGCTGGCCGTGCTGTGGGTACCCGAGGACGGGGCCGGTGGCACGGCACGGGGCATCGACGGCGCCGGGATCGCGCTCTTCTCGCTGACCCTGCTGGCCGTGCTGTTCTTCGTGATGGACCCGTCGGTGGCGGATCTCGGGTACCTCGCGGCGGCCGCAGCGCTGGGCACGGCGTTCACCGTGGTCGAGCTGCGAAGCCGCCACCCGTTCATCGACCTGCGGGTGCTGGCCGCGAACGGGCCGCTGCTGCGCACCTACCTGCGGCAGTCGCTCGCCTTCCTCGTCGTCTACTCGATCATGTTCGGCTACGTGCAGTGGCTCGAATCGACGCGGGGCCTCAGCGAATCGGGTGCCGGGGCGCTGCTCCTGCCGATGTCCGCGGTCGCGGTCGCCGCGGCGGCGCTGTCCGGCAGGGCGACCGGGATCCGCGCCAGGCTGACCGTGACCGCGCTCGCGGTGCTCACCGGGTCGGCGCTGCTGCAGCTCCTCGGCGCGGAGACGCCGATGATCGTGCTGGTGGCCGTGGCCGCCGTCTTCGGCGTCGCGCAGGGCATGACGAGTGTGACGAACCAGACGATGCTTTACGCGCAGGCGCCCGCGTCCCAGATCGGCACCGCCAGCGGGCTGTTCCGGTCCGCACAGTACCTCGGCGCGATCGCCTCGTCGACGCTCATCGCGCTGTGCTTCGGCACCCACGCCAGCTCGGCGGGCCTGCACCACCTCTCGTGGGTGCTCGTCGGGGTGAGCGCGCTGCTGCTCGCCGTCACCGTGCTCGACCGCCGTCTCCGGGGCCCCGTGGTCGCGAACGACGAGGTGAAGGCGCACCATGGGAGCCGTGACGAGGAACGCGCCGAAGCATGACATCGACGAAGCCGGCATCGAGGTCCACCAGCCCAAGACGTGGGCGGCGGGGATCCCCGGGGTCGCGGTCTCACTGGCACGCGGGGTCGAGCAGATGGGCGCGGCCCGCACGGTCAGGACCCTCCGGCTGCTGAACCAGCGCGACGGGTTCGACTGCCCCGGCTGCGCGTGGCCGGAACCCCGCGAGGTGGACGGCGAGCACCGCAAGCTCGCCGAGTTCTGCGAGAACGGCGCGAAGGCGGTCGCCGAAGAGGCGACGAAACGCCGCGTCGGGCCCGAGTTCTTCGCTCAGCACCCGGTCGCCGAGCTGGCCGGGAAGACCGACTACTGGCTCGGTCAGCAGGGCCGCCTGACGCACCCGATGGTGCTCCGGGAAGGCGGCACCCACTACGAGCCCGTCACCTGGGACGAAGCCTTCGGCCTCCTCGCCGACCAGCTCAACTCGCTGTCCACTCCGGACGAAGCGATCTTCTACACCTCCGGGCGCACCAGCAACGAGGCCGCGTTCGCCTACCAGCTCCTGGTCCGCTCGTTCGGCACCAACAACCTGCCGGACTGCTCGAACATGTGCCACGAATCGTCCGGGGCGGCGCTGTCCACGACGACGGGCATCGGCAAGGGCTCGGTGAGCCTCGCCGACATCCACCGGTCCGACCTGATCGTCGTGGTGGGCCAGAACCCGGGGACCAACCACCCGCGGATGCTCTCGGCGCTGGAAGAGGCGAAGAAGAACGGCGCGAAGATCATCGCCGTGAACCCGCTGCCGGAAGCGGGGCTGATGCGCTTCAAGAACCCGCAGAACGTGCGCGGCGTGGTGGGCAAGGGCAGCCCGCTCGCCGACGAGTTCGCCCAGATCCGGCTCGGCGGCGACCTGGCGCTGTTCCAGGCGATCGGGCATCTGCTGCTGGCGTGGGAGGAGGCCGCTCCTGGGACCGTGGTGGACCAGGACTTCCTGGACGGCTCCACCGACGGGTACGCCGAGTACGCGGCCGCGATCAAGGACCTGGACTGGGCCGAGGTCGACGAGGCCACCGGGCTCGACCGCGAGCAGATCGTGCGGCTCGCCCGCATGATCGCGGAGTCCGAGCGGACCGTCTACTGCTGGGCGATGGGACTGACCCAGCACAAGCACGCCGTCCCCACGATCAAAGAGGTCGCGAACGTCGCGCTGCTGCGCGGGATGATCGGCAAGCCTGGCGCCGGCCTGTGCCCGGTGCGCGGCCACTCCAACGTCCAGGGCGACCGGACCATGGGCGTGTGGGAGAAGATGCCCGAGTCCTTCATGGACAGTCTGGACGAGGAGTTCTCGATCACCGTGCCGCGCAAGCACGGCTGGGACACCGTCGATTCGATCAGGGCCATGCGCGACGGTACCGGCAAGGTCTTCTTCGCCATGGGCGGCAACTTCGCGTCCGCGACACCGGATTCGGACCTGACCGCGCAGGCACTGCGGGCCTGCGAGATGACCGTGCAGGTGTCGACGAAGCTGAACCGCTCGCACGTCGTGCCGGGCCGGACCGCGCTGATCCTGCCGACGCTGGGCCGCACCGAACGCGACGTCCAGGCCGGCGGTGAGCAGTTCGTCAGCGTGGAGGACTCGATGTCGGCCGTGCACACCTCGCGGGGACGGCTGGCCCCGGCGTCGGACTGCCTGCTGTCCGAGGTGGCGATCGTCTGCCGCCTCGCCCGCAAGGTGCTCGGCGAAGACCACGCCGTGCCGTGGCGGGACTTCGAAGCCGACTACGACCTGATCCGCGACCGGATCGCCCGCGTGGTGCCGGGCTGCCAGGACTACAACGCCAGGGTGCGCGAGCCGGACGGTTTCGTGCTCCCGAACGCGCCGCGCGACTCGCGGCAGTTCACCGGGACCAAGACCGGCAAGGCCACCTTCACGGCCAACGAACTGGAATACCCCGCACTGCCGGCCGGCCGCCTGCTCCTGCAGACGATGCGCAGCCACGACCAGTACAACACCACGATCTACGGCCTGTCGGACCGCTACCGCGGGATCGAGGACGGGCGGCGCGTGGTCTTCGTCAACCCCGAAGACCTCGCCGACCTCAACTTCGGCGACGGCGAACTGGTCGACCTGGTGTCCGAATGGGACGGTGCGGAGCGGCGCGCCGAACGCTTCCGCGTCGTGGCGTACCCGACCGCGCGCGGGTGCGCGGCCGCGTACTTCCCCGAGGCCAACGCGTTGGTACCGCTGGACTCGGTGGCGGACACCTCGAACACGCCGGCGTCGAAGAGCATCGTGGTGCGGCTGACCGCGCCCCGGTGATCCGGCCGTTCAGACGAGGGGCTCACCGCCGTCGATGCCGAGCGAGGCGCCGGTCAGGAAGGTCGTGGTGAGCGCGAAGACGACGGCGCCGGCGATGTCCTCGGGACTTCCGATGCGGCGCACCGGGTTGCCCGCCTCGCGCGCGGCGAACAGCTCGGCTTTCTTGCGCTCGCCGAGGCCGTCGTAGGCACCGCTGTCGACGGTGCCGGGTGAGATCGCGTTGACCCGCACCGGGGCCAGCTCGACCGCGAGCCCCCTGGTCACCGCGTCGACCGCGGCGTTGGTCGCCCCCACCGCGAGCATGCCCGCCGCGGGCTTGCGGGCCGACGAGCCGGAGAAGAAGACGAACGAGCCGTCCGTTGGCAGGCGCGGCGCGAAGTGCTTGGCGAGCAGGATCGGGCCGACGACCTTGACGTCGAAGGAGGTCAAGACGGTCTCGTGGCCGAGGTCGCCGACGGCACCGCGGGCACGGGCCGACGCGGTCGACACGACGTGGTCGACCCGGCCGAGCCGTTCGGCCAGCGCGGCGATGCTGGTCTCGTCGGTCAGATCGACCTGCGCGGCGGTGATACCGGGCTCGTCGTAGGCCGCCGCGAGGGCCCGTCCATCCCGCCCTGCCACCACGACGGTGCCGCCCGCGTCCCGGATGGACAGTGCGACCGCGCGGGCGATGCCGCTGCCGCGGCCGATGACGAGGACGGTGCGGTCTTCCAATGATGCGGGCACTTCGGTTTCTCCATTCCTTTGTGGACGATGACGCGGACGAACACGCCGGGTTCGTGCCGCAGCACGACGTCCGGCTATTGCTTGCTACGCGGCAGGCTGCCCGGCCGTCCTGCGCGCCAGGAAGTCGCGGATCAGTGCGGCGACCTCGTCGCCCGCGCTCTCCAGCAGGAAGTGCCCGCCGTCGAGGAGGTGGATCTCGGCGTCCGGGACGTCTTCGGCGAACGCGCGGGCGCCGTCCGGGCCGAAGATCTCGTCACCCTTGCCCCACACCGCCAGCACCGGCGGGCGGCCCCGGCGCAGGTACTCGTGCAGTGCCGGGTACAGCGGCGGATTCGTCGCGTAGTCGCGGAAGAGCGCGAGCTGGATCGCGTCGTTGCCCGGCCGGGACAGCTTCGCGAAGTCGTGGTGCCAGGTGTCCGGGCTGACCAGGCTGTCGTCGGAGACGCCGGTGAGGTACTGCCACCGGATGGCCTCCAGCGTCAGCGCGGTGCGGATACCGGCTTCGGTTTCGGGTGTCTGCTCCCGCTGGTAGTCCCACACGGTCTTCCAGAAACCCGGTACGAATCCGGCGTCGTAGCCGTTGCCGTTCTGCGTGACGATCGCGGTGACGGCCGACGGATCGGCCAGCGCCAGGCGCCAGCCGATCGGGGCGCCGTAGTCCTGGACGTACAGGGCGTAGCGCGTCACGCCGAGGTGATCGAGCAGCCCGGCGGTCAGTCCGGCCAGCGCGTCGAAGGTGTAGTCGAACTCGCCGGCGGACGGGGCCGCGGACAACCCGAATCCGAGGTGGTCCGGCGCGAGCACGTGGTAGCGGTCGGCCAGCGCGGGGATCAGGTTGCGGAACATGAACGAACTGGTCGGGAAGCCGTGCAGCAGCACGATCGCGGGGGCGTCGGCGGGACCGGCCTCCCGGTAGAACAGCTCCTGGCCGTGGACGGCCGCGTAGCGGTGGTGAACGACGGTCATCTCTAACCCCTTTGCCAATGTTTGATGGTTAGACAGAATCATGACACGCTATAACCTGTCAAGACCTGGTTTGGAGGTTAGACTTCGATGGTGACCGAAACCGACGAGACACTGCTGCTCGATCTGCTGAACACGACGCCGGTCGTCGACGGGTCGCCCCGTGACGAACTCGCCGACGCCGGGGCGGGCGCGCGCTGGCTCACCGGACACGGGCAACCGGCCTCCGATGACGAATGGCGGTCGCTGCTCGACGTGCGCTCGACGCTGCAGGACGTCGTCCGTGGCGAGGAGGTCCCGGCGTCGCTCGCCGGCTTCGTCGACGGCGTGCACTATCGCGCTTCGCTCACCGGCGACGGTGTCGAATGGACACTGGACGTGCCCGCAGGAAGGCGCGCGGCGGCGCGCGCCGTACTCGCCTGGGACGCGCTGCGCGTCTCCGGCCCTGGCCGCCTTCGCCCGTGCGCCAACCCGGACTGCCGGTTGTTCCTGATCGACCACAGCAAGCCGAACCGCGCCCGCTGGTGCTCGATGGCGGTCTGCGGGAACCGCATGAAGGCGCGCAGGCACTACCAGCGCACCCGTAATTCCACAGTGGACTGAGGAGGAAGACGTGGTGGCACGCCTGCTCTCGCTGAACGTCGGTATGCCAGCGGATGTGCCGTGGCATGGCAAGACTGTCCACACGGGAATCTTCAAGTATCCCGTCGAGGGGCCGCGGATGGCCCGCAAGCTCAACATCGACGGTGACGGGCAGGGCGATCTCGGCGGGCACGGCGGCGAAATGCGCGCCGTACTCGTCTACCAGCGCCAGTCCTACGACTTCTGGCGGAGCCACCTCGGGCGCGACGACCTCGAATACGGCCAGTTCGGCGAGAACTTCACCGTCGACGGCCTGACCGACGACGAGGTGCACATCGGCGACCGCTACCGCATCGGGGAGGCCGAGTTCGAGGTCAGCCAGCCGCGCGTCACGTGCTATCGGGTCGGCATGCGCCTCGGCGAGCCGCGGCTGCCCTCGCTGCTCGTCGCCCACCACCGGCCCGGCTTCTACCTCAGGGTCATCACCGAAGGCCCCGTGCGAGCCGGTGACGAGATCGCCCGCACCAGGGTCGGCAGGCACCGGATGAGTGTCGCCGCGATCGACGCGCTGCTCTACCTTCCCGACCGTGACGTGGGCCGGCTTCGCGAAGCCGTCGACATCCCCGCGCTGAGCCAGGGCTGGCAAGGCTCGTTCCGCGAGCTGCTCGACGCGGTCGAACACCCGGCGCCCGCCGGCTCGGATTCCGGCCGCTGGACCGGCTTCCGCCCGCTGCGCGTCTCCCGGATCGTGTCCGAAAGCGCCACCGTTTCGTCGATCCACCTCGCCGCCGACGACGGCGCACCGCTGGCCAGCCCCGAGCCAGGGCAGTACCTCACGCTGCGGCTCGCCGACGCCGCCGATCCACCACCGGTGCGCACCTATTCGCTGTCCTCCGCGCCGTCGGACGCCGAGTACCGCATCAGCGTCAAACGCGAAGCGCACGGCGTCGCCAGCACGTACCTCCACGCCCGGCTGCGCGTCGGCGACACCGTGGAGGCCGCCGCGCCACGGGGTGATTTCTTCCTGTCGCCGGAAGACCACGAAGCCGCGCCCGTCCTGCTGCTCTCCGCCGGGGTCGGGGTCACCCCGGTGCTGGCGATGCTGCACGCACTCGCGGCGCGACGGAGCCGGCGCGAAATCTGGTGGCTGCACACCGCTCGCTCAGCCACCGAACACGCTTTCGCCGTCGAGGCCCACCAGTTGCTCGACGGGCTCGACGGAAGCCACGAACACGTCTACTACACCGCGGCGACCGGCCGCCTCGACCACGACACCCTGGCCGCGCTCGGGTTACCCGTGCACGCGACCGCTTACCTGTGCGGACCCGGCCCGTTCATGACGGCCATGCGCGACGCGCTCGTCCGGATCGGCCTCGACCCCGCTCGGATCCACACGGAACTGTTCGGCGCGCTGCCGCCGATCAACCCCGGGCTCACCGGTGCCGACGCTCCCGCGCCGCACCAGCCACCCGGCGCCACCGGCACCGGGCCCCGGGTCACGTTCGCCCGCAGCGGGCTCACCGTCCCGTGGCGCGACGACCGCGCCTCCGTGCTCGAACTCGCCGAAGCCTGCGACGTGCCGACCCGGTGGTCCTGCCGCACCGGGGTCTGCCACACCTGCCAGACCCCGGTCCTCTCCGGCACCGTCCGATATGGACCCGATCCGCTGGAGCCGCCGTCACCCGGTACCGCGCTCGTGTGCTGCGCCCGCCCTGTGACCGATCTCGTGCTGGACCTGTGACGGCCTCAGGTTCGCAGGTGGGACGCGCCGTTGAGGTCGAGGATCGTGCCGGAGGCCCAGGTCGCGTCCGGTGAGGCGAGGTAGACGACCGCGGCGGCGATTTCCGCCGGCCGTCCGACGCGCCCGAACGGGCTCTGCCCGCGCAGGTCCACTCCCCCGTCCCCGGCAAGCCGGTCCGCGACCCGCTCCGTCTCGGTGAAGCCGGGCGCCACCGACGTCACGGATATCCCCTCCGGGGCAAGGGAAAGCGCCAGTGACTGACCGAGGGCGTGCAGGGCCGCCTTGCTGGCGCCGTAGGCGGGGTGATCGGCTTCGCCGCGGAACGCACCGCGCGAGCCGACGTTGACGATCCGGCCCGCCGCGCCGCGGGCGACCATGTGCCGTGCCACGCAGTAGCTCAGGTTCGCGGTGCCCGCCACGTTGACGTCCAGGTTCTGCCGCCACGCCCGCTGCCAGTCCGCATAGGACACCTCGGTCACCCGGTGGGCGTTCGCCGCCGAGGTCGCGACTCCGGCGTTGTTCACCAGCACGTCGACACCGCCGAGGGAGGACTCCGCCTCGTCGGCCAGGCGGCGCGCGGCCTCCGGATCGGCGATATCGGCACCGAGCACCACGTGACCGGTGCCGGGGAGCCCGGCGAGCACCGCCTCCGCGGCCGCGCGGTCGGCGTGGAAGTGCACCGCGACCCGGTCACCGCCCGCCGCGAACGCCTCGGCGACGGCCCTGCCGATGCCCTTCGACGCACCGGTCACCAGAACACCGCGAGATCTCATCCGCGCCCCTCATCCGCCGAACAGCTGCACCACCTTGAGCACCAGCTCGTACACACCATAGGCGAACGGAATGCCGACCCACAGCCAGGCCACGATCATCAGCGCTCGACGGTTCACGACGACTCCCCCACCGGAACAGCCGCCTGCTTCCGCGGCTCGTGGTACTTCGGGTTGACCGGGCCGACCAGCTCGTTCGCCACGAACCCGGCCGCCAGCAGGCAGATCATGATGATGAACGAGGTGCCGTACAGATCGGGCCCCTGCTTGCCGTCGCTCTTCCCGCTGTCCGCGATCGCGTTCACGATCAGCGGCCCCAGCACACCGGCCGCCGACCACGCGGTGAGCAGCCTGCCGTGGATGGCGCCGACCTGGTAGGTGCCGAACAGGTCCTTCAGGTACGCGGGCACGGTCGCGAACCCGCCGCCGTAGAACGACAGGATCACCCCGGCGCACACCACGAACAGCACCTTCGACGAGTTCGTGGTCAGCGCGATCACCAGGTACAGCAGCGCGCCGGCGCCGAGGTAGACGCGGTAGATGTTCTTGCGCCCGATCAGGTCCGATGTGGACGACCAGACGAACCGGCCGAGCATGTTGGTCAGCGACAGCAGCGCCACGAACCCGCCCGCGGCCGCGGTGGCGATCGGCGCCGACGTCTGCTTGAAGAAGTCGGTGATCATCGGCGAAGCCTTCTCCAGGATGCCGATGCCCGCCGTGACGTTGAAGCACAGCACCACCCACAGCAGCCAGAACTGCGGCGTCTTGATCGCGTTCGCCGCGGACACGTCGGCCTGGGAGATCATCGGCCTGCCGTGGTCGACCGGTTCCCAGCCCGCGGGCTTCCACCCCGGCTCCGGCACCCGGATCAGCAACACGCCGAGGCTCATGAAGATCGCGTACACCACGCCATGGACCAGGAACGCCGCCGCGATGCCGCCGGTGCCCGCGCCGAACGACTCCAGCATCTGGGACGACCACGGCGTCGCGATGAGCGCGCCGCCGCCGAACCCCATGATGGCGATGCCGGTCGCCATGCCCGGCCGGTCGGGGAACCACTTGATCAGGGTGGACACCGGCGAGATGTAGCCGATGCCGAGCCCGATGCCGCCGACGAAGCCGTACCCGACGACCACCAGCCAGTACTGCGAGGTGGCGACGCCGAGCGCGGAGATCAGGAACCCGGCCGAGAAGCAGGTCATGGACACGAACATCGCCCAGCGCGGGCCGTTCCGTTCGACCATGGTCCCGCCGAAGGCCGCGGACAGGCCCAGCATCACGATGCCGAGCTGGAACGGGAGCGCGCTCTGCGTGCCGGTCAGGTGCAGCGCCTTCTCCAGCGCGGGCTTGAACACGCTCCACGCGTAGGCCTGCCCGATCGACAGGTGCACGGCGAGCGCGGCCGGTGGGACCAGCCATCGGCTCCAGTTCACCGGTGCGGGAGTCTTCAGGAAGCTCACTGCCATCGGGCGCCTCCTCCAGGTGCGGGTCAGCAATGTATTACTTGATCGTGTCGCGATGCAAAACAGGCGTCATACGAGGTGGACTCGGTAGGGTGGGGGCATGGGCCGTCTGACTGTCCGGCGCCCGGTGCGCAAGCTCACCACCAGCGGTGACCTACGTCGCGCCGACACGCTGGCCGCCGAGGAACCGATGGAGATCAGGGTCGGCGGCAGGGCACTCGCGGTCACCATGCGCACCCCGGGGAACGACGTCGAACTGGCACACGGGTTCCTGCTTTCCGAGGGTGTCATCGGCGACCGCGAGGACGTGCTGACCGCCCGCTACTGCGACGGCGTCGACGAGGCGGGCCGCAACACCTACAACGTGCTCGACCTCGCGTTGTCCGAGGGCGTGCCACCGCCCGAAACGGGAGTGGAGCGCAACTTCTACACGACGTCGTCCTGCGGCGTGTGCGGGAAGGCCGCGCTCGACGCGGTGCGCCTGAAGACCAGGTTCTCCCCCGCGTCCTCGACCTTCGCCATCGAAGCCGACGTGCTCGCCTCCCTCCCCGACGCGTTGCGCGCACGCCAGAAGGTGTTCGCGCAGACGGGCGGGCTGCACGCTGCCGCGTTGTTCGACTCCTCGGGTGAGCTGCTCGTCGTCCGGGAGGACATCGGTCGGCACAACGCTGTCGACAAGGTTTTGGGGTGGGCCCTGCTGGAGGGGCGGGTGCCTCTTGGCGGGGTCGGTCTTCTGGTGTCGGGGCGGGCGTCGTTCGAGCTGGTGCAGAAGGCGGCTATGGCGGGGATTCCGTTGTTGGCTGCGGTGTCTGCTCCTTCTTCACTGGCGGCGGAGTTGGCTGAGGAGGAGGGGATTTCCCTCGTTGGGTTTTTGCGGGGGGAGTCCATGAATCTTTATACGGGGGATTTTCGGGTTTTGACCTGATTTTTTCGGGGTTTCGGGGTTGCTTTGTTCGCGTGTTTGGTGGGCTCGGTGAGGGTTTACTGTGGAACGAATCTCTTTGGTCGCCTTGATGTGCCGTTCCCGACGCATTGCCGGTCCCGGTTGTTGTTTGGCTTCCGTGTCGTTGTGGTCCCGTTGTGGAAAAGCTGCGATCTTTCGTGCACCTGATTGGGTGACGGAAAGTGTTTTGCGGGGCGGTAGAATTGTGGCATGTCTACCGAAGAAGAGTTTTATCGGGTTCGTGCGCTTTCCGACTCCGCGGCTCGGCGGTTGCGGGTTATTCGGTATCAGCAGGCAATGCTGCTGCGCGAAATAGCGGAGATGGAGCAAGTGTCCTCACGAAGATCCACCGTGGGGCAAGTGGCACTGCTGCATGCCGTGACGCACGCTGCGGCGGAAGGTGGCGCTCGCTGACGCGTTGACCTCATACCTGCCCTGCACCCTGGCGGCGATGGAAGCAGGGCTCATTGACGAGTACGCGGCCTCCCGGGTGTTCGAGGCGACCGCGTGTGCATCGAAAGAAGTAGCCGCCGAAGTCGATGCCAGATTGGTGGGGAGGTTCGAGAACCGGAATCCGCCCGCACTGCGCAGGTTGGTCAACTCGCTGCTGATGCGAGTTGACCCTGAAGGATATGAGCGGCGACGGCAAGAGAAAGTGGCGGCGCGGAGGTTAGAAATCCGGCATGGGGATCACGGATCGTCGACCCTGTTCGCCGAACTTCCTTCCGATCGGGCGCAAGCGCTGTACGCCGCCTGCGACCGAGACGCGCTCGCGAAAAAGCGCCAAGGCGACAAGCGCACCATGGATCAATTGCGCTTGGATGCACTGGTCGAACACTGCCTGGGTGGCCACGGGTGTGCGGGCAAGCCGAAAGCCCAGATCTTCGTCCACATCGACCTGCCAACCCTGCTGGGACTGCGCGACAACCCCGCCGAACTCGCGGGGTGTGGTGGCATCTCACCGGAGATGGCGCGGGCGATCGCCTTCGACGCCGACTCGGTCTGGAACCGGATCATCGACGAACCCATGACCGGCCTCCCCATCGACCTCGGTCGGAAAAACTACCGGCCACCGAGCGCCATGCGGAAGTACCTCCACGTCACCCACCGGACCTGCAGCATGCCCGGCTGCACCCGGCCCGCCCAGTACACCGACCTCGACCACGCCACCGCCTGGAAAGACAGCGGACGCACCGACAAAGCCAACATGCGGCCGCTCTGCCGAGTCCACCACCTACTCCGCGACGAACCCGGCTGGACCTTCACCACCGACAGCGAAACCGGCGTACTCACCGTCACCGCACCGAACGGGCGCAGCTATGCCGAGGATTCCACCGGGTTCGTCTGAGCGCCAGGCAGGGGCCCAGTTGTGTGGAAGCCGTTCGGTGGCGTGGTCGTACACGAATCCCAGCAGCACGCCGTCGGCCTCGGCGACACGGTCGAAACCGTCGGACTATCGGTGCGGGCCATTCACCTGAACGCCTTCCCCAGCGCAGCACCGAACGTGGTTTCATGATCAAAGACTCATGAACCTCGGGAGCACGCCCATGCGCAAACTGATTGTCGCAACGTTCTGCGCACTGCTGGTGACAGCGGTGCCCGCGGTCGCGACGGCCGCACCGGACGCGCCGGGCGGTGTGGCCGGAGTGGACGTTCCCCGGCTCGCCTGGGCGGACTGCGGCCAGGGCGTCCAATGCGCGACCGCCGTCGTACCGCTCGACTACCGGCGGCCGCACGGGCCCACGATCGCACTGGCGGCGTACCGGGTGCCCGCCGCCGATCCCGCGCACCGGATCGGATCCCTGTTCATCAACCCCGGCGGCCCCGGCGGCCCGACCAAGGGCTTCGTCCGTGCGTACGGTTTCCGCGGCCCGCCCGAACTGCACCAGCGGTTCGACATCGTCAGCTTCGACCCGCGCGGCGTCGCCGCGAGTTCCGCGATCACCTGCCGGACCCCGCAGGAGTACCGGGCCTCCTGGGACGGCGCGACCGCCCGCCCGGCGCCGGGCGCCTACGACAGGGCGGTCGCCGGCGCCAAGGACTTCGACGAATCGTGCTACGCGCGGTCGGGCGGAATCCTGCCGCACGCCGGCGCGGAGAACTTCGCCCGCGACCTCGACGTCCTCCGCGCGGCCGTCGGCGACGAGAAGGTGAGCTACCTCGGGATCTCGTACGGCACGTTCCTCGGCACGGTGTACGCGAACCTCTTCCCCCGCCACATCCGCGTCCTGTCCCTCGATGGCGCCTACGATCCCGAGTCCTACGCCAACCGCCCGTACGACTACGACCGCGGCCAGTACCGCGCGCTCGACGCCGGGCTGTCGCGGTTCTTCGACTGGTGCGCGGGCGCACCGGCCGCCTGCGGGTTCGGCGACGGCCACCCCGCCGAGAGTTTCCTGTCGATGCAGCGAGACCTCGATCGGAACCCGATCCGTGACGAGAAGGGCGCGTTCGTCGCCAACGCCGCCACGATGGCCGTCCAGCTGTCGTTCACGGTGAACGAAGGCAAGGAGAACTGGCCGGACCTCGGCAAGCAACTGAAGGCCGCGCAAGGGCGCGGCGGGCCGCTGCTGGCACCGTTCGACGACTCCACCGTGAACCTGCTCGCCGCGAACACCGCCATCGAATGCATGGATCGGGTGTTCCCCGGTGGCCTGCGGCCGCTCCGCGCCAAGCTCGCCGCGAACGTCCGAACGGGACCGCTGCTCGGTCCCGCCCTCGGGTACGGCCCGCCGAGCTACGACCACTCGCACGCGACGGCGTGCACCCAATGGCAGGCACCGCGCCTGAGCAGGTACGCCGGTCCGTGGAACGCGGCGGGCTCACCGCCCATCCTGGTCACCGGCACGATCGGCGACCCGGACACCCCGTTCCAGGACGCGGTCGCCCTTTCGAGGACGTTCGACAACGCCCGCCTGCTCGTGTTCGACGGCGAAGGGCATTCGGCCATGCAGCGCAGCGCGTGTGCGACCGGACACGAAGTGCGCTACCTGGTCGACAAGGTGCTCCCGCCGAGGGGAACGGTCTGCGCTGACGAACAGCAACCGGTCGGGTGACCGCAGTCACCAGGCGAAACACCGCAGGGTCCCCCGACGATGAGTCGGCAGCGGTGGTAGAACGGAAGCAGTCGGGGGACGGGGACGAATGGACGACAGCGAGGCGGCCGGAGCGGCCGAGGAGAGCGCGACGCGGGCTCGGCGCAGGCTGCCCAGCCGCCGCTCCGCGCTGATCGCGGGCGCGTCCGCGCTCGGCGTCGCGGGGTTCGCCGTCGGTACCGCCACGAACACGCTTCCGTTCGGCGAGTCGATCCAGCGGCTGCTCGGCACCGCGTCCTCCGGCCCCACCGGCCAGCTCGGCGCGACGAGGGTCGAGCGCGTGTGGTCCGCCGCGCGCGGCCGTGAGGTCGATCTCCTCATCATGCTGCCGGCCAAGTCGCCGCAGAAGAACCTGCCGATGTCGCTGCTGCTGCACGGGCTCCACGGTTCGGCCCGCAAGGCGCCGCCGACCGGCCTGCAGCGCCAGCTCAGCAACGACGTCACCCGGCGCGCGGTGCCCCCGTACGGGTTCGTCGCCGTGGACGGTGGCGACAACTACTGGCACCAGGTCCGGCCCGGCGACGATCCGATGGCGATGCTGCTCGAAGAGGTCCCGCGCTGGCTGCGCGAGCGCGGGCTCGGCGGCTCCGAGGGGCTGCCCTTCGCCTGCACCGGCATTTCGATGGGCGGGTTCGGCGCGTTCCTCTACTCGCGGCGGCGCGCCGAGCGCAGGCAGCCCGTGCGCGCGATCGCCGCGATCGCGCCGGCGCTGATGACCTCGTGGCAGGAAATGAGCAAGCGCAAGGCCTTCCGCGACGCGGCCGACTGGGCGTCGATGGACCCGCTCAAGAACCTGACCGCCACCAGGGACATCCCGACCGGGCTGTGGTGCGGCACCGAGGACAGCTTCATCGGCGGCGTGCGGCGCTTCGCCACCGAAGCGCGGCCGCTGGTCGTGCACACCGGGCACGGCAAACACGGTGACGCGTTCAACCGCACCGCCGTACCCGGCGTGGTCGGCTTCCTCGGCAAGTACGTGCCGAGCTCGACGGCGTGAGCACGCACCGTCCACAAAGGAGTTAACCGTGGCGCCGCACCGGGTGGCTTTCCGATAGTCTCCTCCCGCTCAGCCGCGACCGGACGGCTGGCAGTACTGGGAGGATCCTTCGTGTGCCGACACACCCTCGCCGCCGCAGTACTCCTCGCGGGCGCGGTCGTGACCACCCCGGCCGCCGCCGCGCCCGGTCTCGCGTGGAATGCCTGCGGTGACATCGGCGGCGAATGCGCCACCGTCACCGTGCCGGTCGACTGGGCGACACCCGCTGGCGAAAAGACCGACGTGGCGATCGGCCGGATCAAGGCGGCCGACCCGCAGCACCGGATCGGCGTGCTGTTCCTCGCACCAGGCGGCCCCGGCCTGTCCGGGATCGACAAGTACACGCTGAAGGCGGGGCTGCCCGAGGACAGCGTGCTGCGGCAGCGCTTCGACGTCGTCACCTGGGACCCGCGCGGGGTTTCGCGCAGCCACGCCGTGCAGTGCGACGCGGCACTGCTCGACAAGGCACCGACGACGTTCCCGGACACCGAGCAGCAGTACCGCGACCTGGTCGCCTACAACGGCGCGCTCGGCGCGGACTGCCGCGCGCGCACCGGGGCGCTGTTCGACCACGTCGACACCGCGAGCGCGGTCCGCGATCTCGACGCCATCCGCGGCGCGCTCGGCGAAGAACGGCTCAGCTTCTACGGCGCGTCGTACGGCACGCAGGTCGGCCAGCAGTACGCCGAACTGTTCCCCGGCCGGATCAGGGCGATGACCATCGACTCCACCATGGACCACAGCCTCCGCTCCGGCGGCCGGTACGTCGAGACCGCAACCGAGGACCTCGAAGGCTCGTTCACCGCGTTCGCCGACTGGTGCGCCAGGACCTCCGGCTGCGCACTGCACGGCGAGGACGTCCGCAAGGTGTGGGACGGGGTGCTCGCGAAGGCCGAGCAGGGCACGCTCATCGACCCGAAGACCGGCAAGGCGATGACCTCGGAGGCCCTGCAGTCGGAGCTGATGAACGCGATGTACACCCCGGAGAAGGACTGGTACCCCGCGGCGACCCGGTTGCTCGCGCTGTCGAAGGGCGTCCCGTCGAACGCGGTGGCCGCCGCGAAGGAAGACCTCGCCGAGAACTCGTACCAGGCGATCTGGTGCGAGGACTGGCAATGGCGCGTCCACGGGTACGCCGAGCTGAAGTCCTATCGGGACGCCGCGGCGCAGCGCGCGCCGCACACCAGGCTGTCCGCGTTCTGGAGCGACGTCACCAGTTGCCTCGGCTGGCCCGCGAAGGTGGTGAACACGCAGCACCGGCTTTCCGTGCTGGGCGCGCCGACCGTCCTGATCGTCAAAGGCAGGTACGACGTGGCAACCCCGCACGCCTGGAACTACGCGGTCGCCGACCAGTTCGCCAACTCCGCACTGCTGGAGTACGAGGGCATCGGGCACGGCCAGTACTTCAACAGCACCTGCGCCCGGGACCACGTCGAGCGGTACCTGCTGACGACGAACGCCCCCGAGCGCGGCGCCCGATGCGCCGCCGTCTGGCCGGCCACCCCACCCCCGGCGAAGGCGGAACCGGCTCCCCTGCCGGCGAAACCGGTACACGCGGTCTGATCTCGGCCTTCGGGGCGGTGAGCGGCGAAGTCGGACCCGGCTAGGTGCCGGTGGGGTCCAGGACCCTGGCCATCACGGACATGAGCCAGAAGCCCACCAGCAGCGCGCCGAAGTAGACGCCGGACCAGATCATCAGGGGCTTGTGCCCCTCCCCCACAGCGCGCAGCCGCCGTTGCGCGTAGGCGGCGACGGCGAAGAGCGGCAGGGGCACGAGGGGCAGGGGTGACAGCCGGAACCCGGCCCCGGCGAGGCACACCACGGTGAGCACACCGAGCACGACCGTGTAGGTCCGGAACCACCGCGGATGCCGCCGGTACACGCCGACGGTCAGCCGCCGCGCGAGATCGCCGATGCCCTGCACGTCATCGGCGATCACCCGGGTGGCGCTCATGCTGTTTTCTCTTCGGTCTCAGGCACGTGCGGCCCGAAACCGCTATGCCGACTTCTCACCACGCTCGTTGCGCTGGCGGCGCGACGGCTGACGCGACACGATCGTCGGGTTCACGTTCTCCCGGACGGTCTGCTCCGTGATGACGACCTTCGCCACGTCGTCGCGGCTCGGGATGTCGTACATGGTCGGCTGCAGGACCTCTTCCATGATCGCGCGGAGGCCGCGGGCGCCGGTGCCGCGGAGCACGGCCTGGTCGGCGATCGCCTCGAGCGCGGTCTTCGTGAACTCCAGCTCCACGTTGTCCAGCTCGAACAGCTTCTTGTACTGCTTCACCAGCGCGTTGCGCGGGGTGGTGAGGATCTGGACCAGCGAGTCCTTGTCCAGGTTCGTCACGCTCGCGACGACCGGGAGGCGGCCGATGAACTCCGGGATGAGCCCGAACTTGATCAGGTCCTCCGGCATCGTGTCGGAGAAGATGTCGCTGTTGTCGATCTCGGCCTTGGTCCTGATCTCCGCCGCGAACCCGAGCCCGCGCTTGCCGACGCGCTCGTTGATGATCTTCTCCAGGCCGGCGAACGCACCGGCCACGATGAAGAGCACGTTCGTGGTGTCGATCTGGATGAACTCCTGGTGCGGGTGCTTGCGCCCGCCCTGCGGCGGCACCGAAGCGGTGGTGCCTTCGAGGATCTTCAGCAGCGCCTGCTGCACGCCCTCGCCGGAGACGTCCCTGGTGATGGACGGGTTCTCCGACTTGCGGGCGATCTTGTCGACCTCGTCGATGTAGATGATGCCGGTCTCGGCGCGCTTGACGTCGTAGTCAGCGGCCTGGATCAGCTTCAGCAGGATGTTCTCGACGTCCTCGCCGACGTAGCCTGCCTCGGTCAGCGCCGTGGCGTCCGCGATGGCGAACGGCACGTTGAGCAGCTTGGCGAGGGTCTGCGCGAGATAGGTCTTGCCGCACCCGGTGGGACCGAGCATCAGGATGTTGGACTTGACCAGCTCCACCGGCTCGTCCTTGGCATCCTTCGTGCCCGTCTTGTCCTCGGACTGGATGCGCTTGTAGTGGTTGTAGACCGCTACCGCGAGCGCGCGCTTGGCGTCGTCCTGGCCGATGATGTACTTCTCGAGGAACTCGTGGATCTCGGCTGGTTTCGGCAGCTCGTCGAGCTTGACGTCACCGGCCTCGGCCAGTTCTTCCTCGATGATCTCGTTGCACAGATCGATGCACTCGTCGCAGATGTAGACGCCGGGCCCCGCGATGAGCTTCTTGACCTGTTTCTGGCTCTTCCCGCAGAAAGAACACTTCAGCAGGTCCCCGCCGTCGCCGATCCGTGCCATGACCGTTGACCTGTCCCCTCCGGTGCGCCGGGAAGCCGCACCTGAATGTGTACCTGCCATCGTCGCCCGCCGGGCGAGCGTTGCCACTGACGGTACCCGTCCGAAGCGCCGGACGGGAGCATCCGTGCAAGACAAGCCGAGCGAGTGGCGTCCGAGCGACCCTAGACCACGGGCGGGTGGTGCCGTCGGCCGACACGCACCCGCCCGTGCCGGGATCACACGTCGATCGCGGACGCCTTCCGGTACGGCACGACCTCGTCGATGATGCCGTATTCCTTCGCCTGCTCGGAGGTGAGGATCTTGTCGCGTTCGACGTCCTTGCGGACCTCGTCCACCGGCTTGCCGGTGTGGTGCGCCAGCGTGGTCTCCATCAGCGACCGCACGCGCTGGATCTCGTTGGCCTGGATCTCGAGGTCCGAGACCTGGCCGTAGGTGCCCTCGGTGGCGGGCTGGTGGATCAGCACGCGCGAGTTGGGCAGCGCGAGCCGCTTGCCGGGGGTGCCGGCGGCCAGCAGCACCGCGGCGGCCGAGGCGGCCTGGCCGATGCACATGGTCACGATGTCCGGGCGGACGAACTGCATGGTGTCGTAGATCGCCATCAGCGCGGTGAACGAGCCACCCGGCGAGTTGATGTAGATCATGATGTCGCGGTCGGGGTCCTCGTGCTCCAGGTGCAGGAGCTGGACCATCACGTCGTTCGCCGACGCGTCGTCGACCTGGACGCCGAGCATGATCTGCCGCTCTTCGTACAGCTTGTTGTACGGGTTCGACTCCTTGATCCCGTAGCTGGTGCGCTCGACGTACGACGGCAGGACGTAGCGCGACTGGGGGATGTGCAAGTTACTCATGTGAAGGTCTCCTACTTACCTGCGCGCTCAGTTCTTCGCCCTTGGCGAACTGCCCGGCTCGAGGACGTGGTCGACGAAGCCGTACTCCTTGGCTTCCTGGGCGGTGAACCAGCGGTCGCGGTCGCCGTCGGCGATGATCTGCTCGATCGTCTGGCCGGTCTGCTCCGCGGTGATCTTGGCCAGTTCCCGCTTCCACTTGTTGAACAGGTCGGCCTGGATCGCGATGTCCGACGCGGTGCCGCTGATCCCGGACGAGGGCTGGTGCATCAGGATGCGCGCGTGCGGCAGCGAGTACCGCTTGCCCGGTGTGCCGGAGGAGAGCAGGAACTGCCCCATCGAAGCGGCCATGCCCATCGCGTAGGTGGCCACATCGGACTTGATCAGCTGCATCGTGTCGTAGATGGCGAAGCCCGACGGCACGGAACCGCCGGGCGAGTTGATGTAGAAGGTGATGTCGGACTCGGAGTCATCGGCGTCCAGCAGCAACAGCTGGGCGGTGATCCGGTTCGCCACCTCGTCGTTGACCTCGGACCCGAGCACGACGATGCGTTCCTGGAGCAGCCGCTCGAATACCGAGTCGGTCAGGTTGAGCCCCGCGGTGCTGGTCCGCGCCTCGGGCATGTGCTTCGTCACGTCTGCCTGCCTTTTCGCCGCTTGTGGCACCCGGACCACGGGAGCCACGGTGTGTCTTTCCCAGCTCGGATTCACTGGATCTTGCCACCGACCCTAACGAACTTGGGCGGTGCAGAATGCCTGACACCGCCCAAGTTCGCTGAGAGCTTTACTTGTCGGAGACTGTTCCCTCGACCTCGGTGACCTGAGTCTCGTCCGCCTCACCCGAAGGGGTCTCGGACTCGTCCTTGCCGAACAGCTCCTCGAGGTCGACGGCCGTCCCGGAAGCGTCGGTCACGGTCGCCTTGCGCACCACCGACGCCAGCGCCTTGCCGCGGCGGACGTCGGCGAAGATCGCGGACAGCTGGCCGGACTGCTGGGCGCGCTGGACGTACTCGTCCGGGCTCACCCCGTAGCGCTGCGCCTGGTAGATGATCCGCTCGGTGAGCTCGCCGTCGTTGACCTGGGTCTGCGCCTCGTCGGCGATGGTGTCCAGCAGCAGCTGCGTGCGGACCGCCTTCTCCGACTCCTCCTTGACCTCGGCGTTGAACTCGTCAAGGGTCTTGCCCTCGGCCTCGAGCGCCTTCGCGAAGGCGTCCTCGTCGTGGTCGAACGGGTGCACCGCGTCGTGCTTGCGGTTCTCGATCTCGCCCTCGACGACCTTCTCCGGCAGCGGGACCTCGGTGCTCTCGAGCAGCTGCTCCAGGATCTTGTCCCGCGCCTGCACGCCCTGCTGCATCTTCTTGACGCGGCCGAGGCGCTCGCGCAGGTCGTCCTTGAGCGCGTCGAGGGTGTCGAACTCGCTGGCGAGCTGGGCGAACTCGTCGTCGGCCTCGGGCAGCTCGCGCTGCTTGACCGACTGCACGGTCACCGTGACCTCGGCGTCCCTGCCCGCGTACTCGCCGGCGACGAGCTGCGTGGTGAAGGTCTTGGTCTCGCCGGCCTCGGCGCCGATGATGGCGTCGTCGATGCCGTCGACGAGCTGGCCCGAGCCGATCTCGTAGGACAGACCGCTGGTCGACGCCTCTTCGACGGCTTCGCCGTCGACGGTCGCGGCCAGGTCGACCGAGACGAAGTCGCCGTCCGCCGCGGGCCGCTCGACGCCGGTGAGCGTGCCGAACCGGGCGCGCAGCTCGTCGAGCTGCTCGTCGACCTCGCCGTCGGTCAGCTCGACGTCGTCGACGCTGACGGCGAGGCCGTCGAAGTCCGGCAGGGTGATCTCGGGACGGACGTCCACCTCGGCGGTGAACTCGAGCACCTCGCGGTCCTCGAGCTTGGTCACCTCGAACTCCGGCTGGCCGAGTACGCGCAGCTCTTCGGCGCGCGCGGCCTCCATGTACTTGGCCGGGATGACCTCGTTGACGACCTCGTCGAGCACCGGCGCGCGGCCGATCCGGCTTTCCAGCACGCGAGCGGGTGCCTTACCGGGACGGAAGCCGGGGATGCGCACCTGCTGGGCGATCTTGCGGTACGCGCGGTCGAAGTTCGGCTTCAGCTCGTCGAACGGCACCTCGACATTGATCTTGACTCGCGTCGGGCTGAGCTGCTCGACGGTGCTCTTCAACGTATTCTCCTCGAGCGTAAAGATTTCGGATGATGCCTGGTCAGGTTAAGACCGGGACGCCCGAGTCTAGGCCAGCGGCTCGTCCGGCCTGGTTCGGGGCGTCGTTCCGGTTTACAACCCGCGACCGGATGCCTACCTTCTTCTCAGAAAACCCCGTCACCCGGGGGTCCCCGCGCGAGGAGCCAGGTCCGACATGTCGGTCGTCGACACGCGTCGTCAAGCCCGTGACCGTGCATTGAGCGCAACCGGCCCGCGCGCCTCGCTGGCACCGGTCTCGGTTTCGGCCGTCACGGTGTTCGGCGCCGGTTTCGCGCTGTGGTCGTGCGCGCTCCTGCTCGCGCTCGCCGGGGTCCTGCCGTTCTGGGTGACCGTCCCGGCGCAGTCGCTCGCCACGATCGCGATGATCGTCGTCGCCCATCACTCGATCCACCACACCAGCGGCAGGCTGACCTGGGTGAACGAGCTCCTCGGCAGGCTCGCCACGCCGTTCTTCGCGGTGTGCGGCTCGTTCCCGCTGTTCCGGTTCGTGCACCTGGAACAGCACCGCGTACTGGCCGCGGGCGAGGTGCCCGCGACGTGGCGCCCGGACGTGCCGTGGTGGCGGCTGCTGCTCAGGTGGCTCGCGATCGACCTCGCCTACCTCGTCCGGTACCTGCCGAGGCGCTCGGGGCGGCCGCGCGCCGAAATCGCCGAAACGGCCGTGTTCACGCTGGTCTGGCTGGGCACGCTGGCCACGGTCGTGGCCGCGGGGCACGGTCCCGAAGTGGTGCTGCTGTACCTGCTGCCCCAGCGGCTCGGCGCGGTGGCGTTCGGCTGGTACGTCTTCCGCGGCCCGCGGCACGAGCCGGCGCGGCCGCACCGGTTCCCCGCCGCCGTCTACCGCGACCGGTTCCGGAAGCACCACCGGAAACCGGCGATCCCCTGCCACCGGCGGGCCACCGCCCCGGCGGCTCCCGCCACGACGGGCCGGTTCCGCGAACTCGCCGTCTCGGAGGTGCGGCGGATCGCGGCGGGTGCCACCTCGATCCGGATGGCGGTGCCGCCGGACCTGCGAGCGGAGTTCCGGCAGGGGCCCGCGGCCCAGGTGATCGTGCGGCCGGTCGCGGGCGGCCGGCACCGGACCTACGTGCCGTGCCCGTCGGAGCCCGGCACGCTGACGATCGCGGTACGGGAAGCCGATGACGGGCCCGTTTTCGCGGATCTCCGGCCGGGCGACCGGCTTTCGGTGCGGGCCGGTACCGGCCGGTTCGCGCTCACCACCGACCCCGGCGCGGCGAAGCACTACGTCGCGGTCGCGGGCGGGTCCGGGATCGCGCCCGTCCTCCCGGTGCTCACGGCCGTGCTCGCCGAGGAGCCGCAGAGCCGGTTCACGCTGCTGTACGTCAACCGGAGCGGCGCCAGCACGATGTTCGCCGAGGAACTGACCTCGCTGGCCGCCGGTACCGACGGACGGCTGCGGATCCTGCACTACCGCACCGACGAGCGGGACCCCGACCTGCACCGCGCGCGTGCGCCGAAGCGCGCCGACGTGGTCGCCGAGGCGCTCGCGGTGTCGTACGAGGAGTACCACCGGGGGCGGCTGACCGAGACCAGGCTGCGCACGCTGCTGGAGGCGCGCCTGCACCCGGTGACCGTGGACGAGTGGTTCGTGTGCGCGCCGCACGGGCTCACCGAACTGGCTCGCTCGGTTCTCGAAGAACACCTCGTCGAGCCGGGCGCGGTGCACTACGAGCGGTTTCAGCCCGGCTGAGCCTCATCCGGCGGCGTGTCCGGGAACGTCAGCCACTCCGCCGGTTGTCTCGACAGGTTGAAACCGGCGTCCGACCGGCTACCCCTGACGTGATCGCGGCCTACGAGCAGGTGTTAGGAGCCGGTATGCGCCGACGCGACATCACCCACCCACGACTCCGCAAGATCCACGACGATGTGCATCTGGAGCAGATCCGGGAAGCCGTCGAGGCCGGGGATCCGAGCATCTTCGGCGAAGGCCCGACATCGAACACCATCGATGTGGCCGTAACACCGCTACTCGGAGACGCCGGGATAGAGAACTTCCGGCGCTGGGCGAAGGAAGGCGAAACGAGCACGCTCCGCGCGAACTCGGTATCCATCATCGGCTTCCTGCCAGGACGCCGTAACGCCGAGCTGGTCGCCGAGATCCTGGAGACGGACCCGAGAGTCCGTCGGCTGTGCGTGGCCTCCGAAGTTTCCAGGCTGATGCAATGGGAATGGAGCACGGCGCTGGCGGTGGCGGACGACCCCCGGACGGCACCGGAGGCGACCGCGCTGGCCGCGCGGCTGGCGAAGTCGGTGATCGACCCGAAGGACAGTGAGTCCCGGTGGTGTTCGGCGTGGGTGCTGCAACGGCTCGCGCCGATCCTCGGCGACTGACCGAGCGGCGAGCGCGAAGCCCACAGCTGCTTCACAGCGACCCCACACCGCGTCCACACCAACCCGCCGCAGCATGGACGCCATGGAGCCGCGGGCCAGGCGGCCGCGCGAGTGGCCGCTCCGAACGAAGCTGATCGCCGCACTCGTCGTGCTGCTGGCGCTGGCGTGCGTGCTCATCGGCGTGGTCAGCGAGTTCGCGCTCGGCGCGTTCCTGACGCGCCAGGTCGACGAACGGCTCGGCTCGGCGACGATCCGCGCCACCGCGTTCAGCGGCGACCACGGGCACGGCGACCCGCTCGACGCGCCGGGACAGGCATCGGGCACGCTCAACGCGCGCATCCAGAACGGCCGGATCGCCGACGCGGCAACCCTTTCGGCGCGCGGGGAGCGCCAGAAACTGGACCCGGCCACGACCGGCGCGCTCACCGCCATCCCCCAGGACGGGCGCCCGCACACGCAGGCGCTCGGCGCGCTCGGCGACTACCGGCTGACGTCCATCCCGGTGCCGGACGGGGCGATCGTCACCGGGCTGCCGCTGAGCGGTGTCCACGACACCCTGCTCACCGTCGGCCTGATCTTCGGCGGGGCCGCCTTCGCCGTGGTGCTCGGCACCGGGTTCGCCGGCGCGGCGGCGGTGCGCCGGACGCTGCGCCCGCTCGACCGGATGGCCGCCACCGCGACCAGGGTCGCCGAACTGCCGCTGGACCGCGGCGAGGTGGCGTTGTCCGAACGCGTACCGGACACCGACCCCCGCACGGAGATCGGTCAGGTCGGCGCGGCGCTCAACCGGATGCTCGGGCACGTCGGCGACGCGCTGTCCGCCCGGCACGAAAACGAGCTGCGCGTCCGGCGGTTCGTCGCCGACGCCAGCCACGAGCTGCGCACACCGCTCGCGGCCATCAGGGGTTTCGCGGAGCTGGCGGCCCGGCAGGCCGCGCCGTCACCGGGGCTCGCCCACGCGGTCGGCCGCATCGAGTCCGAAGCGGACCGGATGACGAGCCTCGTCGAAGGCCTGCTCCTGCTCGCCAGGCTCGACGAAGGACGCCCGCTCCAACTGTCCGATGTGGACCTGTCACGGCTGGTGACCGACGTCGTCGGTGACGCGCGGATCGCGGGGCCACGGCACGAGTGGGCCATCGACCTCCCCCGAGACGCCGTTCTCGTCACCGGGGACGCCCAGCGGCTGCACCAGGTTCTCGCGAATCTCCTGTCCAACGGCAGGACCCACACGCCGCCGGGGACGACGATCACGACCGCGCTCGCGCTGTCCGGCGAAGACGTCGTGCTGACCGTGACCGACGACGGTCCCGGCATCGATCCCTTGGTGCTGCCGAGCGTGTTCGAACGGTTCGCCCGCGGCGATTCCTCGCGCTCGCGCGTCGCGGGCAGCACGGGGCTCGGGATGGCGATCGTCGCCGCGGTGGTGGTGGCGCACCGCGGCACGGTGACCGCGACCAGCGAACCGGGGCTGACCCGGTTCGAGGTCCGGCTCCCGCGCACAGCAGGGGCACAGCAGGGGCACAACGGCGGCCGAGGTCGGATCACCACGCTGGCACCATGACAGCGACGGTCTACGACCTCACCCGCTGACGCGTACTTTCCGGGGCGGTGGCGGCTGCTGCTCGCTCGCGGGCCGAGATCCTGGCGCTCAAGTCCCTGAAGGATGCTCCCATCCAGAGGCACGACGGCCGCGGATCCAGCCTTCGCGATGCCTGCTTGCTCCAAGCCGCGTACCCCGAAGGGGACCTTGAGGGAACTTGAGGGAATCTGACGCCGCGAAGGGCTCCCTCAGGCCGTGAGCACTCCTCAGCCGCCGTCGATTACTTGATGGCTGCGGCTTTCGATGGCCTTGGCCTCGCGCTGGTAGCCGCTCATCTTCTCCGACTTGCGCGGCGGGCCGTCGTTCGCGATCAGCACCGCCATCCACGGCAACGGCACCGACAGCACGATGAACCCGAGCGCGAGCCACCAGGTGTGGTAGAAGATCCCGGCCAGGATGAGGCACGGGAAGCGCAGCCCCATCATGAGCATGTACTTGCGCTTGCGCGCCGCGAACTGCTCGTCGTAGGAAGGGGCGGCCTCGGTGATCAGCACCGGGGTGACGTCCCGCGATTCGGATGCCCGCTCGCTCACGACATCACCTCCTGGCGTCCATCGTCCCACCCCGCCACGCGGAACGACAGTGGGGCGGGTTCACCGCGCGCCGAGCCACTGCAGCGCGCCCACGACGAGCGTTTCCACGCCCGTCGCAAGGGTCGGGTGCACCACCGGTGCGAACAGCGGCGAATGGTTGGACGGGATGTCCTCTTCGAACCTGCCCGCGGTCATCGCGGTGACCACCGCCTCCTGGTCCATCCCGCCGACCAGCCAGAACACCGACGGCACCCCGGCGGCGCGGCCGAACTCGCTGAAGTCCTCGCTGCCGGTGACCAGCGGCGCCCCCATCGAGCGCTCCTGGCCGAAGTGCTCGCCGAACGCGGCGGCGAGCGCGGCCGTCGCCGTTTCGTCGTTGGCGGTCACCGGGAAGGTGCCGATGTGCTCGATGTCGGGGCTCTTCGGTGAGCCCGCGGTGACCGCCTCCCCGTGCACGATCCGTTCCACCGCCGCGACGACGCGTGCCCGGACCTGCTCGTCGAAGGTGCGGATGTTCACCTCGAGGGTCGCGTGGTCGGCGATGATGTTGTGCGCGGTGCCGACGTGCACCGACCCGACGGTGACGACGGCCGACTCGGTCGCCGAGATCTCGCGCGACACGATCGTCTGCAGGCGCAGGACCACGGACGCGGCGAGCACCGCGGGGTCCACCGTGGTCTCCGGCCGCGAACCGTGCCCGCCCTTGCCGTGCAAGGTGATCCGGAGCGCGTCCGTCGCGGCCATGAGCACTCCCGGCCGCGTCAGCACCCAGCCCGCGGGACCGGGCACGACGTGCTGGCCGAGCACCACGTCCGGCTTGCCCGCGTACGAGAACACGCCGTCGGCGACCATGCGCGCCGCGCCGTCCCCCTTCTCCTCCCCCGGCTGGAACACCACGAGCACCGTGCCGGACCACTCCTCGCGCCCGCCCGCGAGGAGATCGGCCGCGCCGCTGAGCCAGGTGGCGTGCATGTCGTGGCCGCAGGCGTGCATCACCGGCACCTCGGTGCCCTCGTCGCCGATCGCGCGCACGGTGCTCGCGTAATCGAGCCCGGTCTTTTCCTCGACGGGCAGCGCGTCGATGTCGGCGCGGAGCAGCACCGTCGGCCCGGTGCCGTTGTGCAGCACGCCCAGCACGCCGGTCCCGCCGATCCCGGTGTGCACCTCGTACCCCGACGCTTCGAGCCTGCGCGCGAGTTCCGCGGCGGTGCGCGTCTCCGCGAACGACAGCTCGGGGTGCCGATGCAGGTCGACGTAGAGGGCTTCGAGGTCGGCGAGTTTCGACTCGAGCGGGGCGAGGACGGCGGCGCGGCGTTGAGGTGTCACTTCGCCATCGTGGCAGCATGATCGCCCGTGAACACCGACGACGCGCGTTTCCCAGCGGAGAAGCCGTGAACGCTGACCAGCCCGAGTTTTCGCCCGAACTGTGCGCGCGCCTGCGCGACGCCCTGCTCCGCGCCGGTTACACGGCCGACGGCGTGGTCGACGTCCTCGGCGGGCAGGCGCACGCCGCGCTGGGCCGAGGCGAGCCGGAGCCCGCCATCCGCGCGACACGGGACGCGGGTGAGCTGGGCGCGCTCATCCGGCTGTTCCTCCTCGGCGAGCCCGTGGCCGAAGTCGAGGCGGCGGCCGCCCTGTCACCGGTCCCGATCGCCGACGCGATCGACTTGGGCCTGCTCCGGGTCGCCACCGAGGGCGTGCGAGCCGGTCTCGACCTGCGCCCGCACAGCGACGAGGAAGGCTTCTGGTGGGTCCTGTCGGACCTCGACTCCGACCAGCTCGGCGGCGAGGTGCCTGCCGATCACGTGCTGGGCGTCGGGCACGCTTCGCTGAGCCTGATCAGGGCGACCAGCAGGCGGCCGGTCGGCACCCTGCTCGACGTCGGCACCGGGAACGGTGTCCAGGCACTGCACGCCTCGCGGCACGCCGCGAAGGTGACCGCGACCGACGTGTCCGCCCGCGCGCTGGCGCTCGCGAAGGCGACGTTCCTGCTCAACGGACTCGACGTCGAGCTGCTCCGGGGCGAGTGGTTCGCCCCGGTCGCGCGGCGGCGGTTCGACCAGATCGTGTGCAATCCGCCGTTCGTCGTCGGGCCGCCGCGGGTCGACTACACCTACCGCGACTCCGGCCTCGCCGGCGACGACGCGAGCGCGCTCGTCGTGCGGCAGCTCCCCGGGTTCCTCGCCAACGGCGGCACCGGGCAGCTCCTCGCGTCGTGGCTGCACGTGCGCGGGGAGGACTGGGGCGACCGGGTGGCGCGGTGGCTGCCCGCCGGGACCGACGCGTGGTTCGTGCAGCGCGACATCGCCGATCCCGGGCTGTACGTCGGAACCTGGCTCCGCGACGCGGGAATCGACCCCCGGTCACCGCAGGGCAGGGCGAAGGCGAGCGCGTGGCTCGACTGGTTCGACGGCAACGACGTCGAGGGCATCGGCTTCGGGTTCGTCACCCTTCGCCGTGACGACGCCATGGGCGCGGCCCCCACGATCGTCTGCGAGGACCTCCGCCAGGCCTACGACGACCCGCTCGGCGCGGAGGCCGCGGACTGGCTCGACCGCGTCGCGTGGCTGCGGGCGAACGCGGACGGGCTGCTCGACACGCCGTTCCTGGTACCGCCGACGGTGTTGCTGGAACGCGTCGACACCCCCGGTGACGAAGGCTGGGAAACGACGGTGCGCAGGCTCCACCGCACCGATGGGCCCGGCTGGCAGCACGAGGTCGACGAGCTGGCCGCGGCGCTCCTCGCGGGCTGCCGCGGCGCGCTCCCGCTGTCGGACCTCATCTCGTTGCTCGCCGCCGCGCACGGACAGGACGAGGACGAACTCTCCGGCGCCGCGCTGCCGATGATCAGGGAACTGGTGCGGCACGGAATGGTGGTGCCCGCCTGATGCGAGCGGTCGTGGCACGCGTCACCGAAGCGCGCGTGACGGTCGGCGGCGCGACCGTCGGGGAGATCGGCGAACCGGGTCTGCTGGTACTCCTCGGCGTGCACACCGAGGACACCGAAGACACCGAGACGAAGGTCACCGCGATGGCCAGGAAACTGCATGAACTGCGCATTCTTCGCGAAGAGGAATCCTGTGCCACGACCGGCGCACCGCTACTCGTGGTGAGTCAATTCACACTCTACGGAGAGACCAGGAAAGGCAGGCGCCCGTCGTGGACCGCGGCGGCGCGGCCCGAAGTCGCCGAACCGATCGTGGACGCGGTGGTGTCCGCCCTGCGCGAACGCGGCGCACGGGTGGAAACCGGGAAATTCGGCGCCATGATGGCTGTGCACAGCGTGAATGACGGCCCCTGCACCGTTCTGGTCGAAGTCTAAAGAGGTCTAGACCACAGTTCGTCTAAACCACTGTTCGGGCCGCCGCCGTTCCCGTTGGCGTGGCTCGGCTCACGGCCGCGGCGCTCTCAGGAAAACCTCAGCTTTGGTGGAGCAACCGATACCAGGGCAGCCCCGTCATCTTGTCGGGAACACGGGAACGATTTCGCAACCGCTCGCGTTGACCCAAGTAACCAGCCGCCAAAGCTGGGGTCGCGAACCGAAGCACTCCACAGGCAGCGGTTCACGAAGCACAGCCGACGTGACTCCACCACGTCAGCCCGTGACCGGGGAGGCAGTACATGTCCGTCCAGACTCTCGAGCGCGAGGCTCGCGGGATCCGCCAGCGAACGGTCCCGAAGCAAGCCACCGAGTCCGCACTCGATTCCAGCATAACCACACTTCCGGCCGAGAGTGCGGATCTCGACGCGCAGAGCCCCGCGGCCGACCTGGTCCGCGTGTACCTCAACGGCATCGGCAAGACCGCGCTGCTGACCGCGGCCGACGAGGTCGAGCTGGCCAAGCGCATCGAAGCGGGCGTCTTCGCCGCGCACATGCGCGACACCGCGGAGAACCTCACGCCGAAGCGCCGTTCCGAGCTGTCCGCACTGGTGCGCGACGGCCACGTCGCGAAGAACCACCTGCTGGAGGCCAACCTCCGCCTGGTGGTCTCGCTCGCGAAGCGCTACACCGGCCGGGGAATGCCGCTGCTCGACCTGATCCAGGAGGGGAACCTGGGTCTGATCCGCGCGGTGGAGAAGTTCGACTACTCCAAGGGGTTCAAGTTCTCGACCTACGCCACCTGGTGGATCCGCCAGGCCATCACCAGGGGGATGGCCGACCAGGGGCGCACCATCCGGCTGCCGGTCCACCTGGTGGAACAGGTGAACAAGCTGGCCAGGATCAAGCGCGACCTGCACCAGCAACTCGGCCGCGAGGCCACCAACGAAGAGCTGGCCGCCGAATCCGGGATCGCCGCCCACAAGGTCTCCGACCTGCTCGACCACGCGCGTGACCCGGTATCCCTCGACATGCCGGTGGGCACCGAGGAGGACGCGCCGCTCGGGGACTTCATCGAGGACTCCGAGGCCACCGACGCGGAAAGCGCCGTCATCTCGGGGCTGCTGCAGGACGACCTGCGCCGCGTGCTCGCCACCCTCGACGACCGCGAGCAGCACGTGATCCGGCTGCGCTACGGCCTCGACGACGGGCAGCCCCGCACGCTGGACCAGATCGGCAAGCACTTCGGCCTGTCGCGCGAGCGCGTGCGCCAGATCGAGCGCGAGGTCATGTCCAAGCTGCGCCAGGGCGAGCGGGCGGACCGGCTCCGCGCGTACGCCAGCTGAGCCACCCGTTCGGCCGCGTTGACTTATGACCTAGGTCACGAGACGGTCGGATGCAACGGTCGGGGCCCGTTGCTCCGTCCACTAGGGCGGAAGTCTTCGCGGCAGGGTGCTCGCACCTGTGCCGCTTTCCCCGGAAGGTCGGGTCCGTCGGGGTGGGCCCGGCCTTCCGCTATCTCCCGTGCCGCGTTCGGTACCGTCAGGTGTTCTCCGATCGCGTGCAAGGGAGCCCGCGCAGTGACTGACGCCACCACCACCCCGTTCGACTACACGGAGGTCCTGCCGCTCGGCACGGACAACCGCACCGAGTACCGCCTCGTCACCCCGGACGGCGTCCGGGTCGTGGAGGCGGCGGGCCGGAAGTTCCTCGAGATCGACCCGGCCGCGCTCACCACGCTCGCGCGGGCCGCCATCACCGACATCCAGCACCTGCTCCGCTCCTCGCATCTCGCCCAGCTGCGCGCGATCGTCGACGACCCGGAAGCCAGCGGGAACGACCGGTTCGTCGCGATGGACCTGCTGCGCAACGCGGCCATCTCGGCAGGCGGGGTGCTGCCGATGTGCCAGGACACCGGCACCGCGATCGTCATCGGCAAGCGCGGCGAGGGTGTGCTCACCGGCGGTGACGACGAGCGCGCGCTGGCGAAGGGCGTGTTCGAGGCCTACCAGGAGCTGAACCTGCGGTACTCGCAGATGGCCCCGGTGAACTTCTGGGAAGAGCGCAACACCGGCACGAACCTGCCCGCGCAGATCGAGCTGTACCACCGTGACACCGCCGCCGGGGGTGAAGACCCGTCCTACGAGTTCCTGGTGATGGCCAAGGGCGGCGGCAGCGCGAACAAGACCTTCCTCTACCAGGAGACGAAGGCGGTCCTGAACCCGAAACGGCTCGCGAAGTTCCTCGACGAGAAGCTGCGCGGCCTCGGCACCGCGGCCTGTCCCCCGTACCACCTCGCGATCGTCGTCGGCGGCACGTCGGCCGAGTTCAACCTCAAGGTCGCGAAGCTCGCGTCGGCGCGCTACCTGGACGACCTGCCGACCGAGGGCTCACCGTCCGGGCACGGCTTCCGCGACCCCGATCTCGAACAGCAGGTGCTCGAGATGACGCGCCAGTTCGGCATCGGCGCGCAGTTCGGCGGCAAGTACTTCTGCCACGACGTGCGCGTGATCCGGCTGCCGCGGCACGGCGCGTCCTGCCCGGTCGGCATCGCGGTGTCCTGCTCCGCCGACCGGCAGGCGAAGGCGAAGATCACCGCCGACGGCGTGTTCCTCGAACAGCTCGAACGCGATCCCGCCCGGTTCCTCCCCGAGGTCACCGAGGACGACCTGTCCGACGAGGTGGTGACCGTCGATCTGAACCGGCCCATGGCCCAGATCCGCGCGCAGCTCGCCGAGCTGCCGGTGAAGACGCGGCTGTCGCTGACCGGGCCGCTCGTCGTCGCGCGCGACATCGCGCACGCGAAGATCGCCGAACGCCTCGACGCGGGCGAAGAGATGCCGCAGTACCTGAAGGACCACCCCGTCTACTACGCGGGCCCGGCGAAGACGCCGGAGGGCTACGCGTCGGGTTCGTTCGGTCCCACCACCGCGGGGCGCATGGACTCCTACGTCGAGCAGTTCCAGGCCGCGGGCGGGTCGCTGGTCATGCTCGCCAAGGGGAACCGGTCGAAGAAGGTCACCGCGGCCTGCCGCGAGCACGGCGGCTTCTACCTCGGCTCCATCGGCGGCCCGGCGGCGCGCCTGGCGCAGGACTGCATCAAGAAGGTCGACGTCCTCGAATACCCCGAGCTGGGCATGGAAGCCGTCTGGAAGATCGAGGTCGAGGACTTCCCCGCCTTCATCGTCATCGACGACAAGGGCAACGACTTCTTCGAAGCCACCTCGGAGCCCGTGCTGCAGATCAGCTTCCACTGACTTTTCCGCCTTCGCTGTCGATCGAGGGCTCGTTCGTTCGCCGTAGTTCGTGATGGCGCCAATCCCGGCGCCGTCACGAACGAAGGAACGACATGGGCACTTTGACGGTGATGGAGTTCGCGTCCCTCGACGGGGTCGTGCAGGCACCCGGCGGCGAGGAGGACGCGGGCGGCGGGTTCCGGCACGGCGGCTGGGCGGTACCGCATTTCGACGAGGAGATGATCGAACGGATCGCGGAGCGGACCGAGCGGGCGGCCGCGCTGCTGCTCGGGCGCGGGACCTACGACATCTTCGCCGCCACCTGGCCGCTCGCCGAGCCGGACGACCGGATCGGGGCGAAGCTGAACGGCATGCCGAAGCACGTCGCGTCGCGGACGCTGAAGACCGTGTCGTGGCAGAACTCCGCGCTGCTCACCGGCGACGCCGCCGAAGCTGTCGCCGCGCTCAAACGCGACGTGGAAGGCGAGATCCAGGTGCACGGCAGCGTCGGTCTGGTCCAGACGCTGCTGCGGCACGATCTCGTCGATGAACTCCGCCTGTTCACCTTCCCGGTGCTCGTCGGGTCGGGTCAGCAGCTCTTCGCGCACGGCACGATCCCGGCGAAGCTCCGGCTCGTCGCCACCGAGACGTCGGCGACCGGCGTCGTGGCCAGCACTTACGCGCGCGACGGCGACCTGACGTACGGTGCGATGGGACCGGAGACGGGGAACTGGTGAGGGGACGGGAAACCATGCCGCAGTACGCGATCCTGATCTACGAAAAGGAACTCCCCGGTGGCGTCGCCGACATCCCGCCCGAGGTGATGGAGGCCAACATGAGCGCCGGGGAGAAGATCGCCGCGATGGGCGCGACGGTCGTCAACGAACAGGGCCTCGAACCGGCCGCGACCGCGCGGACGATCCGCAAGGGCGGGCTGGTCACCGACGGGCCGTTCCTGGAGACGAAGGAAGTCCTCGCCGGGTTCTTCGTGGTGGAGGCCGCCGATCTCGACACCGCGATCGCCATCGGCAAGCTGTTGCCGATCATGGACGGCGCCGTCGAGGTGCGGCCGGTGCTCGGCGTGTGAACCCTGCCCGGCAAGCGGTCGCGGACGCGCACCGTCACGAGTGGGCCGCCGTGCTCGCCGCGACGGTGCGCGTCACGCGCGATCTCGATCTCGCCGAGGAATGCGTCCAGGACGCCTACGCCGCCGCGCTCGGGGACTGGACGCGCGGCGGCGTGCCGTCGAAACCGGGTGCCTGGCTGACCACCGCCGCCCGGCACAACGCGCTGGACGCGCTGCGCCGGGCGCGGACGCTGCGGTCCAAGCTGCACCTGCTGGTCGAACCGGAGCGGGCCGGTGCCCCGGCCTCGGACGGCGACGACCGGCTGCGGCTGGTCTTCCTGTGCTGCCACCCCGCATTGGCCGTCGAGGCTCAGGTGGCGCTCACGCTCCGGGTGGTGTGCGGGGTGGCCACACCGGACGTCGCGAAGGCGTTCCTGGTCTCCGAGCCGACCATGGCGGCCAGGATCACCAGGGCGAAGAAGAAGATCGCGACGGCGGGCATCCCGTTCCGGATGCCGGGCGCCGCCGAGCTGCCCGCGCGCGTGGACGCCGTGCTCACCGTGATCCACCTGCTGTTCACCACCGGCCACACCGCCCCGACCGGGCCCGAGCTGACTCGAACCGGCATCGCGGAGCACGCGCTCGACCTGGCGCGCCTGCTGCACGGCCTGCTGCCGGGCGAGTGCGAGGTCCGCGGGCTGCTCGCGCTGCTGCTGGCCAACCACGCCCGCCGCGCCACGCGCACCGCCGACGACGGGCGCCTGCTGCTCCTGGAAGAACAGGACCGCTCGGTGTGGGACGCCGGCGTCATCGCGGAAGCCCACGAACTCGTGGTGGGGGCGCTGCGCGGCGGCGGACCGGGCCGGTTCGCGCTGCAGGCCGCGATCGCGGCGCTGCACGCTTCCGCACCGTCCTATTCGGACACGGATTGGCCACAGATACTGGTGCTGTACAACGCGTTGCTGAAGGTGTGGCCATCCCCCGTGGTCGCGCTCAACCGCGCCGTCGCGGTGTCGATGGCGGACGGCCCCGCACCCGCGCTGGCCGAGATCGAGTCCCTCGAACGCGACGGCGGGCTGGTGGGCTACCGCTACCTGCCCGCCGTCAAAGCCGATCTGTTGCGACGGCTCGGAAAAGCACCGGAAGCGGCCGCGGAATACGAACGCGCGCTCGCGCTGACCGACAACGAAGCCGAGCGAGCCTTCCTGCTCGGCCGCCTCTCCGAGACGGGCGGCACACCGTCCTCAAAGGATTGACCGGGTTTCCCGCACACGCTGACGGATCGGGCGCTCCTTTCGCGCCACGCCGAATCCTCTCGCCAAGGGCGCGATCACCAACGCGACGACACCGACCAGGCCGAACGAGACGGCGAGGGAACTGTGCTGGGCGATCAGGCCGATGACCGGCGGCGCCGCGACGAAACCGGTGTAGCCGACGGTCCCGACGAAGGCGATCTCGCGCTCACCTCCGCTCCCATCGGCCCGCTTTCCTTGTTTCCCCGCCAAGCTGAGCGCCAAGGGAAACGACGCGGCGGCACCGATTCCGGCTAAGGCGAAGCCGGCGTACCCGACGGCGGGCACCGCGATGACGGCAGCGGCGATGACCCCGCCGCCGGCGAGCACCGCGCCGACGACCAGCGTGACCGAGGGCCCCTACCGCTCCTGCACCGAGGCACCGGCCAGCCGCGACACCACCATTCCGAGTGAGAACACGGTGTAGGCGTATGCGGCTTGACCTTGGGTGACCCCGAGCCGAGGCACGCTCCATTCGATCTCCGTGCCGGACAATCACGTGGCACTGGAACGCCCGGTCGATCTCGGCCGCTGCGAGGAACCGGCACCCGCTCGATCGGGCGCGGTCGACGCCGCGTAGGAGTCAGAGCGCTTCCAGCGTTTCGGTCATGGTGCTGACGACCTCGTCCCCGAGCCTCTCGAACTCGCGTTTCAGGAACGGGTCCGCGAGCTTCGCGAGGCCGTGGAAGGTGATCGTGGCGCGATAGGTGACGCGCGTGCCCTCGCCCAGCGCGGTGAGCGTGAGATCGTCGGTCGAGGTGACCGTCTTGTTGGTGCCGACGAACACGAGGCGCCCCGGTTCGGCGCGGTCGAGCCGGTAGGTCAACTCGGTCTTCTTCCCCCGGAACTCCGTGACGTTGTGCCATTCGGCACCGACGCCGAGTGGCCCGCTGCCGGTGCGGCGGCAGGACACCGTGCCGGGGTCCCAGCGTTCGCTGTGCGAGAAGTCCTTCAAGTACTCGATGACGGTGTCCACCGGCTTGCGCACGGTGAAGATCCGTTCGACGTCGACCATGGCTCTCCCTCGATAAGTGATTTCGTGAAGTTGGGGTTGGTGGTTGTCGGCGATGGCGGGCTGCTCGCGGCGCGGGCGAATGCCCCTGAAGGCCGCAGTGATGTGTGCGCGTCGGTTCCGGTGAGGTGGGTGGCGGATGCGTGGAGCTGTCGGGGCCTTGGTCTGTGAAGGTCGCCTTCGGGGAATCTGACGCCGCGATCTCGCCCCTCCCGGCGTGCGGCGTGGTGGTGCTGATGCCCTGAAGGTGACCTTCGCGGCGTCAGATTCCCTCAAGGGCACCTTCAGGGCATGCGCCCTGGAGCGGAGCAGCCCCGGTGAAGGCCGCATCCGCGGCATGCACATCCCTGAAGGTCCCTGCAGGGGCCTGAGCGCGGACGGGGGAAGAGGCGCGGGCGGCGAAATCCCAGCGCATGCCCTGAAGGTCACCTTCGCGGCGTCAGATTCCCCGAAGGGCACCTTCAGGGCATGCGCAGCGGACCCCACCTCGGCCTCTATAGGAGCATCCTTCACGGCGCTCAGTGCCGTCAAGGTGGCCTTCAGGGTCAAGGGCGCGCGCAACTCGATACGCAACCAGGTTCCCGAACGCGACCCGCAGGACACCGAACCACGAGCCGCCCTTCACACGACCTTCACGGGATCATCCGTCTCGGGATTCGACCAGGAATACCCCCGTGGCACCCCTGACAAACGGTCGCACCGCGCTTGCGCTCAGCACCTCGACGAAGTACTTTCGAAAGGGAAAGTACTTCACCCACTGCCGACTTGGGAGAGACCATGAGCGAAGAAACCGACGGAACGGCCCTGGCCGGGCAGGCGCGCGACGCACTGGCGCAGCGGGCGCGGTGGCCCTGGTGGTACATCGGGCTGATGGGGCTGGCGCTGCTGGGCCTGCTCGCGGCACCGCTGGTACCGCATCTGACGACGTGGAGCGGCGCGTACCAGGCTGTGATGTGGCCCAGCCTGGTCATCCTGCTCTTCGGCGACCTGCTGCTCTCGCGGCTCCGGGGAACGGCGTTTTCCCGCAAGACGCTGCGGGCCTACCCCTCCACCCGGCTCACCGGCGTGGCACTTCTCGTCGTGGGCGTGGCCGGGATCGTCGCGGTGAACCTGCTGGTCCGTGCCGAGGAGACCGGGCCGGGGATCGCGGTCGCGATCGCCACCGCCGTCATCGGCGCCGGGCTGATGTGCGGGATGAACGCCGCCATGCGACGCGACATCCGCGACGGCCGCGTAGTGCGCCCGTGAGCAGCGGCGCGGCGGCCAAGCGAGATCCGTTGCTGGAGGCGGGCACCCGGCTGGCGATGTGCGCGCTGCTGCAAGGCGCAACCAAGGTCGAGTTCGCCACGGTGCGCGAGATCGTCGGCGTCGCGGACTCGTCGGTGTCGAAGAACGCCCGGATCCTCGAGGACGCCGGGTACATCGAGGTCACCAAGGGCGCGGTCGGGCGACGGCCTCGCACCTGGTTCCAGCTGACCCCGGCGGGCAACGAAGCCCTCGGCGGTCACCTGGCCTGGCTCGACGAACTCCGCCGGACACCGACCGGTCAGTCGCGAACCGCCTCAGATGAGTGATTCCGTGAAGATCGCGTGCAGGGTGGGCTGTGGTTTCGTGCCCTGCGGGTCACATTCGGGAACCTGCTCGCGTATCGAGTGCGCGCTGCATGCCCCTGAAGGCCACCTTGACGGACACAGCAACGCGAAGCGTTTCCGTAGGGGTGGTGGTCGGGTGACGGGTGGGCGGACACAGCAACGCGAAGCGTTTCCGTAGGGGTGGTGGTCGGGCGACGGGTGGGCGGACACAGCAACGCGAAGCGTTTCCGTAGGGGTGGTGGTCGGGCGACGGGTGGGCGGACACAGCAACGCGAAGCGTTTCCGTAGGGGTGGTGGTCGGGCGACGGGTGGGCAGCACTGAGCGCCCCAAACTCGGCCTTCGCACCACCATCGCGGGGTGGCGGCACCACAGCGGTATGCCCTGAAGGCCACAGTGATGTGTGCGCGTCGGTTCCGGTGAGGTGGGTGGCGGATGCGTGGAGCCGTCGGGGCCTTGGTCCGTGAAGGTCGCCTTCGGGGAATCTGACGCCG